>JAWOAQ010000186.1:0-12540 GCA_046498495.1 Salinibacter sp. | reverse complement strand
TTTGCGAACGTCAACACCGCCCAGCCCCTCGGCGGCCTGGGCCTTACCCTTCGCCTTGGCGACCTGCGGTAGAAGGGCGCCGCCCCCCCACCGCCCGACGCCCCGGAACCAAAGCCGACGCCCGTAATTAGGACCTTTGGCTCCGAATTATGGGGCCGCCGCTCCCCCGGGCCGTTGATTCTCCCGCCATCCTGAGCCTTGCGGTCAATAATCGGATAAAGGACTCTTATATGTGATGGACCGTGGTCGCCGCGGCCTCTGCCCCGCCCGCTGTTTCACCTGCCCCGCGTGCTCATGCCGACTGCCTCCCCCGATGCGCCTGTTGCCCAACTCGTGACCGACCGGCCCGTCCGGGCCCGCGTCTTTGAACACCTCGGCATCGACTACTGCTGCCGGGGCGACCACTCCCTCGCGGAGGCCTGTCGCAAGAACGACCTCGACCCCAAAACGGTCGGCCGCATGCTCGATGCGGTGACCCTCCCGGCGTTCACAGCCGAGACGGACTGGACGGAGGCCCCGCTCGGCGCCCTCATCGACCACATCATTGGCACCCACCACGCCTTTCTCCGCCGCGAGCTGCCCGCGCTGGAGGCCCTGCTCCGCCGCGTGGTGGCGGCGCACAGGGCGGAGGTCGACTGGCTCGCCCCCGTGCTGGAGGTCTTTCAGGCGCTGAAGCTGGGCCTCGAACCCCACATGATGACAGAGGAGGAGCGGGTCTTTCCCTCCATCCGCGCCCTGACGACCGCCGCGTCGGACGAGGGCCGTGGGGCTTCGCTGGACGTCGGCGGCATCGACGCCATGATCACGGAGCACGACGACGCGGGGGCGGCCGTCGAGCGCCTCCGCAGCCTCACCAACGACTACACCCCGCCGGAGGACGCCTGCCCCACATTCCGGTCTGCCCTGGACCGGCTCCGCGAGCTGGAGATCGACCTGCACCAGCACATCCACAAGGAAAACAACATCCTCTTCCCCCGCGCCCGCTCCCTTGCGCAGTAGCCGCCACGCCAGTAGCCCCAACAGGGGCCAAAACAGCATCCACGATCATAGCCGCGACAGTCGCCCTACGCTGTCATGCACGACCTGTCTGTTGACCTCGAGCTGATTCGCCGCTACAACCGGCCCGGCCCCCGGTACACGAGCTACCCTACGGCCCCGCACTTTCACAAGGGGTACGGGCCGGCCGCGTTTGCGGAGGACCTCTCAGCGCCGGCCGCCTCGACGCCCCTTTCTCTGTACCTCCACCTGCCGTTCTGCCGGTCGCTCTGCTACTACTGCGGCTGCCACATGACGGTCACCCGGGATCGGGAGCGCATCCAGGCCTACCTGGAGACGCTCAAGCGGGAGATCGACCAGACGGCCGCCCACCTCGACCCGCGTCGTCCCGTCGTGCAAGTGCACTGGGGCGGCGGCACCCCCTCCTACCTGTCTGCCGACCAGATCCGCGCGCTGGGGGCGCACCTGCACGACCGGTTCCCCATCGCGGACAACGCAGAAATCAGCCTCGAGGCCGACCCGCGCACGCTCACGAAAGAGCGCCTGGCGGCCGCCGCGGCCATCGGCGTCAACCGCCTCAGCGTGGGCGTGCAGGACGTGAACCCGGCGGTGCAGGAGGCCATCAACCGCGTCCAGCCCACCGAGCAGGTGGCGCAGGTGGTGCGCTGGGCCCGCGCCTCCACCATTGAGAGCATCAACGTCGACCTTGTCTACGGCCTTCCCCACCAGACGCCCGCCCGCTTCGAAACCACCCTCGACGTGACCGAGCGGCTGGCCCCGGACCGCATTGCGCTCTACAGCTACGCCCACGTGCCCTCCATCAAGAAGCACCAGCGCGCCATCGACGAGGATGCTCTCCCCGAACCGGAGGCGAAGCTGCGGCTCTTTAAGCGTGGCATCGAGCGGCTGACCGGCCCCGGCGGCTATCGGTTCATCGGGATGGACCACTTCGCCCGGCCCCACGACCCGCTCGCGGTGGCGCAGGACGAGGGCACGCTCCACCGCAATTTTCAGGGCTACTCCACGCGGGCCGAGGCCGAGGTCGTCGCCTTTGGCGCCTCCGGCATCAGCCAGCTGGACGGCGCCTACGCCCAGAACGCAAAGGCCCTTCCCGCCTACCGCGAGCGCGTCGAAGACGGTCGGCTCCCGACCGACCGGGGCTACCGGCTGACGCCCGAGGACCGCCTGCGCCGCCACGTGATCGGGCAGCTCATGTGCCACTTTCATCTGGAGAAGGCTCCGATCGAAAACCGATTCGACGTTGACTTCGACGCGACCTTTGCCGACGCCCTCGCGGCGCTCCGCCCGATGGAAGCCGACGGCCTCGTCACGCTCACGCCCGAGGCCCTCCACGTACGCCCGCCCGGCCGCCTTCTCATCCGCAACATTGCCATGGCCTTCGACGCCTACTGGCAGGCCAATGACGAGCAGCCGGTCCACGCGCAAACCGTCTGACCGTGCATGTTTCCCGCTGCGTATTTCGCCTCGGAGGCCCCTGCCACAATACCCAATACGGAATACGAAATACGGAGTACGCAATACAACCCGCGCAATACGACCCGCGCACCACGAACCGGCCCCGCCCCTCACGCCTGACGCTCTCTCCTCATTCCCTTCCCACCGACCATGCCTCGCACGGATCTCAAGCTCGATTCTCTTCCCTCCATCATCCAGGGCGGCATGGGCATTGGGGTGTCCACCTGGCGCCTGGCCCGTCACGTGGCCCAGCGCGGCGAGATCGGCGTGATCTCCGGCACGGCCATCGATACCGTGGTGGTGCGGGAGCTGCAGGACGGCGATCCCCACGACCGCCGCTCGGTGCTCCGGACCTACCCGGACGACGCGATTGTGGAGCACCTGATCGACCGCTTCTACCGGCCCGAGGGGCGGCCCGACGGCGCGCCCTACGACCTGCTCCCCATTCACCGGTTCGACGCGCCGGCCCGGGCGCAGCGCATCCTGGCGGCGGCCACCTACACCGAGGTGCGCATGGCCACGCAGGGCCACGACGGCATCGTTGGGATGAACCTGCTGGCCAAGCTCACCCGCTACTCGCTCCCGTGTCTCTACGGCGCCATGCTGGCGGGGGTCGACGTGGCCTTCATCGGGGCCGGGATTCCCCTCGAAGAAGCCAAGCAAATCCCGAAGCTCGCGGCCGGCGCCCCGGCCGCCCTCCGGCTCAACGCGGACACGTCCCAGTGCGACGACCCCGCAGACGCCTACACGTACGACCTCGACCCGGCCGACCTGCTCGACGATCCGCCGGCGCTCGATCCCCCGGCGTTTTTCCCGATCGTCTCGTCGGACAGCCTCGCCCGCATCATGGACGCGAAGCTGCCGGACGACCGGATCGACGGCTGGGTGATCGAGGGCCCGGTGGCCGGCGGGCACAACGCCCCGCCCCGCAACAAACAGTACGACGAGACCGATACGCCGATCTACGACGAGAAGGACATTCCGGATCTGGATCGCATCCGTGCCCTCGGCACACCCTTTTACCTTGCGGGCGGATACGGCTCGCCGGAGGGCCTGCAGTACGCCCACGACGTCGGGGCGGCGGGCATCCAGGTGGGGTCTCTTTTCTCCCTGACCGACGAGGCGGGGTACCCGCCCGAAATGACCCGCCGGATCATTCGGGGCCTGCACACGGGCGAGGTGTCGGTCCGCACAAGCGGACGCGTGTCGCCGACCGGCTTTCCGTTTAAGGTCCTTACCCTTCCCGGGACGCTTGCCGACGACGCCCGCTACGACCGCCGGGCTCGCATTTGCGACCTCGGCTACCTGCGCGAGCCCTACGTCGACGAGAACGGGTGGCTTCTGGGCCGCTGCCCCGCCGAGCCGGTCGACGACTACGTGCGGAAGGGCGGTGATCCCGGCGAGGCGGAGGGCCGCGGCTGCCTCTGCAACGCGCTCATGGCCAACATCGGCCAGCCCCAGCAGCGGGACGGGGACACGGAGCTGCCGCTCTACACCGGCGGCGACGCACTGACGAACCTGCCGCTCGGCTCCGCAGAGGACCCGCAGTACGACGCCGACGACGTCCTCAACTATCTCTACGGCGAGACGCCCGCCCTGGCCCACGCCACACGGGATGCAGCCTCCGCGTCCGGATAAGAATCGGTCGGAGCCTCGCCTGCCTTCTGCAATCTTTCGCTCCCAACCTTGCGGTTCCCTATGATGCCTCGTGCCAAGCGCGCCTGGAAAGACGCGTGGCTCAGTTTTCGCTCCCTCATCTGGACACAGTTCGAGGACCCCGGGTGGTACTGGATGGACCAGGCCCTTGAGCTGTACCGTCAAGACGAAGACGCTGTGCTCACGGCCCTCCGCTCCGAAATGGAGGACCTGGCCTGGTGGAACGAGTGGCACCGCTGGAACGAACGCTACGAACGGCTGCTCCCCACGGCGACGGACCTGCGCCGAGCAGACCCGTCCCGCTCGCTTCCGTCGGACCTCCCGCTTCCCCCCGAGGAGCCCGACGGCATCTGGTCCCGCACCCGGGCCCTGTGGACCTCCAACCGCCAGCACCGTGCCATTGGGGCCGGTGCCATTCAAACGGTCCTCGCCCGCGGACGTGCCACCCGCCTGATCCGGGGGGCGTAGAGGCGGCCTCAGGACCCGTCCCGATGAAAGCAGACGGTGGATCTGCCCCCGCCGTGAGCGTCCCCGGGTTGACGGAGTCCCGAGGGCTTGCTTATGATCGAGTCGGTTCGGGTGGCGTTTTTGCGGTTCGTCGTGCCGCTCCACCACGGACGCATCGGGCGCGCCTCGCGCTCCTCCACGCTCCCCGCGCTCCTTCACCGAGCCCCCCAGCCCCCTCACCTTTGTCCTCTCGGATCGACGTCGTGCCCGCTGTCTCCGTTGCTTTGTCCGCCGAAGTGCAACTGTCTGCCTCTCCAGGTACGGCGCCGCCCCTTAAGATTTACTCCCTGAGAAACTCGAACGGGGTGGAGCTTCGGTCCATGAACTACGGGGCCACGATTCTTGGGCTTCGCCTTCCCGATCGGAAGGGAGCGTTTGAGGACGTGGTCCTCGGCCTTTCGGCCCCGGAGCAGTATTGCTCGGAAGCGTACGCGTCTGAGGCCCCGTATTTCGGCGCCGTCATTGGGCGATACTGCAATCGCATCGAAAATGGCCGGTTTGACCTTGATGGGCAAACGCACCAGTTGACGAAGAGCCACGGCCCGCATCACCTGCACGGGGGCGCGGTCGGCTTCGACAAGCGGCTCTGGGACGCCCACCCATTCGAGGACGGCAGGGCCGCCATCCGGTACACGTACGTGAGCCCGGCGGGCGAGGAGGGCTATCCCGGTCGCCTCACCACAGCGGTAACGTACCACCTGCGGGACGACAACGCACTGGCGGTCCACTACGAGGCCCGGACCACCGCCCCCACGCCGGTCAACCTCACCCAGCACACATACTTCAACCTCGCCGGGCCCGCCGCCGACGACGTGCTCGACCACCGCCTCACGATCAAGGCCGACCATTTCACGCCCATCGACTCGGCTCTCCTCCCCACCGGGGAGATCCGGCCCGTCGACGGCACGCCCTTTGACTTCCGGCACCCCACGCCCATCGGCGCCCGCATCGACGCCGATGCCCCGCAGCTCCGGCGTGCGCAGGGGTATGACCACAACTTCGTCCGTGCGCGATGCGACGATGAGGGAGCGAGGCCGGGCCTCGCCGCGCAGGTATACGACCCCCACTCCGGACGCGAACTCACGGTCTACACCACGGAGCCGGGCGTGCAGCTGTACACCGCAAACGCGCTGAGCGGCACCTTCACGGGGAAAAACGGGGCCCCCTACGGCCCTCACGCCGGCGTCTGCCTGGAGACGCAGCACTTCCCGAACGCACCAAACGAACCGGCCTTCCCCTCCACGATTCTGCGGCCCGGAGACACCTACCGCTCCACCACGATCTACGCGTTCGACACCCGCGCCCCGGCCTCGTAGCGCCGCCCCTACGCGGCGTCCGTACGCGGCGTCCGTACACGGCATCCGTACATGGCGTCCGTGCTCCGCCGCTGTATCCCCCGCCAACGGGAAGAGGCGCGGTCCCGGAGCGCTGCGGGCTGGACTGTGCCAAGCGCGCAACATTTTTGCGCCTGCGGCCCGCGGCGGGGACCCTGCCGGCCCGCTGGGAATATGGCCGCTGCGTCGTCTTTCACATCCGCCGCCCGTCACGCGTATGCTCCCCCCTGCCGCCCGTCCCCCGCTCGTCGCCGGCCTGCTCGTGCTGGCGCTTGCCGCCCCGGCCTGTGCCCAGGAGTCCCCCTCGGAGGCCTCCGAGCCCGACACGACGGCCGACACCACCGACGTCTACACGCAGACCACCCCGAGCCGCGACGGCACCGGGAAGATGTACATGGGACGCGAGATCTCGCAGGTGATGGGCCACCGCGGGGCCCAGTGGCTGGAGCGGCCCGAGCGGGCTCGCGACGAAAAGCCCAATCTCCTCGTCGACAGCATGGCCCTGGCCCCCGACGCCGTGGCGGCCGACCTCGGCGCGGGCACCGGCTACTTTACCTTCCGCATTGCCCCGACGGTGCCGGAGGGGCGCGTGTTTGCCGTCGATATTCAGCCGGAGATGCTATCCATCATGGAGGACACGATCGAGGCCCAGGGCATCGACAACGTGACGCTGGTGGAAGGCACCGTGCGCGACCCCAACCTGCCCGCCGACTCCATCGACGCGGCGCTGATGGTGGACGCCTACCACGAGTTCTCCCATCCCCGCGAGATGATGCTGAACCTGCGCGAGGCGCTTGTGCCCGGCGGGCGCGTCTACCTCGTGGAGTACCGGAAGGAAGACCCGAGCATCCCGATTAAGCCCCTCCACAAAATGTCGGAGGCGCAGGCCAAAAAGGAGATGCGCGCCGTGGGGCTGGAGTGGGTGGAGACAAAGGAGATGCTCCCCCGCCAGCACTTCATGGTGTTTCAGAAACCCACCGGAAGCGCCGAGGCGGGCGCGTCGGACTGATGCGCCCGACGCGTCGGTGCACCGCCCTACGCGTCGTCCCCGTCCCCTTCGTCCCCCACGGTTCCGTTCTCGCCACTGCCGTACAGGCCCCGAAGGCCGTCGAGGGTTTCGGGGTTGAGCACATTGTCGACCACGCCGTACGTCTGGGCTTCGGTTGCGCTCATCCAGTAGTTGCGGTCGGCGTCGGCCTCGATCTGATCGAAGTCCTGATCGGTGTGGTGCGCCAGGATCTGGTAGAGCCGCTTCTTGAGCCACCCAATTTCCTCGGCCCGAATCTCGATGTCGGAGGCCTGCCCCTGAGCCCCGCCCATCGGCTGGTGAATCATGACGCGGGCGTTGGGGAGGCAGGCGCGCTGCCCGTCCTCGCCGGCGGCCAGCAGCACCGAGCCCATCGACGCCGCGAGCCCCACACAGATCGTAGCGATCGGCGACTCGGTGTACTGCATCGTGTCGTAGACGCCCAGGCCGCTGTAAATCGCCCCACCCGGCGAGTTGACATACATCTGGATCGGCTGATCCGAGCTTTCGCTCTCCAGGTACAGAAGCTGCGCGACCGTCAGGTTGGCGATCTGGTCGTTGATCGGCGTCCCGACAAACAGAATCCGCTCTTTGAGCAGGCGGCTGAAGATGTCGTAGGCGCGCTCGCCGCGGGTGGTCTGCTCCACGACCTTCGGCACGATGCCGGAGATCGGCTGGTCGCCCAGCCCGCCCTGACTGATGGAGCTCGGGAGCGAGCCGAGGCTTTTGCTAAACTGCAGGAAGTCGTCAACGTCGGCCATGCGAAGCGGCAGGGGGATGCGGTCGAAAAGAACGGTGGGCGGGTCCAACCTGCTCCGTCGGGCGACAGTTTCTTCCGTCCGGGGACGTTTCGGAATCTACACGCCGAGCGGTCCCCGGCGGCCGCTCGCCCCTCTATCTCGCCCCTCTACGGAGCCGCAGGGGCGCCGTCCATCTCCGTCTTGTCCGCCCGCGTCTCGTCGGGGAGGGGCTCGATCCAGTCGGTGTGGGCGCCGAGCCGCTCCCGCACGGCCGCGGGACGCTCCCGGCCCGGCCCGCCGGGCGTGTGGTAGGTGCCGAGGACCTCGTCCGGGGCGGGGGCCGCCCGCTCCGCCGCGGCGGCCTGTTGGTAGGCGGTGCGGAAGGGCACGCCCCGATCGACCCGCCGGAGCGCGCGGTAGGTCGCAAAGAGGGCCGGGGTGCAGGCGGCCTCGGTGCGCTCGGCCCTGAACGTGGTCCCCGCCACCACGTCGCGGAGCGCCCGCAGGACATCGCTCGTGATCTGGAGGCTGCGCAGCACCGCCCCTTTCGTGAGCTGCAGGTCGCGGTGGTAGCCGCCCGGCAGATTGGCAGGGCCGGTGGCGAGGGCCTGCAGTTCGGCGGCGAGGCGGTGGTGATAGGCCCGCGCCAGCTCCAGCACATCGGGGTTCGTTTTCTGGGGCATGATGCTGCTTCCGGTGCAGTGCTCGGGGGGCAGGTCCACAAAGTCAAACTCGGCGGTGGCGTAGAGCACAAGGTCGGACGCCAGGCGGTTGCCCGTGGCGCCCACCTGCGTGCAGGCGTGGGCCACGGCCATCTCGTGCTTGCCCCGGGAGAGCTGCACGGCCGTCGCGTGGGTCTGGACCTCGCGAAAGCCGAGGCGCTCGGCCACGGCGTGGCGGGGGAGGTCGAGCACAGGGACGCCGTAGCCGGCGGCGCTGCCGAGGGGCGAAACGTTGATCGTACGGCGCGCCTCGCGCAGCGCGTCCAGGTCGGCGGCCAGCGTGTCGGCGTAGCCCAGCGCCCAGAGGGCGACGGTGGACGGCATGGCCCGCTGCAGGTGCGTGTAGCCGGGCAGGAGCGTGGCCTCGTGCCGCTCGGCCAGGGCGCAGAGCGCCTCGGCGAGGGCGGCGACCTGCCCGCCGATCTGGGCCAGGGCGTCGCGCAGGTAGAGGCGCAGGGCCGCCAGCACCTGGTCGTTGCGGGAGCGGCCCGTGTGCAGTTTGCGCCCGGCGTCCCCCGCCCGATCGGTCACAAAGCGCTCGATGACCGTATGGCTGTCCTCGTCCGCGGGCGTGACGGTGACCGCCCCGTCGTCGAACGCGGCGCGGAGCGCGTCGAGGGCCTCGCCAATCTGCGTGAACTCCTCCTCCGACAGCACGTCGATCTGGCGCAGGCCCCAGGCGTGGGCGCGGGTGGCCCGCACGTCGTACGGGAGGAGGCGGCGATCCCATTCGTAGTCGCTTCCGACGGTAAAGCGGGTCGCCCAGTCGTCGACGGCGTCCTCGGAGCCTTTGTGCCAGAGGGGCGTGGTCATTTGGGGGTGGGCGTGGGCAGAGGAACAAGAGAAAGACATTCGATCCTGTGGGGCGAGACGGCGGGCCGTTCCCGCCTCCGGCCAGTGTTCAAGTCAGGCCGGTGTTCAAATCAGGCCGGCGTTGAAAAATAGGACTGCACCAGGGTGCGGTAGACGGAGACGGCCCGCTCCACCTCCGCCGGGTCGATGCGCTCCCCTGCGGTATGGGAGCGGCTGCTGCGGCCCGGCCCCATCTTCACGGTGGGTACGTCGTGCAGGAAGACCCAGTCCGACGAGGTGGGGGACCCAAACGGCTCGGCGCCCGGGACGGCGGCGCGGGCGGCCTGCACGACGCGGGCGTCGCGGGGCGTGGCGCAGGGCACGAGCCGGTCGCTGTGCACCTCCACCTCGGCGTCGACGCCCTCGCGGATACGGGCCACGATCTCGTCGTGCGTGTAGGCCGGCGTGGTGCGCACGTCGACGGTGAACACGCAGTGGTCGGGCACCACATTGTGCGCCGAGCCCCCTTCGATGGTGGTGACATTGGCACTCGGGGCGCCGAGGTGGGAATCGCCCCGGTCGAGGTCGATGGCGTCGAGCTGGCGGAGGGCCGCCTGCGCCTCGCGGATGGCGTTGGTGCCCAGGTGGGCCCGTGCGGCGTGGGCGGTGGTGCCGCGGACGTGGATCTTCAGGATGAGAAGCCCCTTCTGCGCCACACAGGGCCGGAGCCGGGTCGGCTCGCCGACAACGGCCGCGTCCAGGGCGGGCAGGTGCGGGCGGACGTGTTGCAGGCCGTTATGGGCTCCGCCGGACTCTTCGCAGGTGGTGAGCGCAACGAGGACCTGCCCGTCCGCCGGCGCCCAGCCCTCCGCCGCCAGCGACAGCAGGGCGGTCGTCATCGCGGCGCCGCTCGCCTTGGCGTCGACACTGCCGCGCCCGTAGAGCGCCCCCTCCGCCTCTACTGGCTCGAAGGGCGCGTAGGGATGGTCGTCGGACGGCGGCACCACGTCGAGGTGGGTGTTCAGGAGGAGCGTGTCGGGGCCGGAGCCGAGGCGCATCACCACATTGTCGTCGTGGCGTTCAACCCCGACGCCGCCCCGAGAACAGGCATACGCCTCCATAAAGTCGGCGAGGGCGGCCTCCTCCCCGCTGAGGGACGGAAACCGGATCATCTCCTTGAGCAGATCGACGGCGGACGGCATGGGAACGTGAGGGTCAGAGGGTGATCTGGGTCGCGTGGGTGGGAGGGGCCAGGTCGCCGGGCCCGCAGACCAGCGCCCGGTCGACGCCGTTGCGGAGCCCGTCGAGGGCCGTTTCGAGTTTCACTCGCATGCCGCCCGCAATCCATCCGGCATCGACGCCGCGGCGCACCGTCTCGGGGTCGCAGATGTCGAGGTGAGTGGCGGGGTCGGCGGCGCGGCGCCGCACACCGCCGACGGGGGTCACGTAGCGGAGGCCCCGGGCGCCGAGGGCCGCCCCCAGCGCGGCGGCCACCGTGTCGGCGTTCACGTTGTAGATCTGCCCCTGCTCGCCTACCCCCAGCGGGGCCACGACGGGCAGGAGGCCCTGCCCCAGGAGCGTCTCGACGAGCGACGGATCGACGGTGTCGACGTCGCCGACCCATCCAAAGTCCACAGTTTCGCCGCCGATGGTCCAGGGCGGGCGCCGGGTTACCTGTACGGTGGCCGCGTCGGCGCCGGAGAGGCCCACGGCCGCGCACTCGTGGGCGACGGCCTGGGCCACGAGCTCGGTATTGAGGGCCCCGCCCAGGCTCCACTGCGCAATCTTGAGGTCAAGGTCGGTGGTCACGCGGCGGCCCTGCACGCGGCGGGGGGTGTGGCCGAGCCGGTCGGCAAGGGCGGTCATCTGCCGCCCGCCGCCGTGTACGATCACCACGGGGCGCTCGGCCCGCAGCCGGCACACCTCGGGCCAGAGGGCCGCCAGGGCGCCCTCGTCGTCGAGGAGGGCGCCGCCGAGCTTGATGACGATAGGAGCGTCGGGGCCTGAGGGCATGGGATGGATTGGGGGCGCGAGGGTGAACGTGTGGGCGGAGGGGGCCTGCCTCGCCCGGTGCAGGGTCAGTGCCGAGGAGGGGTACTCTTTGAGAAACCCTCCGGCTTCAGCCGGGGGAGAAGTCAATGCAGGTCCCAGATGTATTCAAGCAGGGCCTTTTGGGCGTGGAGGCGGTACTCGGCCTGGTCGAGGTGGAGGGCGTGCGGGCCGTCGAGCACCGCGTCGTCGACCACCACGTTGCGGCGAACGGGCAGGCAGTGCATGAAGGCCCCGTCGCCGGTGCGGGCCATGCGGTCGGCGGTGATGCGCCAGTCGGTGTGCTCGGCCCGGGCGGCGGCCTCCTGCTCGGGGTCGGTGTACTGGAGGGGGCCGCCCCACGACTTGGCGTACACCACGTCGGCCCCGTCCACGGCGGCATCGAGGTTCGTCGTGGTGGACACCGAGCCGCCCGCCGCCGACGCCGTCGCCTCGGCCCGCCGGACGACCGACTCATCGAGCGGGTGTGTGTCGGGGCGGGCCACCGTCACGTCCATCCCGCAGCGGGCGGCCATGCGGAGGGCCGTGTTGGGAACGGCCATCGGCAGGGCCTTGGGATGGTGTGCCCAGCTCAGCACGAACCGCGTGCCCGCCAGGGCCCCGTCGAGCCACTCGTGAAGCACAGCGGCGTCGGCGAGGCCCTGGCACGGGTGCGCCCAGGCGGACTCCAGGTTGACGACCGGCACCGTGGCGGCGTCGGCCACCTGCCGGATCCGGGTGTCGCGGGCATCGGCGTCGTAGTCGGTGCCGGAGGCGAAGACGCGCACGCCGAGGGCGTCGTGGTAGCGCGAGAGCACGCCGAAGGCCTCCCGCACGTGCTCGGCGGCGGCGCCGTCCATCACAGCCCCCTCCGTCCATTCCAGGGCCCACGCCCCGTCGCCCGGCGTGAGGGACAGGCTGTGGGCCCCAAGGTGGGCGGCCGCCCCCTCCATCGACGTGCGCGTCCGGAGGGACGGGTTCATGAAGAGGAGGCCCATGGATTTCCCGGCTGCTTGATAATCACTGAGTGGCCAGCCAGGGAGGAGACCATGCTCTGCTGTCCCATCTGCAGGCTGTCCCAGAAAATGCGGATCCTGCCCCCAAGTCTGTCCGCCTGCTTCAGCTCCTCCTGCCTGAGGGGCATCCTGCCCAACCGGTACAGCTCTGTCTTTTTCTTGTTGCCAGCAAGGCAGACAGCCTTGGCCCAGCCCTGGCCCAGGTCCAGGGCCGGGGATGTTTTGTTTCTCCATAGGCTCCAGTTC
>JAWOAQ010000259.1:0-9943 GCA_046498495.1 Salinibacter sp. | reverse complement strand
GTGCGTCACAGCAGGCAAGCCGCCAAGGGGGCTTATCCCCATTTTGTAAAACGGGGATTGGCCCCATTTTTAAAAAATGGGGCCAATCCCCTTTTAACGCATCGCTTTGCGAATCTGCTCGCCGGTGAAGCCGCGGTACTCGAGGAAGCGTGACTGCCGTGCCCGCGCGTTCCAGTCGGCGGGCGGCGCCTCGCCGAAGCGCCGCTGGCGCGTCTCCCGGGCAAGCTGGTCCCAGTCGGGATTCGCAGCCTCCAGGGCCGCCTCGATGCTGGCTGTGGCCACGCCGTGCTGCTCCAGGTCGCGGCGGATGAGCTGGAGCACGAGGTTCCGGGTCGACGGAGGGGACGGCGTCTCCACGGCGGCGCGGGACCCCCCGTCCACCCGGAGCGTGTATGTTACGCGCCCCTCCGCCCCCACCGTCGTGGGCTCGGCACTCGCCTGCACCTGCACCGTCGCCCCGTCCTGCGCGTACGCGTGCCCTCCCAGAGCCAGGACCACGATAAGAAACGCAGCAAGACGGCGGGGCATGGGACCGAAGAACGCCAACCGAGATTCGACGAGACAAGCGGGGCAGCAGACTACCAATCTTTTTCGACGGATCGACGCTCGCCGTCGCGAAGCTGCAGGGTACGAAGAAGCTCTTCCTCCTGCACTTCAAGGGCCCGGAGGAGCTGTTCGGCCTGGGCCCGGCCGAGTTGCCGGGTCGGACGCGGCTCGTCCGCCTGCGCCCCTCCGCCGTCGGCCTCCGCCTCGCCCTCGGGGGGTCGTGCCTCAGCCTGCGGGTCCGCGCCGGACGGGGCGCCCTGCCCGTCCGGTCGCTCCGGCTCCTCCGCCCCCGGCGCGTCCCGCGACCGGTCGCCCGCCTCGGATTGCGACTGCCCGTCCGTCCCCGAGGCCTCGCTCTCGTTCTCGGACGACGGCGGGCGCTCCGCATCGGAGGCCCGGTCCGGATCCCCCTCCTCCGGGCGCGACTGCTGGAGCTTGTCCCGAAGGGCCTGCAGACGAGGGTCCGACGGGGCCGCCTCCAGTCCCTGCGCCACCGCCCGCCGGGCCGTCGGTAGATCATTGTCGACGTAGGCCTGGGCAGCCTCGTGGAAGTAGGCGTCGGCGTCGGACTGCGCCACAGCATCCCCCAATCCCCCCAAAAGTAGCAACACGACCACAAGAACCGCGCGGGACATCATGGGCGCTGGTTAATCTGGACGACATCGTCGAGGCGAGCCATAAAATCGCGATAGGCCCGCACGGTGGAGTCCTGCCGCAGCCCCTTTTCCATCAGGCGGGCCGCATCGTCGTACTCCTGGCGGGCCACCAGGGCCTCGGCCTTCTCTTTGAGGCGGCGGGCGTAGTCGGACGGGTCAATGTCCGACGACGATCCGCCGCCCGACGCGGCCTGCTGGCGCTTTAGGTACTCGTAATTGTAGCGCGCCGCCTCGTGGGTCGGGCGCTGGAGCAACACCTCGCGGTAGTGCGCCAGCGCGGCGGCGCGGTCGCCCGCGCCGGCCGCCGCCGTGCCTTCGTTGAACCGCGCCCGGATGCGGGCTGTCTCCGTCGGGGCCGCCCGGCGGGCCCGCTGAAAGGCGGTCCGCGCCTCCGGATAGGTTTCCTGCTGAAGCAGGGTTGCGCCGAGGTTGTTTTGGAGCGCCGCGTACACGGCCCCGGTGGTGTCGTCGAGGGCGGCCAGGCCCTCGCGGTAGGCGGCCTCGGCCGCGGCGTAGCGCCCCTCCTCATACAGCGCATTCCCCTCCCGCCCCCGCTCGGCCCCCACATCCCCCAGCAGGCCGAAGAGCACCAAAACCAACAGCAGACGCGATGCCATGAGAAGAAGGGACGCAGACAGACGAACAACCGACTAGGACTGAACGAACGGGAAGGACGGGGGATTCGCGTCCGTGTCGGAGGGACGGACGCGAACGGGGATACAGATCTCGACGGCCAGAAGCAGAAGGGCAAGGGCAAGCGGCCACTGAAAATACTCGTTGTACGCCGCGAAGCGTTCCTCTTCCATCGGGGTCTCCTCAAGCTGGCGCAGGGCCGTCGCCACGTCCGCCAGGGCGCTGGAGGTGCCCCCAACCCGGAAATACGCTCCGTCCTCGGCCAGTGACGTAAGCGCCGGCTCGTCGAGCCGGGTGCGCACGATTTCGCCGTCCGCCGTTCGCTTCACGCCCACGCGCTGCCCGTCCTCGTACACCGGGATTTGAGCGCCCTGCTCCGTCCCCACCCCGGCGGTGAAGAGGGTGACGCCCTGCGCGTCGGCCCGCCGCCGAATCGCGTCGAGGTCGCCCTCGTGATTTTCGCCATCGGAGAGAAAGAGCAAGGCGCGGGACCGGCGCTCGTCGGGGGGACGCGTGGAGTCGGAGGGCGGCCGGGCGGTGTCAAACGCCTCCAGCCCGGCCTCGAACGCGGCGCGCAGGTTTGTGCCGGGCACCGGAAGCGCGTCGGCCTCGGTCGCATCGAGAAAGAGGCGGAACGCCCCGTAGTCGCTGGTAAGCGGGCACTGCACGAATCCCTCGCCCGAAAACAGAACCAGTCCCACCCGATCGCCCCCGAGCCGGTCCACCAGGGCACGCACCTCGCGCTTGGCCCGTCGGAGCCGGCTGGGCGCCACGTCCTGCGCCTGCATCGACGCCGACACGTCGAGCGCCACCACCAGGTCCACGCCCCGCTGCTCCACCGTACGCGTCTGCGTGCCGAGGCGCGGCCCCATCAGTCCCACCACGAGCAGGGCAAGGGCCGCCACCCCCAGGCCCGCCGTTGCCGTGCGGCGCCCCGGCCGTACCCCCTCCATCAGCTGCTGTACCAGCGTCCGGTCCCCAAACCGGGCCTGTGCCGCCCGGTAGGCCCGGGCCGCCCGCCAGCAGCTGTACGCCGCCACCGGGACGGCAAGCAGCGCCCACGCGTATGTCGGGTGCAACCAGGACATCTACGGATTTGGGAATTTGGATTGGGGATTTTGGATTGGGGAGTTTGCATCGGAGACTGCCGCATCGCCCCCTCTCCCCTCCACTCTCTAAGTAACGTCAATCGACAATTTGGGGCCTGCCGTCATTTCGACCGGAGAGCGCCAACAGGCGCCCGGAGTGGAGCAATCTCCACAGATCCAGCGAAAACGGCCTGTTTCCGCCCCCACTCTCGAAGAACGAAGAGGGCGGTGGACCCGAGGACCCATTGCAATCCACGAACTGAAAATTGATTGCACTTAGTACTTTGGCAAGTAAATTCTTTGGCTATCGAAGCGAACTCAAAATCCCGGAAATCCAGCACGTCATTTCGAGCAACGTCGAGAAATCTCCCTGACGAAGCCGCCTGCTTCAAAGAGGCTTCTCGACTGCGCTGGGAGCGGAGCGACCGAGTGCTCTCCGGGGTGCGCTCGAAGCGACCTGCCTGAGGGATTTTGAGTTCGCTCATACCTGCAAAAACAAAGTTTACGGTGTACTTAGGTGGAGTCGCTTCCCCTCGGCGAACGGAGCGAACGTCGCTTCTGAAACGTCCATTTTCCCGAAAAAAGGCCGCTTGCGAGGCAGGACCGCTCCTGCCTGGAGGAAAAGAGCGGCCGCGTCTACAGCTAAAGGACCAACCAGCCCTAACGCGGATTCGATTCGTGAAATCGACGGCTGGCAAAGGACCGTCCTGTTGGCTATCGTTTTGCCAAGAAGGTCTCCAGAAGCTGTCTCGTATCATGGCTTCCCGTTGCCTCCACAACCGCCCCGCCTCCGCGTCCCACGCCGCCTCGGGAGGGCCGTCTGCCCCTTGCCCCACCGGCCCCTCCGCCGCTGCACGGTCTCGTCCGTTCGTGAGCCTGTGCCTCGCCCTGCTCTGCAGCGCCGTGCTGGTTGTGGGCTGCGACACCTCGGTGCAGGCGGTTGTGCCCTCGGACGACGAGCACTACTCGATGTTCGGGGTGCTCAATCCCGCTCAGGACACGCAGTGGATCCGCGTTGAGCCCCTTCCGGACCCAACCAGCGACGGGGCGCCCCAGGACCTTGACGTAACCGTCACCCTGCGCAACCAGGACACCGGGCAGGCCTGGACCCTTCAGGACTCGCTGATGGAGGTCTTCCAGGACGAGTTTCAGCACAACTTCTGGACCACGGCCCCCATCACCCCGAGCACCTCCTACCGGCTCTCGGTTCGAAACGACGAAGGCGACTCGACCTGGGCCACCACCGCGACCCCGTCCGTCCCGCCCGACATACTGATCGAATCCAACCTCTTGCTCCCGTGCCTCCAGACCGACGCCGCGAACGTGTTCAACGTGCGCCTGGAGAACGTAGAGGAGATGGCGGCCCTGCAAATCCGCTACTTCCAGACGTTCCAGGGATCCAACTTTACATTTGACTTCGACTCGTACGACGACGCCGTGCAAGTTCAGGGGGGGTACACTGCTGAAATCAACTACTTGGAGGACCTGGAGACGACCAACCGAACGCGCGAGCGGCGGTGCCTTGCCGACTCGGCCCGCGTGATTGCCTCCACCGGCGGCCCCGACTGGCCGGCGTGGGCCCGCTACAACGACGCCACGGTCGCAGAAATCGCCCGTCCAGACTCGTTCACCAACGTGGAGGGCGGGCACGGGCTGGTCTCGGGCGTGTACACCGACACCGCCGCCGTTCCCGTTGTGCCCCGCGACCAGCAGTGACGCCACGGCCGCGCCCGTCCCATCCGCTCTCAGACGAACGTTCGGGTTTCTTATGCGAACCGCTCCGTCTCTTCTCTCGTCCGGCTGGCTTCTGCTTGTTTTCACCAGCAGCCTCCTCGTGGGCATTCCTATGCCTCCGGCCCACGCCCAGGAGTCCGAGGAAGCAATTGTCCGGGGGTTTATCACCGACCGGACCGACGGAGCCCCGCTCGCGCAGGCGAACGTCATCCTGCGCGATTCGTCCCGGATCGTGCAGGCCGCTGTTTCCGATAGCGATGGGTTCTACCAGCTCACAAGCATTCCGCCCGGGACGTACACGTTTGCCGTTCGCTTTCTCGGGTTCGAAACGTATCGGGACACGCTCCGCTTTCGTCCCGGAACGCGGACGCTCTCTGTCTCGCTCCAACCGGCGCCCCAGCAGCTCGATGAAATCACCGTTGAAGCCCAAGAGGATGAGATCGAAGACGCCCAGGCCGGCCTTCAGCGGATCCGCCCCGCCGATATCGAGACCCTTCCTACTCCGGGCCCCGGCTCCGACCTCGCCATGTATCTGCGAAGCCTCCCAAGTGTCACCTCGGTCGGCGACCGGGGCGGGCGTCTTTTTGTCCGAGGCGGCACTCCCTCTCAAAATCTCATCTTGGTCGACGGCACGCCGATCAAGAAACCATTCCACATTATCGGGTTCTACTCTGCGTTCCCGTCCGACATTATCTCGAACGCAAACTTCTACGCCGGCGGGTTTGGGGCCCGATACCTCGGCCGCCTCTCCTCGGTCCTCGACGTCAACCTCCGGCCCGGAAACCTAAAAGACTACCAGGGCCGTGTCGAAGTCGGGCCGTTCGTCACGTCGCTTCGGGCCGAGGGTCCCCTCGACTACGGGGACAAGTCCCTCCTGGTCAACTACCGACAGTCGGTCATTGAGTGGACGGGCTCCGAATTGCTGGGCCAATCCACGCCGTATCGCTTCTACGACCTCATGACTCGCCTTCACACACAAGGCGACAAGTCGCAGTGTGCCTTTACCGGCCTGCGCACCTACGATCGCGGACGCATCGACCCGGAGCGCCCCTCCAGCTATCGGTGGTCCAACACATCGGTGGGGGGAAAATGCCTTGCCTTTGGCAGCGGCTCGTCCCAACGGGTGTACGTAAGCTTTGGCACCACGCACTTCTCAAATTCGGTGCGCACGCCCGACCAGGACAATCGGTCCTCGGGCACCTGGGACACCCACGCCACGCTCCGCGTCGAGCAGCCGTACTCCTGGGGCCGCGTCCGCGGCGGGTTTTGGGGGCGTAGCATGCAGTTCGATTACGACTTCCAGGGCACCTTCCTCGGTGTACAGGCCGATGAGAACTTCGACATCTCGGCGGGGGCCTTCCTGGGGGCCGAGTGGAATATGGGACCCACCGTCACCGTTTCTCCCAGCGTCGGTACTCAGTTTCCCATTTTCTGGGGCTCAAATACCATCGAGCCCCGCCTCCGGCTCTCCTGGAAACCAACCTGGGCCGATCGCACGAAGATTACCGCAGCCGGCGGCCTCTATCGCCAACTGACGGACGCAGTGACCGATGAGCGCGATGCAGGCTCGCCCTTCATCGCCTGGCTCCAGACCCCCCAGAACAAGGCCCTCCAGTCGACACACGCCATCGTCGGCCTGGATCACCAACTCACCCCAAACACCCGCCTCTCAATAGAAGGATATCACAAGACCTTTCGCGACCTTCCCGTTTCGGAGTGGTCGACCCTGGCCGTCTTTAACACGTCGCTCGCCCTGGCCGACGGTACGGCATACGGCGGAAGCGCAAGCGTCCAGTTTCAAACGGACCGAATCAACCTCCGCGCGAACTATGGACTGGGATGGGTCGAGTACGAATCGGGGCGAGATGACCTCAATGCCTGGGTTGACGAGTCGCCGGTCGCGTACAATCCCCCTCACGACCAGCGCCACAAAGTTGGCCTCACCGCAGCCCTCGACCTCAACCTGTTCTCTGTCAGCGCCCGCTGGCAGTACAGTTCGGGCCGCCCCTTTACCCAGGGCTACGGAACCGACAACTTCCTTGAAATCCGCGGCCTGCGCGGCCGCCCTCGCACCGAGCGCGGCAGCAACCGTCTCCTGTACGACCGCCAGTACAACGCCCGGCTCCCCAGCTACCACCGCCTGGACCTTTCGGTCAAGCGTGAGTTTTCCCTCTCCCCTACCCTCACCCTAACGACCGAAGGGGGCGCCATTAACGCGTACGACCGTCAGAACCTCTTCTACCTCGACCTGCTGACGCGAGAGCGCGTGGATCAGCTCCCCATCATTCCATTTGTCGGATTCACGCTCGATATCGAATAACCCCCGGCCACGGCTGTCCCTTGTCCCATGCAGTCCCAAAGGGACGAACCGCCAGGAAGGGCCGCCATCATTTCGCTCCGGGGCCGCTGCCTCCCTTCCTGCTGGCGGTACTGTGGCAGGCACTGTGTCGGACCGCCGCCCCCGCAGATTATTGTCGCGACTTTGTTAAGGTATTGTAAATTTAAAAAGGAAGCGGTCCCGACAGTTCGTGACTTCGCGAGATGGCCGTTAGACTCGTTGTGAATTCAGAGAGCGTTCTTCTGATCTTCCCACGCTTCCTTCCAGGTGCTTTAATGCATGGATCGACAGATACAGCCTCTCTCAACACGGAACGATAGGGCAGTATTTCCACCAGCGGCTTCGTCGCCGATAATTGAAGTGCCCGCTGGGGAGTCCCTTGGCTCCGGAGTCTCTGTTCGACGCTGTGTCTGTGGGTAAGAGTAAGGGGGTCGCCGACTGAGAGTGCATCGTACAGTTGGCCCGTCCCAACGTATCTGCTGAGTACTCGACCCACACGAGACAACACGACTTTGTCATGCTACGAAAACGTCTCCCTCTTGCGCTCCTTGCGCTCTTTGCTTTCGTCCCCTTTGTGGGAACGGCCGTTGCGCAAACCGGCACGATCGAAGGCACGGTCATCGATAGCTCCTCGTCGCAGACGCTGCCCGGGGTAAACGTGGTTGTTGAGGATCTCGGGCAAGGCGACGCCACCGATGCGCAAGGGACCTTTCGCATCGACGACCTTCCGGCCGACTCATACACCTTGCGCGTGTCCTTCGTCGGCTACCAGCAGAAGACGCTGCCCGTAGAGGTGGAGGCCGGAGAAACCACGACCGTGCAGATTGAACTTGTCTCCAGCGAGGTCCAGCTGGAGGACGTGGTTGTAACCGCCCTGGGCGTAGAGCGACAGCAAGAATCGGTCGGATACTCCATTCAACAGGTCGAGGGGCAGGACCTGGATCAGGCCGGCGAGTCGAACTTCATCAGTTCGCTGACGGGCCGGGTATCCGGCGCCCAGATCCAGAACTCGAACGCGATGGGGGGCTCCTCCCGCATTACACTCCGCGGACCCGGGTCGCTCAGCGGATCGGGGCAGCCGCTGATTGTCGTCGATGGCGTTCCGATTGACAACTCGAACTTCAACGACCTCGGCCAGAATACCGGAAGCGGCGGATACGACTACGGCAACGCCGCCAGCATGGTTAATCCGTCGGACATCGAGTCGGTCTCCGTCTTGAAGGGGGCAAGCGCCGCGGCCCTGTACGGATCGCGCGCCGCAGACGGGGTGATCGAGATCAAAACGAAGAGCGGGCGCGATGAGGGCGGAATTGGCGTGAGCGTTCAGACGGGCGTTGAGATGGCCGACCTGTACGGCTTCCCCGACTATCAGAACAAGTACGGCGGAGGCTCCTCGCCAAACTTCTTCGAGAATGAGGAGGGGCAGCTCGTCGCCGACTACGGAACGGACCAGTCCTGGGGCCCGCGCCTTGACGGACGGCAGGTTCGCGAGTGGTTCAGCTACGACGATGTGAATGGCTTCGAAGGCGAAACCACGCCGTGGGATGCCCACCCAAACAACGTTGAGAACTTCTACAATACAGGAGCCACCTGGAATACAAACGTGGCCTTCTCACAGAGCGATGAAGATTACAATTACCGCCTCAGCCTGCAAAATGAGATGCAGCGTGGAAATTCGGTCGAGAGCGACATGGAGCAGCGAAACATCGGCTTCAACGGCTCGCTAAACCTGACCGAAAAGCTCACCGCGACGGCCTCGGCCAATTATGTCGACGAGGAAGCACGGGGCCGCCCCGGGAGCGGCTACACCAACGCCAACGGCCCGTGGCTGCAGTTCAACCACTTTGGCCAGCGGCAGGTGGACCTCTCGGATGGCGCGCCCATGCGCGACATCGTGCGGCCGGACGGGACCCAGCGGTCCTGGAACTGGGCCAATAGTGGACTGGGGTCGGACAACGCGCCGCAGGCAGGAAGCATCATCTATGCCAACAATCCCTTCTGGATTCGCGAGCGCAACTACCAGAACGACGACTCCGACCGCCTCTACGGAAAGGTTGAGCTGTCGTACGACCTACTGGAAAACCTGACGGTGACGGCCAACGCCCGCACCGACTACTACACAACCCGGCAGGAAGAGCGCATTGCCATAGGCTCGGTTGAGCAGTCCCAGTACGAGGAAGACGTCCGCGAATTGCAGGAAAGCCACGTGGGAGGCACGGTCGACTACAATGGACAGCTGACCGAAACCGTTAGCGTGGAGGCGCTGGGCGGCGTCGATTATCGCTATAACTCCTTGAGCCGCAACCAGGGCGTGACGCAGGGCGGCCTGAGCACACAGGGCGTCTTCACCCTTGAAAACTCGGTCTCTCGCCCGAGCCTCGACGACTATTTTCAAGAACAGGCCCTCATCGGGGCCTACGGAGACGTCACCTTCGGCTACGAGGACCTGGCTTACGTAGGCGGAACGCTCCGAAACGACTGGTCGTCCACGCTTCCGGAAGACAATAACAGCTCCCGTTCACCGACGGGTACAGGTCAGCGGAACGTGAGCTCGCAAGCGACGAGGTAATAGCGCCACATCCGGCAGAACCTGTCGTCATAGAGGGCACGCGCCTTGTCGATATTGGCGACAAAGCGGTCATACCAGTGTTTGAGCGTTTCGGCATAATGCAGGCGCCAGACCTCGATATCGGTGGTGACGAGGCCGCGCGGTTCGACGGCGGCCATCAGCTCGGACAGGGCGGGCACGTAGCCGCCGGGAAAAATGTATTTCGTGATCCAGGGGCTGGTGGCGCCCGGCGGGCCGGAGCGGCCGATCGTGTGGACGAGCGCAATGCCGGCATCGGTCAGCAGATCCTCGATCTTATCGAAATAGGTGCTGTAATGGGGCACGCCGACATGCTCGAACATGCCGACCGAGACGATCCGGTCGAATTTTCCGGTCACGT
>JAWOAQ010000196.1:0-23686 GCA_046498495.1 Salinibacter sp. | reverse complement strand
GGCTGGTGTAAGGCGGTACGAAGCGGCCGGTCGCCGTCGATTCTTGTCTGGTTTCTTGTAAATTCACATCCGTTCCCTGACGGTGAGCGACGGAAGGAGGCCGATCCTCCCCAGAGATTGGCGTCCCGAGCGGCCTTATCTCTCTATAGGAAAATAAATTTAACCATATCAGGCTTTTGAGAGAATAATTTGGTGTAAAAACGCTTCCAGCGACGAATCATTTGCCTGAATGGGCGACGGCAGATACCGTGAAAAAGACTCGGGCACGAGCCCGGGTCCGTTTCGCGTTTGTTTCTCACGGTTATCTGCACACTGGCAATGATGATTCGCGCAACTGGGGGCCTGTTTCTTCTCGGACTGCTTTTCACGGTCGTCGGGGTGGAGGGGGCGGCAGCTCAATCCGCCGAGGCGACACAGACAAATCTGGACTACGTCTGGACGATCATTGCGGCCGCGCTGGTCTTCTTCATGCAGGCGGGCTTTGCGCTGCTGGAGGCCGGGTTTTCCCGTGCAAAAAACGCCGTCAATATCATCATGAAGAACGTGATGGATGCCTCAGCGGGCGGGCTTGCGTTTTTTGCTGTGGGGTTTGGGCTGATGTTTGGGACCTCGTGGGGGGGCGTTGTCGGCACCGACGGCTTCTTCCTGACCGGGACGGGCGACCAGCCGGAGACCTGGACCTACGCGTTCTACTTCTTCCAGGCCGTCTTTGCGGCCACGGCGGCCACTATTGTGTCTGGGGCGGTGGCCGAACGCATCCAGTTTAGCGGTTATCTTGTCTTTTCCATTGCCATCACGGCCGTCATCTATCCGGTCTTCGGGGCGTGGGCGTGGGGCGGCCTGTTCAATGGGGGAGGATGGTTAGAGAGTCTGGGCTTCATCGACTTTGCAGGCTCGACGGTCGTGCACAGCGTGGGGGGATGGGCGGCCCTGGCCGGGGCGCTGGTTGTGGGACCCCGCGTGGGCAAGTACGCTGAAGATGGCACGCCGCGTACGATTCCGGGGCACAGCCTGCCGCTGGCTGCGCTGGGGGTCTTTATCCTTTGGCTCGGCTGGTTTGGGTTCAACGCTGGGTCCACGACCGCCGGAAGCACCTCCATTGCCAAGATCGCACTCAACACGTTTGTTGCGGCTGGTGCCGGAGCGGCGACAGCGATGGCGGTCACGTGGATCGATGGCGGGACGCCGGATGCGACGATGACGCTGAATGGGGTGCTGGGGGGACTCGTGGGGATTACGGCGGGCTGTGCGGCCCTCACCCCGCCCTACGCCATCCTGACGGGGGCGGTGGCCGGTGCCGTCGTGGTCTATGCCACGCGTGCACTTGAAATGTTCGTCGACGATCCGGTTGGGGCGATTGCGGTACACGGGGTGTGTGGGGCATGGGGAACGCTCGCCGCGGGTCTGTTTCACGCCGACGGGACGAGCCTGAGCCAGATGGGCGTGCAGGTCCTTGGTGTAGCGGCGGCGTTCCTGTGGACCTTTCCCGTGAGCTACGCGCTTTTCTCGGTCCTCGATGCGGTGCTGGACCTGCGCATTAAGGACACGACGGAGCAGAAGGGGCTCGACCGCCACGAGCACGATGTCGAGGCGTATCCCGAGTTCACCACCAACGGCGGGGCGCCCCGTGTCCAGCGGCCGACGGAAGACGTGGCATAGCCTCTTTGTAATAAAGCCGCCAAAGCAGACGCGCACGGGGGGGCAAGGGGAAGACTTTGGGGCGCAGACCGTCTAACCCATATTCAGTCAACCATGACTGCACGTTATATGGTCATCGTCCCGATCACCCGATGTCTACTTCTTCCTCTTCCGAGCAGCCCCACGTCGTCATTGTAGGGGCTGGCTTTGCCGGGCTGGAGGCCGCCAAGGCCCTTCGTTCCGCCCCGGTGCGCGTCACGCTCGTGGATCGCAACAACTACCACAAGTTCCAGCCGCTGCTCTACGAGGTGGCGATGGCGGGGCTGGAGCCGGACGACATTGCCCACAACGTCCGCAGCATCTTTCAGGGGAGCGACACGGTGCGCTTTCGTCTGGGCACCGTCGTCGGCATCGATCGCGAGGCACAGCAGGTGCACATTCAGAATGATGGGCCGCTCTCCTACGACGCCCTCATTATGGCGGTGGGCGCCGTGAGCACCGACTTTGGCATCCCGGGGGTGCAGGAGCACGCGTTTCCGCTGAAGAACGTGCCGGACGCGGTCGACCTGCGCAACCACGTGCTGAGGCAGTTTGAACGGTTCGACCGGCATCGCGAAGCGGCGGGGGAGGGGGCCCTGACATTCGTCATTGTGGGCGGCGGGCCGACAGGAGTGGAGATGGCCGGGGCCCTCGTGGAGCTCTTCGACACGCTCAACGACGACTTTGCCGGGTTCGACACGCGGGAGCAAGCGCGCTGCGTGCTGGTCGAGATGGAAGAAGATCTTCTGCCGCCGTACCAGGCCTCTCTCCGGGCCTACACGCGCCGTGTGCTCGAGGCGCGGGGAGTCGATGTACAGACGGAAATGGCCGTCGAGCGCGTGGACGCCGATCGGGTGCATTTCCGTGGTGGACAGGTGCTCCCGGCGCAAACGCTTGTTTGGGCGGCAGGGGTAAAGGCCAGTCCGCTGGCTGACCTGCTGGGGGTCGAACAGGCGCGCGACGGGCGGGTTGTCGTGAGGCCAGACCTGAGCGTACCGGAGGCATCCGACGTGTATGTTGTGGGGGACATGGCGGCCATCGAGGGAGACGACGGTTACGAACCGCAGTTGGCCCAGGTGGCCATGCAGAGCGGGCGCCATGCGGCCAAGCAGATTGTGCGTCGCCTGCGAGACGAGGCGCCCGTGCCGTTTTCATATCGCGACTACGGTCAAATGGCCACTATTGGACGCAACGCGGCCGTGGCCGAACTCCCGGGGGGAATTACCTTCAAAGGCCTGTTTGCGTGGGTGATTTGGGTCTTCATTCACATTGCGAAGCTGGTGGGCTTCCGGAACCGCCTCAGTGCCCTCGTAAACTGGGCGTACAATTACTTTACCTACAGCCGGAGTGCCCGTCTCATCCTGGACGATGTGCCCGACCTCGATCCGTCGTCCGTAGAGGAGCAACAGGCCTCGGAGAAAGAAGAAGCGTTGGAGTCCGGTGTTCGGGCGGAGCCCGCAGCGGTTGGTCCGTCGGGGCCTTAATGGCATCCAGGAGCGGGAGAATGTTGAGAAGCGGGAGCAATGAGGAGGGGCGTGTCGTTATGTACACACTGCGTGCCGTCCGCTCCGTCCAGCCTTCCGTCCTGTGTCCATGGCCAATCGATCGTTTCTCGCCTGGTGGATCGTGCTTGTGCTGGGCGGTGCCCTCGCTGGGTGCGGATCAGCAGACGCCCCGGTGGATGTAGAGCGGGGGCAATTCGTCGCAGAAGTCGACGGCAGCGTCACGGATACGCTGAGCGGGCCGGTGCACTACCGGATGCAGGACGGGCAGCTTGTTGGCCTCGAATTGGGGACCCAAACGGGACCTGGCCTATCGATCGAACTGGAGCCGCGGTCCCCTGCGTCCGGTACCTATGAGGTGGTTGAGGAGGACCTCTTCGGGGTAGATCACAAGCAAGCGTCGGTTCGTGCCCTGGCCTTTCTAACCACGGCAGACGCGAAGTTTACGGCCCGCCGCGGGACCGTCACTGTTGAGCAGGTGCAGGACCAAACGGTAGCCGCTACGTTCTCCTTCGAGATGAACGGGCGCCTTAATCGGGGAGGAGGCGACGCTGGAGTGCACGTCGATGGGCAGCTTCGCGCCCCGCCCTCCCGCGACTGAACAGGCCTCCGGGCATAAGGCATCATCCGAAGGGAAGGGAGGCTCCCTCGCATTTGGGACCGAGGTGGAGGTCATTGCGTGCCGCCCTGCCCCCGGCGTCTCCGGACGCCCAGAGACTCAATGAGGGGTGGTCCCACGGGGTGCTGAAGAAACCTGTGAACCCTTGCCGTACCCCAACGTAAAGAGAAAGATATTCTCGGCACCCTGACCACGCAGCGCCGGAGGCGACGCATGCTCGATGATGTTGTTCGACTCATCCGTGAGAACGAGCACTTCTTCCTAACCACGCACCTGGGGCCCGACGGCGACGCGGTGGGGTCGCAGATTGCCCTCGGCCGATTCCTTCAGGGAATGGGCAAGCAGGCCGCGATGGTAAACAGCGACGAGCTGCCCTACAGTCTGGACTGGATGCCGGGCGCCGAACACGTAGAGGTGTTTGATGGCGCCCTCGACCAGCACAAGGCCCTGGCCGATGCGGACGTGGCCTTTGTCCTTGATACCAACGACGAAGAACGTCTCGGGAAGGTGGGATCGATGGTGCGCGAGTCGACCGCAACGACGGTCCTGATCGACCACCACCTGGAGCCAGAGCAGTGGTTCGATGTGCCGTTTGTGCGAGATTCGGCCGCGGCGACGGGCGAGCTCGTCTACGAACTGATTGCCGCCCTTGGGCCCGACCTCATCGACCGAGAGATTGCGACGGCCCTCTACACGGCCATCATGACGGACACCGGCTCGTTTCGATACAGCAGCGTTACGCCCCGGCTGCACCGCATCGTGGCCGACATTCTGGAGCGGGGCGAGGTGGGGCCGGCGCCCATCCACGAAACGATCTATGACCGCAAATCGATGCCGGGCCTGCGCCTCCTGGGCCGTACGCTAAACCGCATCCGCCTTCGCTATGACGGCCAGCTCGGGTACTCCGTCGTCACACAGCGCATGGTCGAGGACACCGGGGCCAGCTGGGACGATAAGCAAGGCTTCGTCAACTACGTTCTATCCATCGAGGGTGTGAAGGCAGCGCTCTTGTTCTCGGAGGTGGACGACGGGTCCAAGATCAGTTTCCGCTCAGAGGCGGACGTGCGCGTCGACGAGTGGGCGCGTCACTTTGGCGGCGGAGGGCACCGCAACGCGGCCGGGGCTTACGTCAAGCGGCCAACCTTCGAAGACGTTATCGAAGACGTGGTGGAGGCGGCTGGGCGCTTCATCGACTTCGAGGCGTCCCGCGACGGGGAGGACCAGCTCTCGCCCGAAGACGAAGCCTACCTGGATGCCCTCCTGGAACGCAAGTCAGAGGGGTCCGGAGCCTAAGGCGACGGCTGTTTCGTCGATTGCCTGTGAAGTGCCCGGAACGGGGAATCGCGGCGGTTGACGTTTCGCATCAATGGCGATTAACGTGGGCGTGCACCCTGTTTGCGGCTGTTTGTAGCGTGCTCGCAGTCCTCTACGCACTCCATTTGTGAACGGACTGCCCAGATGAACGTGTCCACCACAGCGGACGCATCGAGTGATTGTGTCGCACGCTGCGTCTCCGGTTGGGGTGGCCGTGGTCCACTCCGCCGGACGCCGGCGCTGCACGAACTCGGATCGCACCGACCCCGCCCTCCTGCCTCCCGCGTCCGGCCGGGGCCTGTTCCGTCCGGGGACGCACAAGGCGCCGACAGCCGATCTCGGGCTGGAAGCCGTTCCAGACGGGGCCTGGGTTGGCGTTCCTCCTTTGGCGCCGTACCTTAAGGCCCTGAGTGCTTCCCACGCAGCAGCATCTGGCGTCCTCCCCGAGTTTCTGATCGTTCTTTCCTAGAAGCCAACGGCCCTTTCATGCACATCCAGCGACCGACCTTTCAGCGACCGGAACCGCCTGCGCCCGATGGCGCACCGACCCGCATTGCAATCACCCTGGGGGACCCGAATGGCATCGGCCCCGAGGTGGTGCTCAAGAGCCTTCACGATCCGGGCCTCATGCCATCGATGACACCGGTCCTGATTGGCTCCGCTCACGTGATGCGCGTGCACGCTGACATGCTGGGATTTTCGGACCTGGACATTCACGTGGTCGACGAGGTGCCCGACGATGTGCCTCCCGGGGACGTGGCGTTGCTCGACGTGGCCGAAGAGCCAGAGCCCCCCGTGACATTCGGCACAACCTCGGCGGATGGGGGGCGCCTCGCCATGCGGGCTGTGGAGCGGGCCGTGGATGCCTGTCTGGCCGGCACCGTTGACGGAATGGTGACCGCTCCCATCTCCAAAGAGGCCGTCCGAAAGGCGGGGTACGACGTGCCGGGGCACACCGAGTTTATTGCCGAGCGTACCAACGCGGCCAAGCCCACCATGATGATGGTCGCGGGCGGCCTGCGGGTGGGACTCGTCACCAGCCACGTGTCGCTATCCGCGGTCCCGTCCCTGGTTACGGAGTCCGCCATCCTGGAGAAAATACGGGTCCTCGACGAGGCGTTGCGCACCGATTTTGCCATTGACGACCCGAAGGTGGCGGTCCTGGGCCTGAATCCGCACGCGGGGGAGGCCGGGGCCTTTGGGCAGGAGGAAGAGAGCACCATCGCCCCGGCGGTGGCGGCCGCTCGGGAGGAGGGCTTCCGGGTGGACGGCCCGGTGGCGGCCGACGGCTTCTTTGCGACCCAGCTGGACGCCGACTATGACGCGGTACTCGCAATGTATCACGATCAGGGCCTGGTGCCGTTTAAAGCCCTCGCCTTCGACCATGGCGTGAACTACACGGCCGGTCTTCCCATCGTCCGCACGTCGCCGGACCACGGGACGGCCCTTGGCATTGCCGGGAAGGGGATGGCCCTGGCTGGGAGCATGCGCAGCGCCCTGGAGGTCGCGGTGGCTGTGGCCCGGCATCGACGCGCAACAGCCTCGGCTGCCTAAGGGCCGTGCCCTGGAATGCCGTCTGCTCGCCCGCCTGTCTGTTCCATCGCCTGTCTGTCATGTCCGTCGAGCCGTACAGTGCCCTGGCCGCCGGGTACGACCTGGTGATGGAGCACATCGACTACGATGCCTGGGCGGCCTACGTGCACACGCTCCTCCAGCACTACGCAGAGGCCCCGACGCGCGTCGTGGAACTCGGCGGCGGCACGGGCTCGCTCGCCATGCGGCTTCAGCCCATGGGCGAGTACGACTACCTTCTGACGGATGGATCGCCTGCCATGCTCGATCGCGCCCGTCAGAAAATCGCGGCGGCGAACGTGCCAATCCGGTGCGGAGAGGCCGAATTCACCACGGTAACCCGGACGCATCTGCGCATGGACGCCCCCGCGGACGCCGTGGTGCTCGTGTACGACGGATTGAACTACCTGCTCGACCCGGCCGCCGTAGCGACCCTCTTCCGCCGCGTGCACGATCTGCTACGTCCCGGGGGCGTGGCGGTCATCGACCAGAGCACGCCGGCCAACTCGGAGGAGCACGGTGATCGCTTCGCCGATGAGGCCGCCATCGCAGATTTTGCCTACGTTCGTGAAAATGAGTACGACCCCGAGACGCGCCGCCACGAAACCACGTTCGAACTTGTCGTCGACGGGCAGACGGTCACGGAGCGACATGTGCAGCGGGCCTACACCCTGGGCGAGATCCGAACGGTCCTCGACGCGTCGCCCCTCGTCGTTGAGGCCGCCTACGAGGGCGTGTCCACGGAGGCGGCCCGCTCCGAGAGTCCCCGCATCCACTGGGTGCTCCGTCGCCCGTCCGAATGAGCCCTATTGCCCGAGCCCTTCGTCTCCGTGATTGACCTCGACAACGTATCGGTTTCGTTCGCCCTGCCCAATGGCGAGCGTCGCACGGTCCTGGAGGAGACGTCCATGCACCTCGATCAGTCGGAACGCGCGTACCTAGTGGGGCCCACCGGGAGCGGCAAGAGCACGATTCTGCGCCTGTTGTACATGGACCTCTTTCCGGACACAGGGGTGGTACGCGTGGGCGACTACCGATCCGACCTCATTGACGAGGACAAGATTCCGCACCTGCGTCGTTCGCTCGGCGTGGTCTTCCAGGATTTTCAACTGCTGCCGGACCGCAGTGCCTACGAGAACGTCGCGTTTGCCCTCTACGTGACGGGCATGCGAGGCGCGAAGGTCAAGCGCCGTGTGTTAAACTCGCTGGCAAAGGTGGGGCTCAGCCACAAGCAGGATCGCTATCCGCACGAGCTCTCAGGAGGGGAGCAGCAGCGCGTCGTCATTGCCCGGGCCATCGCCAACGACCCGTGGGTGCTTTTGGCAGACGAGCCGACCGGCAACCTCGACCCGATGGTGGCCGACGAGATTCAGGAACTGCTCGTTGACCTTCACCGACAGGGCATGACGCTACTAACGGCCACGCACGACTACCGCCTGGTGAAGTCCTTTCCGACCACGACCTACGCCCTGATGAACGGGCAGATCGTAGAGATCGACCCCGAAACGCTTTGAGCCTTCGGGGCGCCTGCACAATGTGACGGTATTGCGATCCCTGGAGACGTGGGAAAACGGCATCCGGCCTGGCTGCATTCAGGCCGCACGCATTCATTTTCTCGTCTATACATAGATCGACGAGGCCATGGGGACGGTTCTTTACGTTAGCGACCGGCTGTACGATGCCTTCGAGGAGTGGTGGGAAGGGTCGTCGGCGCGTCTCCTGGTCGCTCAGGTCCTTGTGGGGGGGTTTTTCGTGTCCCTGGTGCTGATTGAGGCGAAGCGGCAGGGGTGGCTTCCAGAGGAGCTCGCCACGGCGGTGTCCACCAACCACTTCGTGGCGATTGATGTGGCATTTACGCTCTTCTTGGTGGTCGAGCTGGTGGGGCTCATCGTGGGCCTCGCCACCAGCGTAGCCGACACGGCCGGCAAGCAGTTCGAGGTTTTTTCGCTCATTCTGCTCCGCCAGTCGTTTAAGGAACTGGTCAGCTTTACGGAGGAGCCGATTCAGTGGACGCTTGAGGGGGCCGGGCGGGAGGCGGTGCAACTCGTAATGGTTGACGCCACTGGGGCGCTGCTCATCTTTGCCACCATGGGTCTGTTTTACACCCTGCAGAAGCATCAGCCCATCACCGAGTCTGAGACGGAGCAGCGCCGGTTTGTGCGATGGAAAAAGCTGATTTCCAACGTGCTGCTGGTGGTGCTCCTGGGCCTTGGCGTCAATACCCTGTTGGGGCCATTCGTGGAGGGGGCCGGGGGCGCCTTCTTCGACACCTTCTACACGGTGCTCATCTTCAGCGATGTTCTCATCGTGCTCATCTCGCTGCGCTACAGCGTAACCTACCACGTGGTGTTTCGGAACTCCGGCTTTGCGGCGGCGACGGTCATGATTCGGCTCGCCCTCGCCGGTCCCCGCTACCTTGATGTGGTTCTGGGCGTAGCGGCCGCCCTGTTTAATGTGGGCGTAGCTGCGGTGTATAATTACGTGGCACCGGCCGTGCATCAGTCCAAAGAGCGCAACGTTGAGAAGAAGGGGGCGGTGATCCCTTTAAGCACCCCCCCGAACAAACCGGAGGAAGAGCCTTCCGAAACACGTCCCGAAGGCGATGAGCACCCGTGACACGGGCGCGATCAGGCGGGGCACCGAACGAGGTGGGGCCCCGCGTTTGCGCACATCCACTCCGGCTCCTATATTCCAACGGCGTTCCCGGGGACACTGCAGAGACATTGCGGCCGTTTGTGCCCGGCGTCCGACTACGAGGGGGGACTCTGTGGGCATGCATCGAGCATACTCTGTCTGACTGGTTCGTGTGTTCATGTTTACCTTCCTGGAGACGCTTGCGGACGGAGTCGATTTCCTTGTCGACTTCGTCTGGGGCTTTGGCATTCCCACGGGGACGGGGAATGACATCCCGATTGTTGTGCTTTTGCTGCTGGGGGCGGGCTTATACCTGACGATGCGCCTCGGCTTCGTCCAATTCCGTCGGTTGTGGCACGGATTCGCCGTTACATCCGGGAAGTACGATGACCCCGACGAGCCGGGGGACATTCCCCACTTTCAGGCGCTGACCACGGCGCTCTCGGCCACCGTCGGCATCGGCAACATTGCGGGCGTGGCCCTGGCCATTCATTACGGCGGCCCGGGCGCACTGCTCTGGATGTGGGTGACCGCCGTGCTGGGAATGGCGACCAAATTTAGCGAGGTGACCCTGGCGCAGTTCTATCGTGACGAGACCCTTGCTGACGAGGAGGACACCCCGAGCTGGCTGGGGACGGTTTCCGGTGGGCCCATGTATTACATCGAAAAGGGGCTCGGCTCCAACTGGACCTGGATGGCGGTGCTCTCGGCCGGACTGCTGGGCATCACCTCGTTCCTGACAGGCAACGCGAACCAGGCCAACACAGTAACCGACACGATGGAGGCCTACAGCGGCCTCGTGGGACTCGATCCATTTGTGATGAGCGTGGTCGTGGCGGTGATCGTTGCGGGGCTCGTGGGGGTTGTCATTATTGGGGGGGTCTCCCGGATTGGACGCGTGACGGGCATCGTGGCGCCGGTGATGGCCGCCATTTACGTGGCGGGCGGGCTTCTCATCCTGCTCCTGAATGCGAGCGATGTGCCTGGGGCCTTTGCGAGCATCTTTACCGAAGCGTTCAACCCGACGTCCGGCGTCGCCGGCACCGGAGCGGGCGTGTTCCTGCTCACGATGATTTATGGGGTGCAGCGCGGGCTTTTTTCCAACGAGGCGGGCATGGGGTCCGCCCCCATTGCGCACTCGGCCGCTCAGACCGACGAGCCGGTGTCGGAAGGCACCGTGGCCCTCCTGGAGCCCCTCATTGACACGATCATCGTGTGCACAATCACGGGCCTTGCCATCGTGGTGACCGGCGTGTGGGACGACCGATTCCCGACGGAGCTTGTGCTGGATGGCGGCGACGCCACGTACCGCGTTGAGGGCCAGGGCGGCATCATTGAGAGCAAAGATCCACCGACGGAAATCCGCATCCAAAATGGGGTCCCGCAGGTTGACGAGGGCACGCCCCAGTTTGCGTGGCACGAGGCCGTCGTCGATACGTTTTACGTCGACTGTACGGGCGGCTGCGACACGCAGGCGGACTTGGAGGGCCTCTTCACGGGAACGCTGGATACGGAGGAGAGCCGGGCCATCGCCGAAGATGGGACCGAGTACGACCGTCTCTACGGGCCTGCCGTTGAGAATGGAGCCCCACTCACTCAAATCGCGTTTTCGAAAGGCCTCGCACCGCTTGGCGATTGGGGCGGGCTTATCGTGGTGCTCAGCGTCATCCTGTTTGCCATCTCGACCTCGATTTCGTGGAGCTACTATGGGGATCGCTGTGCCATTTACCTCTTCGGCGAAGGCGCGGTGCTGCCGTATAAGGTGGCGTTCGTAACGATCAACTTCCTGGGCGGCATCGCCCCTCTCGCAACCGTGTGGGCCATCGGTGACATTGCCCTGGGCCTCGTCATCATCCCGAATCTCGTGGGCGTCTTGCTTCTCTCTGGCAAGCTGAAGGAGATTACCGACAGCTACTTCGATCGTGAGGCGTGGCTCGACAACGTGGAGCCGGCCCGCCGCGCCCGGGAGAAGCGTCAGTCCCAAAATGAGGGAGACGAATAATTCTCCCGGCTGAGGCGTCCTCCCGGTCGACTGGCTTTCATTTTGACGGTGCCATAGATGAAAAACCTTTCTGTTGTCGATCATCCGATCCTCAAGCGCGACCTGACGATTCTGCGCCGCGATGAGACGCCGCACGGTCAGTTCCGGAACACCGTGAGCAACGCGGCCGCCATCCTCGCCTACGAGGCGATGCGCGACATTGACCTTCGAGAAACGAAGATCGAAACCCCGCTGGAGAAGACGGTCGGGTATGAGATCGCGGAGGACGTGATGGTGGTGCCCATCATGCGGGCGGGACTCGGCATGGTTGATGGGTTCGTGCGGTACGTGCCCGAGGCACGGGTGGGGCATCTCGGGATGCAGCGCGACGAGGAGACGTACCGTCCGATCGACTACTACAGCAACATCCCCGACGGCATTGCGGATGCGCACGTATTCGTGGTGGACCCGATGCTGGCCACGGGCGGAAGTGCGTCGTTCGCCATCAACCACCTGAAGGAGCATGGGGGGCAAACCTTTACGTTTGCCTGCCTGGTGGCTGCCCCAGAGGGGGTGCGCCGGCTAGAGCAGGAGCATCCCGACGTGACGGTGCTTACCGCCGTGCTCGATCGTGAACTGGACGAGGATGCGTTTATCCGGCCCGGCCTCGGCGATGCGGGCGATCGGATCTTCGGGACACGGTAAATTGAGTCCCGAGTTATGAGGGTGTGTTTTGTTGACCGATGGAGTTGATATAACTATTTAGCATTTTCCGGATCTCAACGAGCTCAGTGGAGAGTTTCTCAAACTGATCGTTCGTGATGAGACGACGACTTCGTGCCTTTTGGAGCCATGTTCTGGTTTCCTGGAGAGAACCGCGGGCATAGTAGCAAAACTGCCGATTTTCGCCGAAGTGATACCGTCCATGTCCCTCGCTGATATTCGCTGCAATGGAATCGGCTGCTTCCGTCAGTTGAGTTCCCACTGAGTACTTGGCGAAAGATGGCCACTGATTGACTTCTGTCCAGATTTGTTCGGCCAATCGCATCGATCGTTTGTAGACAGTCAGGTCGTTTATGTCCATGGGGTCCGACGGGGCTTTTTGGACTCGTTGCGTTCGGTAGACACGGTCGAGTCCGGAAAATAACATCGGGGGGAATCCCGTCTCGCCCTTCGACGCATCTCCCCCGACTCCTAATCCTCATGACCCTTGACTCATGACCCTTGACTCATGACCCTTGACCCATGACGCGACACGTCTTTCTCGTTCTCGGTGTCCTGCTAATGGTGGCCTCCCCCGTTCTTGGGCAGGCGGGCGAGTCGGTGGAGGTGCCCGACCCGGTGCTCTCCGGCATCGAGTTTTCGGTGTCGGTGCCGGGCGATTCGTCGTTGGCCGCGCAGGGGACGCCGGCGGTTCGGGTGGGGGAGGCCACGACGCCGCTTTCGTACGATGCCGAGGACGAGCAGTGGACCGCCGACGACGTGATGGCGCCGTCGAGTGGGGCGACGACCGTGGAGGTTGTGGCGAACGACAACGTTCTCCGCACCGCCGATACGCGGGCCATTCCGGGTTGGCTGTCCATCCTCCCGCCCCTCCTGGCCATTGCCCTGGCCCTTGTCTATCGCCGCGTGGTCCCGGCGCTCTTCTTCGGCGTGTGGATCGGGGCGATGGTGGCCATCGGGTATACCCCGTGGGCGGCCTTCAAGGGGTTGCTCGACACGCTCCAGGTCTATCTGCTCGGCGCCCTGGCGAACGAGAGCCACGCCGCCATTATCCTGTTTTCGCTCATGATTGGGGGCATGGTGGGCATCATCTCAAAGAACGGCGGAACGCTTGGCATTGTCGAGCGCCTGACCGGTTGGGCGAGCAATTCGAAACGGGGCCAGGTCGTGACGGGGGTCCTCGGCATCAGCATCTTTTTCGACGACTATGCCAATACGCTCATTGTTGGCAACACGATGCGGCCGGTGACCGATCGGCTCCGCATTTCCCGCGAGAAGCTCGCCTACGTTGTCGACTCGACGGCGGCGCCGATTTCCACACTGGCCTTCGTGACAACCTGGATTGGCTATCAGGTAGGGCTGCTGGGAACGGCCATCGAGGGGATTGAGGGGTTTAGTCAGGGGGCGTACTCGGTCTTTCTCAGCTCGCTGCCATATAACTTCTATCCCCTCCTCGCCCTCTTCTTCGTCTTCCTCGTCGCCTACTCCAGGTACGACTTCGGGCCCATGTACCGTGCTGAGAAACGGGCGCGTACGACCGGCGAGGTACTGGGGGAAGGTGCAAACGTGGATGAAGCCGCCACGGATGGGGAAGAGCTGGAGCCGCCGGAGGGAACGCCGCTCCGCGCGCTGAACGCCGTTTTGCCCATTATCGTCCTGGTGGGGAGTGTGCTCGTGGGGCTCTACACTACGGGGGCCGCCGCAACGGAGGATGGGGCGTCGCTTCAAGAAATTATTGGGGCGGCGGATTCGTATGCGTCGCTCATGTGGGGGTCGCTGCTCGGCGTGCTCGTGGCGGCGGCGCTGTCGATGGGCCAGGGCATTCTCGACCTGGAGCAGACCGTGGAGGCCTGGTACGAGGGGCTAAAATCGATGCTCTTCGCGATGATTATTCTCGTGCTGGCGTGGGGGCTCTCCGACATTACCGAGGTGCTCCACACGGCTGATTATCTGGTTTCTGTTCTCGGCGATGCGCTGCCACCTGGAGTCGTCCCCGCCATTGTCTTTGTGCTCGCTGCGGCGACGGCCTTTGCCACGGGGTCGAGTTGGGGCACCATGGGCATTCTCATGCCCTTGGTGGTGCCGCTGGTATGGGCAATTCTTGACCAGAATGGGATGACCGATCCCTCGCACTATCATGTTCTGTACTCCGCGGTCTCGTGCGTCCTGGCGGGATCGGTGTGGGGGGATCACTGTTCACCGATCTCCGACACTACAATCCTGTCGTCGATGGCCAGTGGGTGCGACCACATTGAGCACGTCCGCACACAGCTGCCGTATGCCCTTAGTGTGGGCACCGTAGCGATCCTCTTCGGAACGCTGCCGGCTGGGTTTGGCATGCCGTGGTGGGTGGGCCTCATTGTGGGAGGAGGGCTGTTATACGGCATGCTGCGCGTGGTGGGCACGCCCGTGGAGACCTACACCCCCTCAGGCGAAGACGTGCAGGCCGAGGCCACCGTGTAGGGGACCCGTCCGTGCAAAGTTCATGGGGGGCGCCTCGTTTTTCGTTGTCCCCGCCGGGACCGGTCCTTATGCTATGAACCGAGATCTGCTCGTTTGTTTTTGAATCGACACTCTGTGCCGTCATGCTACTTGACGCCGATAACCGCCCGTGGGGCCGCTGGGAAGAGTACCTCAACGAACCCGGCTACCGCGTAAAGCGCATTATCGTTCATCCCGGGCAGCGTCTCTCGCTGCAAAAACACGAGCACCGCAAAGAACACTGGGTCGTGGTGCAGGGGGCGGGGGTGTTTACGCGTAATGACGACAAAATCGACGTGTCGGAAGGGGACACATGCTTCATCGACGTGGGGGACGTGCACCGCATTGAGAACGACGGCGATGAGCCGCTCGTCTTCATCGAAACGCAGATGGGACTCTGCATCGAAGACGACATCATCCGCCTGGAGGACGACTACGGGCGCACATAGGATCGTATGGGAGGGGGCATGCGCCCCTTCGCCTGCGCCTGAAGGACGGCACTTTTGATCGTTTTGCCCGTTGCCCTGATGAGTGAGCATCCCTTCGATTTTCCGACCCGCCCTATGATTCTTCCGATCTACGTCTACGGCCACGAGGCCCTGCGTGAGGAAACCGAACCCGTAGCGGAAAACTCCGACGCGCTTCAGGCCCTGATCGACAACATGCTGGAGACGATGCGCAATGCCGCCGGGGTGGGACTGGCGGCGCCGCAGGTCGGGCGCACGGAGCGCCTGTTCGTGGTGGACGTAACGCCAATGGCTACGGAGATGGACGAGGACGATGAACCCATTCCGCCCCAGCCGATGGTGTGCATCAATCCGGAAATTGTGGCCGAGAGCGACGCCACGACGGCCATGGAGGAAGGCTGCCTATCCATCCCGGAGGTGCGCGAGGCCGTGACACGACCGGATCGCATTCGGATGCGGTATCTGGACCGCAATTTTGAGCAGCAAGAGATTGAGACCGGCAGCGTGCTGGCGCGTGTGTTGCAGCACGAAAAGGATCACCTCGACGGCATGCTCTTCACCGATTACCTGAGCAGCTTCCGCAAGCGCCTGCTGCGTCGCCCGCTGCGGGAGATGGTGAGTGGCGAGGTCGAAGCCGACTACCCGCTGGTCACGAAGGGAGACGAGACCGTTCCGGCCCAATAGCATCCCGCACGCATGGGTCGTTTGTTGTCCCGCGCCGAGCTTCGGCGCCTGTACGACCGCATTGGGGCCCGCCAGGACCGCCTCGCTTTTTACCGCGGGCCAGCGGTTGAGGCCCTTTGTGCCCACGGTGCGTTTGAAGGCGCGGCGTCGGTCTTTGAGCTCGGGTGCGGAACGGGACAGTTGGCTGCGCGTCTTCTCCGCGAGCAATTGCCAACAAATGCCCGGTATGTCGGAGTCGATTTGAGCGGTCGGATGGTGCAGAGGGCCCGGAATCGACTGGCGCCGTTTGGGGCTCGGGCGGCGGTCCATCACACCGATGGGCGGCTGGCGTTTGGACAGAAGGCCCATTCGTGGGAACGTGTGGTAACGGCCTATGTCTTGGACCTGCTCGCACCGGATGACATCCGAGCCTTTCTGCGGGAGGCACATCGCCTGCTCAGCTCCGACGGGCGGCTGTGCCTGACGAGCCTTTCGATGGGGGGCACGCGCCTCACGCGCCTGGTGTCGGCGGCCTGGGACGGGCTTCATGCCCTGCGCCCCACGTGGGTTGGGGGATGCCGCCCCGTAGAGGTGCGACGCTTCCTCTCCGCGAATCGATGGAGCATCCGACGCGACGCGGAGGTGAGCGCCTGGGGCATTCCCTCAACGGTCGTCGTGGCTGAGCCGCGATAGCATCTGCGCCTGTGATTCTCCTGCCGTACGTGCCAAACACAATTGAATGCAATTCGAGCTGTTCTGCCCTCCGTTCTTAGGGTGTGGTCAAGATGACGGTTGTGCGGGACGCGTTGTCCGCCCGGTCGCGCTCGGGGACGATCGGGGCGGCGGCTTTTTTCTAATGATCTCTACGGTGTCTTTACAATGACGGTGACTGCTTCTACAACACGACGGTTTACAATGAACGCGGCCGGGTGGGTGGGGGTGGGAGTGATGGCTCTCGTGTCGGTGATTGCCGTGGCGGCAGCGCTCTGGAAGCTGCTGGCGATCGGATGGATTGCGTTTGGCGCCATGGCGGTGGGCGCATGGCTGGGGCAACGCGCGACCCCATTCGAGAGGGCGAACGGGGCCGCGGCGGCCCGGAGACTGGCGTGGGCATACGGCCTGTCGAGCGGGGCGATGATTACGAGCGCCGCGGTGTTTCTCGTCCCGGATGCGATTAATCATCATCCTGCGTTCGGCGGATTTGGGATTGCGGCGGGCATCCTCATTGGATTTGCCCTGCACGTCGGACAGCACCAACTGGCCCACCTGTCCCTGCCCTTCGACCGCACGGCGCTGGAGTTGACGGCTCACGCCCTGGCGGAGGGGGTGGTGCTTGGGGCCGTCTACGCCACAATGCCGGCGCTGGGCCTCACGCTGGGCCTGGCGATTGTATCGCATAAAGGACCGGCCGGCTACGCGGCGGCCTGTCGGCTGCGGCGGTCCGGGCGCTCGGCTGCGGGTCTGCTGGTGCCGGCCGCCGCCGTGGTGGTAACGGCCGTGCCTGTGGGGCTGCTGTCCATTCCCGGTACGCCCGTCGTGCACGCGCTGGTGTTCGGCGTTGCCACGGGGATTTTCCTGCACGTGGCGCTCGACTTTCTCCCGCAGTGCGAAATTGGAGGCGAGTTGATGGAGGTGGCCGGCTTCTCGGAGGGAGGAGAGGAGGATGAGGCATTCGATGAGCAGCACCACCTGCTCGACCGGCTGCGTCTTCACGCCGTGGCGAGCACCTCGATCGGCGGCCTCCTTGTCTTTGTGGCCTGGTGGGGCGTGGCCGGGTGATTTGGACCCTGCACCTGCAATCAGGGCTCTCGGCCGCATTCATTGACAGACGCTCCGCCTCTCCGTACCTTTCGCGCAGTCCCGGGGGCGTCCACGAAAGCTCGGGATCTTCACTGCGCTTTTCGCTGAACCGTTCTCTGCTTATGATCCGTTCCTCTGCGTATCGCCTCGTCCGTCCGCTGTCGCTGCTCGGTGCTGTGCTTCTGCTCCTCGCGGGGTGCGGGGGCGGTGCCGAGCCCAACGTCCAGATTGAGCAGGGCGACCGGTCGCCCGCCCTTGAAGGGGCCAGCGCCCGCATCGCCGCTCCCGCCGATAGTGCCGTGCTCGACAGTGCAGATGCCGACGTCGTGGTGGAAGCCGACAGCTTTGAGACGGGCATCCAAACGGACACGGAACGAGCCCAGGAGATTGCCAACTCCGACGATGGGCAGCACTTTCACGTTATTGTGGACAACGAGCCGTACCTGGCCAATTACGAGGCAGACACGCCGTTCGACATTGGAACGCTGGAGCCGGGAGCGCACACCCTCGTGGCGTTTCCGAGTCGCTCCTACCACGAAAGCGTGAAGAGCCCCGAGGGCGTCGATGTAGTGAACTTCTACGTCGAAGAGGATTCCGGCTCATTCCCGCTGCGTCGGGAGGACTCGGCCATCATCTACAGCCGGCCCAAAGGAACGTACAGCGGCGACGGGGCCGAGCGGATTATGCTCGACTTCTACCTGCACAATGTGGAGCTGAGCGAGGACGGCTACAAGGCCCGGTATACCATTCAGGCGGCGGATTCGGAAGAGGAGCTGGCGTCGATTACTCTCACGGAGTGGGCGCCCGCCTTTGTGACGGGCCTCGAGAGTGGCACCTACAACGTCCGGCTGCAGCTGCTGGACGCAGATGGGGAGGTCGTGCCGGGGACGTTCAACGATACCACCCGAGAAATTCAGGTTGACACCGAATAGCGTCCCGATCGCGGCCCATGAGTTTCCGATGTTTGATGCGTGCATGCAGGCGCATCGTTCTACTTGGCGTGTGCGCCATTCTCTTGCACGGGCCGGTTGCTGTAGGCCAGCCGGCGCCGGGCCCGGCGGCCCAGCCCCAGCCCGGCATCGATGTGCAGGAGTACGACTTTGACCTCACCCTGGCCGACACGACGGATCGCATCCGGGGCGTGGCCACGGTGCGTGTGCGTGTCACCGCGGATACGCTCTCGGCTGTGCGGCTGGACCTGATGGGCCCGCCGGAGGGGGAGGGGAGCGGCATGCGGGTGACGGCGGTTGAGGAAGAGGACCGCAGCGTCTCGTTTGCACATCGGGACGACCTCTTGCGCATTCGTCCCCGGCCCGGCCTACAGGCCGGCCAAACCCGCACCTTTGCCATCCGGTACCGCGGGACGCCGGCCGATGGGCTCATCATCGGCACCAACCGGCACGGCGATCGCACCTTCTTTGGCGACAACTGGCCGAACCGGGCGCGGCACTGGCTTCCAGTGGTGGACCATTTGGCCGATAAAGCAACCGTGGCGTTTCGGGTCACGGCCCCCGCGGAGTACCAGGTCGTCAGCACCGGTGCTCTCGTCCAAGATTCTACCGAGGGGGATACACGCACCACCCACTGGCGCACCGACGTCCCCCTTCCGCCGAAGGTGATGGTCATTGGGGTGGCCGACTTTGCCGTGGACACCGTGGCCACCGTCGACGGTGTGCCGGTCCAAAGCTGGGTGTATCCCGAAGACCGAGCGGCGGGCTTCAAGGATCTGGGACAGGCCCCGCCGATCCTCCGGTTCTTCGAGGAAAACCTGGGCCCCTACCCCTACGATAAGCTGGCCAATGTGCAGTCGACCACCCGGTACGGCGGCATGGAAAATGCCTCCGCCATCTTCTACAGTGAGGAAGCGGTGGCCGACGACGAGGACGACACGTCCCTTCTCGCCCACGAAATCGCCCACCAGTGGTACGGCAATACCGTCACGGAGGCGGACTGGCCGCACCTGTGGCTCAGCGAGGGCTTTGCGACGTATTTGACGGGGCTCTACCTGGAGCACGCGGAGGGGGCGGACCGCCTGGTCTCCCACATGGAGGACGCCCGACAGCGTGTGTTTCAGTATCACGATCAGCATCCGGAGACCCCCCTCGTAGACACGACGTACCGTGACCCCGAGGAACTCCTGACGGCCAATCCCTACCAGAAAGGGGCCTGGGTGCTGCACATGCTCCGCCACGAGGTGGGCACCGATACGTTCTGGGACGGCCTGCGGGCCTACTATGATCGCTACCGCCACCGGAACGCCAGCACGGCGGATTTCCGGCGCGTCATGGAGGACGTGTCGGGCCAGTCGCTGGGATGGTTTTTTGACCAGTGGACGCGCCGGGCCGGCCATCCCGTGATCGACGGCACCTGGCGCCACGATGCCGCGGCCGAGGAATGCGTTGTCACCCTCCGACAGACGCAGGAGGCCGCGCCCTTCCGCGTCCCGCTGCGGGCCACGATGACCTTCGACGACGGCGCGAAGGAGGTGACGCTCCCCCTCCGAGAGCGCGAGCGAACGACCCGTCTGGCGTGTCCGACGGCTCCGGAGTCGGTGACGCTGGACCCGGATACGCAAGTGCTTGCGGAACTGGCGATGGACCGAGAGTGACGGCGGAGTGTGCCAGCCGCCCCGCGGCCCTGACTCTTCCCAGCCAATGGACACCGGCAGTTGGACCCCCAGGACCCACCAACCGATCAATCCCCAAGGCGGCGTCCGGGGCGAACGATCCAGGCGAACCCGACGACCATGTGGGGGGTGATGCTGGGTACATCCGGGGAATCGGGCATGCACAGGGCCACGCCCCGCTCGGAGCGTTCTCCTTGTACAGACAGACGAAGTGCGGACAGCCGAATCTCTATGCCGACGCGACTGGCGCTCATTCTTTTTGTGGGGAGCCTTGTTGGGCTTCCCGTCGGGGCACAACCCGATTCGTCGGCCCCTTCGTCCCCTGAGGAGGAGGTGCGTGCAGTTCTTGAGACCCTCTTCGACGGCATGCGGGCGGGCGACAGTGCGGCGGTACGGGCCGTTTTTCACCCCGAGGCGCGGCTCCATACGGCCCTCGGCCCGGCGGATACAGCCGCTGTCCGTGCCACGTCGGTGGATGCGTTTGTTGACGCAGTAGGGCAGCCCCACGACCGCACCTGGGACGAGCGCACCTGGGCCGTTCGGGTTCGGGTGGACGACCCCCTGGCAAGTGCCTGGGTGCCATACGCCTTTTACCTCGGCAATGAGCTTTCACACTGCGGTGTAAACGCCGTCCAGTTTGTTCGTCAGGCCGACGGGTGGCGCATCTTACAGCTCACAGACACCCGCCGCACGGACTGCGAGGGGCTGCCCGACGCGCACCAGTAGGGGAAGAGACCATCTCGTCCGGGTCCACGTATGAGGGACGAGCGTCCCATCTGCCGACCAAACCATTCTACCCATTTATGGAAGATCCCAGCCGGCCCGCCGGCGGCGACGGTGCCGCCCAGCAACCGTTTTCCTGCCCCGAGTGCGACCGCACGGTGGGCCACGCCAATGTCCTTACGGGGGACTTTTCCTTTGAGAATGTCACGCCCATTTCCAGCAGACCGGACGGCACGCCTGAGTTCCAGGACACGGGTCTGGAAGACGGCCCGCAGAAAGCCATCGAACTGCGGTGCGACTTCTGTGGGCAAGAGTTTACGCTGGGGGTAGAAACGGAGGAGTAGTTGAGTGGGGACGCCTGTCTTGGGCCTGCGCCCGGGGGAATATTTGCGCCACGGCCGCGCGGGAGACGCACAGCCTGGGGAGACGGGCCGAGGCCGAGAGGGGTGTTATGGATCGATGAGGAGCGCGGGGGGCACGCCGTCGCGAAGCGTGCGGTCGGTGAGGCGGAGGAGCCGGCGCTGCTCGGGCCAGGCCAGCCGCTTGGCGGCTTCCGGGGCCGGCCACCACCCAAAATCGTCGTGCTCGTCGTTAAGAAGAGGATCTCCGGGCAGAGCGGCGGCGAACGCGGGTGCAAGGGTGACGCGGTCCTCCTGCCACTCGTAGAACGTATTTACGGAGGGCACTGCCCAAAAGACCTCAGGGGCATGCCCTGTCTCTTCCCGGCACTCTCGATGTGCCGCCTCCCACGCGGCCTCCCCCGAGATGATCTTGCCGCCCACCATCCGCCACTGGCCCTCGTATAGCGTGCCGGGGGCGCGCCGGAGCAACAAAAACTCCGGGTTCACGGAGTCCTGTCGGTACGGATACACGTCGACCACGCGAATCGAAGCGTCGGGCATGAGACGGGAGGGGCCGGTCCGAGCATATGCATACAGAAGATAAGAAGTGGGGGACAGAGTGTCGACGGTCGAAGACGGAGCAGCGAAGGAGGTAGAAATAACTGCAGATATGTGCATATGTGGTCGTGTGCGAACGAGGAACCAGTCCATACCCCCTGCCATTGAGTCCCCTGTCGATTTGAATGACAGGCGGTTGTCTGTATGCAGTGGCTCCAACGCATTGTGGCGTGGCTTCTCCTTGCGACGATTGTTGCGGGAGGCGTTGTCGGTCCGCCTCTACACCGCGTTCAGCACGCGATAGAGGAGGGGGCAACGCCGGGCCACACCCATGCAACGGAGGGCCCCGTCTGGTGCGGGGCATCCATCGACATAACGACCCCCGACTGTGTCCTGTGCACCACCCGTCTTGTTGTTGTGCCTCCGTCGGGGGAGCAGACGCCAGCGCCCTACACACTGGGATGGGGATGGGAGCCCATCCGCACGCACCTGACGTCTGCCGATGGGGTGGCCGTGCCGCTCATCCGCGGCCCCCCGGAGCACGGGTAGAGTGGGCGGACCCGTCGCGGGCCTGCGTTACACGACGTGCTGGAGTGGACGAGCGCTGTCGTGCTGCCTGATCCGGGCCCCGTCCGCCCCGGGACGCTCCTGTCACGGTCGCGTCCCGATTCGAAGGTGAGGGCGAAAGCACAACGCCGTCCGAGAGGGCCCTGTGCCCTGTCGGTGCAATTCCGCGTTCGGCTCCGTCCCACCGGGCGTCCCCCTAGGGGACGCCGCATTGTCTCTCCCTGTGCAGCTCCTTCCAACGAAATATGTCTTCGATGAGCATCCGATACACGTTTGTCCCCCTTGTTCTTCTCCTATTTATGGCTGTCCCCCCATGGGGGCACGCCCAGTCCGAGCGCGGTGCCGTCTCCGGCGTCGTCACGGACGCAGACGGAGCGCCCCTGGCGGGCGCCCAAATTGTTGATCGCTCGCTCCAGCGGGGCACCACCACGGGACCGGACGGCCAGTTCACCCTGGCGCGACTCCCAACGGGCGAGCACACCCTCGAAGTCCGCTTTGTCGGCTACCAAACCGCCGTGCGAACCGTCCGCGTAGAGGCGGGCGAAACGGCCACGCTCGACGTGTCCCTCAAGACACGCGTACTGGAGACCGACGGCGTAACCGTCACCGGGACGGCCCGGGCCCGCAGCACGCTCTCGAGCCCCCAAAGCGTGGACGTGCTTGATGCCGACAACCTCGACATCAATCGGAGCGCGGCCCTCGGCGAGGTGCTGGCGGGCAATGTGCCCGGCGTGTCGTCCATCCAGACGGGCTCGCAGGCCGGCAAGCCGGTCCTGCGCGGCCTCTCCGGCAACCGCATCCGCGTGCTCAAGGACGGCATCGCCCAGGAGTACTACCAGTTCGGCGTCCGTCACTTTCCCACCACCTCCACAAATGAGGCCGAACGCATTGAGGTGGTGCGCGGCCCCAGCAGCATCCAGTACGGCTCCGACGCGCTTGGAGGCGCCATCAACGTGCTGACGAAGAAGGCCCCGTCCGCGTCCCCCGGCGAGACTGACGTCGGCGGCCGGTTTCGGTCTCAGTACCACACGAACAACAACGAGCGGGCCGCGGGGCTCGACCTGGAGGGCGCGCGGGGACCCGTCGGCGTCCGGGCCGGGATTGAGCGCCGCCTGGCCGGCAACTACACCGCGCCCGACGAGCCGACCTTCTTCGATACGCAGCAAGGCGGCACGTTCGGCGACCCGAAGTACACGGACGAGGTGCCCTTCACCAACTTCGAGCAGTGGAACGGCTACGCTCAGGTCGGGACGCAGGGCGACTTCGGCAGCGTGCAGGTGTACGGCGACTACTGGATCAACCGGCACAACTTTCTGCTTCCCACGGGCGGCCCCGGTGGCGAAAACGCATATGGCCTCGGCCAAAATCTGGAGCACGGAAACCTCGTGGCCAAGGGCACCTTCGTGGTCGACGGCTTTGTGCTCCGGCCGCGCCTGGG
>JAWOAQ010000178.1:0-5102 GCA_046498495.1 Salinibacter sp. | reverse complement strand
AGGCCCTCTTCGAGAGCGCGATGCGCCACGTGGAAGTGTGCCACAAAAACGACTTTGAGGACATCGTCATTTCGGTGAAGCACTCCGACCCCTACATGATGATTCAGGCCTACCGCAAGGTGGCCGAGGAGACGAACTACCCGCTACACCTGGGCGTCACGGAAAGCGGCACGCTCGACACCGGGACCGTGAAGAGCTCCATTGGAATCGGGGCGCTGCTGGCCGACGGCATCGGGGACACCATTCGGGTCTCTCTGGCGGCCGACCCGGTGGAGGAGGTGAAGGTGGGCCACCGCATCCTCAAGTCGCTCGGCATTGGGCGGCCCGGCGTTAACATCATTGCGTGCCCCACCTGTGGCCGTCTCGTGGGCGACCTCTTCTCCATCGTCGAGCGGGTGGAGGAGGCCGTTGCGGAGCGCAGCTTCGACAAGGACCTGAACGTGGCCCTCATGGGCTGTGCCGTCAACGGTCCGGGGGAGGCCGCGGGCGCCGACCTCGGCATTTCGCTGGGCCGGGGGCGCGCCCACTTCTTTAAGCACGGGGAGGTCATCGACACCATCCCGGAGGACCAGATCGTGGACCGCGTGCTGGAGGCAATTGAGAACTGGGACGAGGAGGACGAAGCCGCCGACACGAGCGGACATGCGAGGGGCGACGGCGCACCAGGAGATGCCTCCGATGCCGACGATGAGTCAGACGCAACAGACGTCAGCGTGACGAGTCCGGACCTGCCGACGTCGTAGCCCGGCCTGGGCTCGGGCCACGCTCTGGGAAACACAAGGGCCGTGGCGCGCGCATCGTGCTCCTCCCCTGCTTCGGTACAGGGGCGCCTGCTTGGGCTCCTCATCGCACAAACACGACGACACGACGGGGGCGCCCGTCGCAGCCGAGGGGGCGGACGCGCGGCGGCCTCCTCACGGTTCGCCTCCTTACGGTTCTTCCTTACGTTTCGAAGTCCAGTTGCTCTCGACTGTCGCGGAGCGAATCCGCGGACGCGCGAAGGGCCTCGGCCTCCTCCTCGGACAGTGTGGGGTTCACGTGCGCTTCTACCCCCTCCAGCCCCAGTACACAGGGCGTGCTCAGGCACACGTCATCGATGCCGTAGGCGCCCCGCGGCCGCACGCTAACCGGCAGTACGTTCTGCTGGTCCTCCACAATGGCCCGCACGATCCGGGCGATCACCACCCCGATGGCGGAGTCGGTGTAGCCCTTGCGGTCGATGATCTCGTAGGCGGCGTTTCGGGCCTCCTCAAAGAGGGCGTTCATCGTCTCCTCGTCCCACTCACGTTCGAGCACCGTCTCCTGGTGAATCAGCTGCCCCCCAATGGTGGCGTTGCTCCAGATGGGCACCTCCGTGTCGCCGTGCTCGCCGAGAACGTAGGCGTGCACTGAGCGGGGGTCGACCCCGTAGTGGCGTCCCAGCAGGGCCCGAAACCGCGCCGTGTCGAGCAGCGTGCCGGTGCCCACGATGCGCCGGGAGGGCCGCCGGCTCATTTCCTGCGACAGGTACGTAAGCACGTCGACCGGATTGGTGGCGACAACCAGGATCGCCTCCGGCGCGTGCTTGTCGAGCTGCGTGATGATCTCCCGAAAGATGCGAGCATTGCGCTCCAGCAGCTCAAGCCGCGACTCGTCGGGGGACGTCTGGCTGGCCCCGGCCGCCAGGATGATGACCTGTGCGTTGTCCATCTCCGGATACTCAACCGCCCGACACGAAACGCGCCCCACCAGGAGCTGCCCGTGCATCAAGTCCATGGCTTCTCCTTCGGCCCGGCGGCTGTCCTTGTCGAGAAGCAGAATTTCACTGGCAAGGCTCTGATTAAACAGGGCGTACGCCGCCGCCTGCCCCACATTTCCGGTGCCGACGATGCCAACTGTGCGTCGCTGAATCATAAGGAGTCGGTACAATCAAAGGAATCAAAAGGGCCTGGATGGAACAAGGTACTACCCAGCCAGGAGGATGAGCCCAACAGAGAGTAAAAACCCGAGTACGATGACCAGCATAAAGACCACCGCCATGGTGCGTCCGGTACGGGCGTGGCGAGCCGGCCCCGCCGCTACGGCCCACGACTCGGAAGGGTCGGCCTCTTGCTCGCCGCCCTCCGGCGTCGCCTCATCTCTCGGGTCTTCCGCGGCCGAAAACGGAACGGCTTCGCTCCACGGCCCCACACTTCCGTTTGGAAAGAGCGTTCGGACCCGCCAGTGCAGTCGATCGGCGTCCGGGAGTTGATCGTACAGCACCACGGACGCCGTTCGGTCGAGCGTAAGGTCGAGGACAGGTGCCTCGAACTCCGGGGCGGGGGCCACCTGGAGCTGGTATCCGCTTGCTTCCGGCACGCCTTCCCACGCAAACGGGGCCACACTCGGGTCGATCGCCGCGTGCGTGGCCGGCGTGACGGGCACCGGCTCGGCCTGCACCACAACAGACTCGTCGGCGCGGTCTGCTCTCCCGGACGCTCCAAAGTGAGCGGGCTCGCCCCACTGGTCCGCCTCCGCGGCTCGCACCCGCCAGTAGATTGTCTCCGCCCCCTCCGGCAGCACCGTGCTCAGGTCGACCGTGGCCGGCCGCTCCGCTGTTTCATCCAAGTACGGTTCCGCAAAGGCTTCGCTGCCCGCCAATTGCAGGCGATAGTGCGATACGTCCGGCAGTGGCGTCCAGTCGAAGGTCACAGACGAGCCGTCCACCTTCCGCCCCGCTACCGGGCGGGTGGGGTAGGGCACGGGGGTTGTGGCGGTAGGGTCTTGATGGGGAGTAAGCGTGGGCATAGACAACCGTTGATCCGGAGAGAAGCGTCGCAACGCGCCTCCAACGTAAGAAAGCGGAAGGAACTCGTCCATTTTTCCCGTGGCGGCGGGCCTACATGTTGTCTTGTTCCCCCACCCTCCCTATCATAAATTCCCCACATCCCAACGGCTCCATGGGAGACGCTCCCCCGGGTGCTCTTGTCATTGCCTCCGCTCGTTGACCGCTTTTGCTTCCGCGATGCTAACCATCGACACAATTCTTTTCCCCACTGACTTCTCATCCGTCGCCGAGGGCGCTTTCGCCCACGCGGCCCACCTGGCCCTACGGACCGGAGCGACGATTCACGTCTTCAACGTCGTGTCTCCCGACGAGGACGATGGGGGAAACCCCATGGAGTTTTTGCCCGTCGAGCCGGTGGAGGGCACGCGTGTCGGGGACGCCGAGTCCCTCCGCGTCGAGGTCAAAACCGCGACTCAGGAGCGCGGCACGGTGTCGGTGGTGTACGTGCAGACCGACAATGCCTCTCCGACGGACGCCATCAATGCCCATGCCCGGGAGCACGATGTGGACCTTGTGGTGATGGGCACCCACGGGCGGAAGGGCATGGACCGGCTGCTCAGCGGAAGTGTTACCGAGACGGTCGTGCGCGAGGCTCCGTGTCCGGTCTTTACCGTGCTGGCGGACGAAGACGATCCTGCGCCCCCAGCGATCGACCGTGTGCTGGCGCCCGTGGATCTGTCCGAGCAATCCGCTCTGGTTGTGGACCACGCCGCCGGGCTCTCGGAGGCGTATTCGGCCCCCCTGGATCTGCTCCACGTGGTGGAGGAGTCTGCCTATCCCACCGTCTATGGCATCGATCCGCTTACGCCTTCGCTTCCCGACGTCCAGGATCGTGCCCGAACCGCCCTCGAAACACTCGCCTCCCGGATCGACGCCGGCGCCGAAACGGTGCACTCCCACGTGCTCTCTGGCTACGCCGCACGCGACATTGTTGAGTTTGCCGAGGAAAACGCTTCGGATCTCATCGTGATGGCCACCCACGGCCGCACCGGTCTGGAGCGGTTCCTGATCGGGAGTGTGGCGGAGAAGGTGGTGCGCCGCGCCCCGTGCCCGGTCTTCACCATCAAGAGCTTCGGGAAATCCCTCGTGCCGTCGACCGAGGACGACGCGTAGCCCTCCTGCCCCCTCGCTCCTGCCCCCTCGCTCCTGCCCCGCACGGTCTCGGCTCTCGCATGTCCTCCCGCCGCCGTATCGGCCTCGCCATGGCGGGGCTGGTGGTTCTTCTAAGCGCCTGCCAGTCCGCCCCCGACCCGCCAGGACCGTCCGACCGAGTGCCCGACTGGGCCTCAGATGCGGTCGTCTATCAGATTTTTCCAGAGCGCTTTGCGAACGGCGACACGACGAACGACCCAACCCGCCAAAGCCTCACGGATCCCGGCGATGTGCCGTCTTCCTGGGCGGTGTCGGACTGGACCCGCGACTGGTACGATCAGGCGGACTGGGAGCGCGAGATGGGCGGCTTCTACGAGAGCGTCTACGACCGACGGTACGGCGGCGACCTGCAGGGCGTGATCGATCGGCTTCCCTACCTCGACTCCCTGGGCGTCAACACGCTCTACTTCAACCCCGTCTTCTGGTCGCCCTCGCTCCACAAGTACGACGGCCGCAGCTTTCACCACATCGACCCCCACTTCGGCCCCGACCCCGCCGGCGACAAGGACCTCATCGCCGAGGAGGATCCCACCGACCCGTCGACCTGGCACGTGACGGCCGCCGACTCGCTCTTCTTTGCCCTGCTGGAAAAGGCCCACGCCCGCGACCTGCGCGTCATCATCGACGGCGTGTTCAACCACACCGGACGCCAGTTTTTCGCCTTCCGCGACCTTGCCGAGCGCCAGGCCGACTCCCGGTACGCCGACTGGTACGAGGTGCACTCCTTTGACGACCCGGAGACGCCCGACACCAGCGAGTTTGATTATGCGGGCTGGTGGGGCCTCGATTCGATGCCCGAATTCGCGGTGAGCCCCGATAGCACCACGCTTGCGGAGGGCCCACGGCAGTACATCTTCGACGCCACGCGCCGCTGGATGGACCCAAACGGGGATGGCGACCCCAGCGACGGCGTCGACGGCTGGCGGCTGGACGTGGCCGAGGAGGTGCCCACGGGCTTCTGGGCCGACTGGCACGCCCACGTCCGCTCCATCAATCCCGAGGCCTACACCGTGGCCGAGGTGTGGGAGGAGGCGTCCGGATTCTTACGCGAGAGCGGCTTCTCTGCGACGATGAACTACCACGGGTTCGCCTATCCCGTCAAAGGCTTCCTGATTGACAACGCCATCGACCCGTCCACCTTTGC
>JAWOAQ010000051.1:0-11409 GCA_046498495.1 Salinibacter sp. | reverse complement strand
CCACAAACAGCAGGATGGGACGCCCTTTCGCAAGGACGTCCCCTCTGCCTGCCTGCAGGAACCGGTTGACGAGTTGAGTCGCTGAAGAATGCCCGATGGGGATCTCGGGCCCGTTGTCGTTTCGGCTGGGCTTACCGGTCCCCGCCGGCTCTCGCGATCTTCTGCTGGGCCTTCACGGCCTGCTTGTCGGGCATCTTCTTCGCCCGATCGATGTCACGGAAGGCGATCTCCCCCCCGTTCATCCGCGCCGTCCTGGCCAGCTCGGGATACCTGTCGAGGTAAAAGGCCGTGATGCTTTTCTGAGTCGTCCGGTTCACCGTCTCAGACTGGCGCGGCGCGTCTCCGAGAAGCACGTTGAGCCCCTCCTCGTCCCCGATGCCAATGAGGGCAGAGAGGGCCAGCATCCGAGAGCGATCGTCCGGACCAAGGCGGTAGTTGGATACCAACTCGGGAGACAGGGCAGCCAGATCGATAACCTCACCGGTGCTCATGTCCGTACCGGTGCCCGTTTCTGTGTCGCGGAAAAAGGTAAACTCCCGGTCCTTGAACGTGTGGAGGCCAAGCGTACACTCCCCGGGGCAATTGGCGATGGAACTGACATCCAAAAGGGCCAGGTGCCGTTTCAGCCAGGAGTTACTCTGGAGGGCGGTTTCGAGCTCCTCCGCAAGGGTTGGGGTCGGCTGCGCCTCGGCGCGCGGGACAAGTCCTCCGGGGAGAGCACCAAGCGCGAGGAGGAGCAGGGAGAAAAAGGCGGGGACAAAATACGATCGTGTCATGGGTATAGCGGGTTGATGAGCGTGAGTGGACGCTATCGTCGGTTTCGAGGAGAACGCCGCATTCGGTCGGTGATGCGTGCAAAGCACTGGTGGATGGGAACACCGTTGTTCAGCGAACGGGGCGACTGATTTCTTCCCAACCCGGCTGGATCCCGGCTCGCCCCACCCTCGTATAACATTTCCTTCACAAAAGACCTCATAAGACGCGTCCTGCTTTTAACATCCGTGCCTGCCCTCGGCGGGCCGGGCACGCGGACCCGAAAGTCGAGCGCCTCTTCCCCGTTCGACCACTCCCACGATACGAAGGGGGCCTTTGCCCGCTCTCTGCAGCATCTTAGACCGCTCATAGATCTCAGATCGACCTCGACCCCACTCAATTTCCCTTGCCATGAGCGAGCCCCGGATCGAACTTTGTGTGCTGGGCTCCACGACACTCCGTCGGGGGGAGCGCAACCTGGACGCATTTCTCGCCGGATCGAAGCGGCTTGGGCTGCTCACGTATCTTGCCGTTGCCCGTCCCCGCGGCTTTCAGCGTAGAGACGCGCTGTTGCCTCTTTTTTGGCCGGGCCGTGGACAGAAACACGGGCGGAATGCACTCAGCAACATGCTCTACCACATCCGGCAGGAGCTGGGGGCGGACGCCGTGACGAACCGGGGGACGGAGGATGTGGCCCTCAACAGAGACGTGTTCTTCTGTGACGCCATTGCGTTTGAGGAGGCTCTCGATCAGGGACGGGAAGAGACGGCGCTTAACCTGTATCGGGGCGAGTTCCTTGCTGGGTTCCACATTCCGGACGCCGCCCCTGCGTTTGACCACTGGCTATCCCGGGAGCGGGAGCACCTGCACCGCATGTACCAGCGTGCGGTGGAGAGCCTGGCGACAACGGCCGAGGCCCGCGGGGCCCCCGCTGAGGCCGCAGCCTGGTGGCGGAAGAAGGCGGAGATCGACCCGGGCGATTCTCGAACGGTCCGGCATCTGATGGAGGCGCTCGTGGTGGCGGGGAATCGGACGGCGGCCCTGCAGGCGGGGCTGGCCCATACTCGGCATCTGGAGGACGAATTCGGGATCCCGCCCCATGAGGAGATCCAGGAGTTCATAGACACTCTCCAGGGCCCCACCGACGTGCGCCTGCCACACTGGGGCGAGGGGCCACGGCGCCTTTCGCCTACGTCGGTGCCAAAAGAAGCTCCTCTGTCCTCGCCCCCGGCGGCCCGCTCGATTGCGGTGCTGCCCCTGGAGCCTCTGGGCTCCGAGGAGGCCGCCTCATACGCCCAGGGGCTTCACGGCGACCTTGTGGCGCGGCTCTCGACTGCCTCACGCCTTCGGGTCCTCTCTCGCACGTCGGTTCGAGACGCTGCTCCAGAGCATCAACGAAAGCTGGGGGCTGAACCCCGATGGCAGCCTGCCGAACACGCCGCACCTACCAACATCCCGGGCGCGCGAGTAGCCCCGTGCCTTCCCCTCGGTCGCAGCGGAGCCCCGAAGCGAATTGGCCCCTCTCTGCTCCGGCCGCTCTTCATCTCATCCGACCCTGAGGTCCCCATGATCCATACAACCAACGACGCCTCACCACCCTACCCGGCCCTTCGCAACTCCCTGCGCGGACGGCTTCTCACGCCCGGCGAGACCGGGTACGACGAGGCCCGAGCCCTGTGGAACGGCCTGATCGACAAACACCCAGACGTCATCGTCCAGTGTGCCGGACCGGCGGATGTCATGACCACGGTGGAGTTCGCCCGTGCGCACGACCGCCCCCTTTCGGTAAAAGGCGGCGGGCACATGACAACCGGCCACGCCGTGTGCGACGAGGGAATTATGGTCGATCTCTCGCCCATGAACGGGGTCCGCGTGAATCCGACTGCGAAAACCGTGCGCGCTCAGGGCGGGGCGACGTGGGACCAGGTCAACCACGAGACGCTTCCGTTTCATCTCCTCCCGCCGGGCATCCCGCTGGATGTCGGCGTCGGTGGCTTTACGCTCGGCGGCGGGATGGGGGTCGTCGCGCGCAAACACGGGCTCGCCGTGGACAGCCTGCGGGAGGTGGACGTCGTCACGGCGAGCGGCGAGCTGGTTACGGCCGACCCCGAACAACACCCAGACCTTTTTTGGGCCGTGCGCGGGGGCGGGGGCAACTTCGGCGTTGTCACCTCCTTTCAATTTGACTGTTTCGAGGAGCCCCCCGAGTGTCTGACGGGTCAGCTCATCTATTCGCTCGACGACGCCGCGGCCGTGCTCCGGCACGTGCGCGAGACAATGGGCGATCTCCCTGATGCCTTGTTTCCGGTCCTGTCGCTGATCTCGATTCCCGAAATGCCCGGCGTCCCCGAAGCACTGGTTGGGCAGCCCGGGCTGTTCGTGTACGTGATGTGCGTGGGGCCCCCTGAAGAGGTTGCTGCCCCGTTGGACGCGTTTGTGGCGTTTGGCGACCCGGTCCTGAGCGTCACGGACACGGTGCCGTACTCCCGGCTCTACGACCCCTTCAAAATTCCGAAAGGGCAGCGGCACCACTGGGAGTCGGCGTACCTGGATGACCTGTCCGACGCGTTCATCGATGATTTTCTTGAGGAGGCCGTGCCGCTCCCCACCCCGACGACGGCCGTGAGCATCTACGGGCTGGGCGGGGCCATTCGCCGCGTCGCCCCCGACGCCACGGCGTATGCGCACCGGGCCCATCCCTACCTGTTTCACGTGACCACGCACTGGACCGACCCGGCGGACGACGCCCGATGCCGCACCTGGACGCGTCGGGTGCACGAGGCCGTTCGTGCACACGGACCCGGCGGGGAGTACATCAACAATCAGACGGAGCACACGCCTGGGCAGGTGCGCGCGGCGTTCGGGGAGCACTACGATCGGCTTGCCACGATCAAGGCAACGTGGGACCCGGAGAACCTCTTCCGTGAGAATCACAACGTCGAGCCGGCCCGGTGATCCCTTTCGGAAAACGCCGGGGACGGGTGATGGGGCGATCGGCCTGTCAGCCCCGATTCACTCCGGCGGCGACTGGCGAGGGGGCGAATAGTAGGCGGTGCGGCCCGACACCTGCTCGGTTTGGAGCGGGACGCCGGTGTGCGGGCAGCGCTCGTCGCCGTAGCGGTGGGGCAGCATGAAGCGCTCCGGGTCGAGGGCGGTGGGGTCCGAGTCGGCGGCGATGGCGGCGTCGAGCACCGTCTGAATGGCGTCGTACAGATCGCGGAGGGCGGACTCCGGAAGCTCCGGGACGGTCGTGGCGGGGTGGATGCCTTCCTGGTAGAGTGCCTCGTCGGCGTAAATGTTGCCGAGGCCCGCCACGACGCTCTGGTCCAGCAGGCGCCCCTTGATCGTGCCGCGGCGTCCGTCGAGCGCCGCCAAAAACGTCTCCACGTCGGCGCGCCGCATGTCAGGGCCCAGCTCTTTTGCTTCTGCAAAGGCCTCGGGCGTGTCGATGAGGCGCACGCGGGCAAACTTGCGGGGGCAGCAGAAGGCAAGGGCTCCACCGTCCACAAAGTGGAGCTGGACGTAGGCGTACTCCGGCATCTCGCCGTTCTCGACGGGGTGCACCGAGCCCGTCATGCCGAAGTGGAGGGCAAGCCAGCCGGTCTCGTCGCCGTACCGGGCAAAGACGTGTTTGCCGTGGCGATGGGTCTCCGCCAGGGCCCGACCGCGCAGTGCCTCCTCAAACGGATGTGGCTCCAGGCCATCGGCCAGGATGCGGGGATCGACAACGGTGGTGCCTTCAATTTCGCGGTGGAGGGCGGCCTCAGCAAGGCGTCGCTCGTAAACGACCGCGTCGGGGAGTTCGGGCATTCGTTGAGAACGGACGTGTGAACACGCAGGTGAAAACGGCGCAGGAGGCAAACGAGATTGCGCTCCCGTCACGATCACTCGAGCATTACGAGACGGGAGAGGCGGCAGTTTTCTTTCAGGCGACAGCCCGAAGGCCCCACCATAAGCAACGTCTCCACCGCACCAGCCCCGTCGTCGAGAAAAAACGTGCCGTGATGCACCCCCGCCTGGAGCGTCCGCTGCAGGGGGTAGACGCATGCATGCTGCCCCTCCGTCACCGTCACGGTCTCATTGTAGTGGACGATGTAGGTTCCCTCCGAAAGCGTCCACCACCCATACGCATCCTCCGGGTCGTCGCGCACTGGAGAAATGGACGCCCGGGGCGCCGCCCCGAATTCGCTTCCGCCGAAATCAAGCTGACCGGGCCCAGTGGGCCGAGCAATCGAATCCACGGTCAGGTCGATTCCATTGGGGGCGCGCTGAGTGTCCAGGTGAACGAGCCCCGAAACTTGGTTCTGGAGCGAATCGAAGGAGGCGAACATGGGACGCGTCGGCTTTGGAAGGGGGAGACAGCGACAACGGGTACGCACACGTCGCTGATCAAAATGGAATCTCCTCCCTAAGGTTCACCTTTTGCATGCGAACGACGGGCCAAACCTCCCCTGTGCCAGAATCGAAAAGAGGTTGATCGGCAGTGGACCCCTTTTTATCATTGGATTCCGGTTTGCCCGAGTCCCAAGGACGGGCCGGAAGCAGTTCTCCCCCGTGTTGCACCTCTCGTACGCTCATGACCTCATCTTCCACGTCCTCCACCTCCGCTTTTTTTTCGGGGCCGCCCCGGAAGCGCTTCCAAAAATCTTCGACAGAGACACATCTTCCCCTCCTGACCCTGGACCGCGAAGGCACCATCACATCTCTGACTGAAGGGGCCCGGCGAATCCTCGAGTACAGATCCGAAGACGCCCTCGACCCCTGTTTCTTCTCTCACATTCACGCCAACAATCAGCACCGTGTGATGCGTGATCTGGCCGCCATGGTCTCCCGCGGCAAACAGCGTGCCCGATGGCTTCTCCGCCTGCGCACCGGGCAGAAGCGTTGGCGCTGGTACCGGGCCGTTGCGAAAAACGACCTCGGGCCTGAGGGGATAGGCATCCGGGTGCGACTGCGCCCATTGTAGTCTCGATGTGCGCTCCTGAACGCGAGACGTCCACCGAACCTCCGCTCATTCGTGCGCCTGTGGATGCAGGCACGCCCCCCGGGCGTCTGTAGGTTCTGATTCTGTTCTCGGACGTCCCTCTCGTCCCCTACCTTCCACATGCCCTCCACCGACGGTTCACCTGAAGAACGCATTCTCCTCCTCCTTGCGCCGGCCGAGGCAATGGTCTCTGTTGCCACCGTGCTCGGGGATGCGGAGCTCGCCTGCGTGCTCGTGCCCTCGCTGGATGCCCTGGTTGAGTTGCTGCAGGACGGGGCCGGAGTGCTGGTTGTGGACGCGGAATGCATCACGGAGCGGGCCATCCGGCTCCTGGCAACGGCCCTGTCCCAGCGGGCCCCTTGGTCGAACCTCCCCATCGTGGTGCTCACCGACGGAACGCCCGCCTCCATCGAGCGGCTCGACGCCCTCACCCTCTTTGGTCCCGCTACGAGCGTCAACGTCACCATCCTGGAACGACCCCTCCACGCCGCCACCCTCACCACGGTGGTTCGCTCCGGACTGCGGGCCCGCCGGCGCCAGTACGAGGTGCGCGCCCTCCTGAATCATCTTGCGTCGACCAACGAGCAACTCCGCGCAACTCAGGCTGCCCTCCAAACCGCCAACGCAACCCTGGAGGAGCGCGTCGCCACCCGAACGGAACAGGTGCGCACCCTTGCACTTGCGCTCACCGCCGCCGAGCAACGCGAGCGGACGCGGATCTCCCGCATCCTCCACGACCACCTTCAGCAGCTCCTCCACGGCGCCAAGATCTGGGCGGACCTCCTGGTTGCCGACGGGGCCCTGGCCCCGCCCGAAGCGCCCACTCGGGTCCGCGACTTGCTGCAGGATGCCATCGACACAACCCGCTCTCTGGCAGTCGACCTGAGCCCGCCCGTACTGCGCAACGAAGGATTCAGGCCCGCGCTTGCATGGCTGGCCCAACGCATGCAGGACCACTACGACCTGACGGTGACACTGGAGCCCCCCACCCTCCCTCTCGAGCCCGACGCGGATCTGCGGGATCTTCTTTTTCGCGTAACGCGGGAACTGTTGTTCAACGTGGTGAAACACGCCGGGGTGAACGCCGCCACCGTGCACGTTTCCTCTTCGGCGGACGCCTATGTGGTGGACGTGATCGATGGAGGGATCGGATTTGATTGTGAACGCCAGGCTGCGCGCAGCGACGCGGGCAACCACTCCGGGCTTGGGAATGCCCGCACACGACTGGACCTTGTCGGCGGAACGCTCTCCGTGGATACGGCCCCAGGGGAGGGGACGCGTGTCCGGGTGCAGGTGCCGCTTCGGGCTTCATGAAGCCGCTCCCGCCGACACGCGCGATCACCGACACGCGCGATCACATGTCCCTCCCGGCTGCACCTCGGAGCGTACGCTAAACGCACTTCGCTGCGGATCAGCACTAGCTTCGCGTCGCCTCACTCATCTACACTTCGTTCAGGGCGCACTCTGAAAGCACTTCCTCACTCATCTACACTTCGTTCAGGGCGCTCACGGAGGTTTCAGTGTGAACCGCCTGAATGCCGGCCGCAAACCGTGGGGCAGCGTCGCAAAGCGAAAGCCGGGCGGCAGCGTCGCCCGTCAGGCGCCCCGGCGCAACAGTATTCGTGACGAAGAGCGAATCAATCGCCGATTGGCCAATGCGCTCGTTCGCCGGCCCCACAAACACCCCGTGGGTGGCCACGGCGTAGACCGTGCGGGCCCCTCCGTGTGCACACGCCTCCGCCGCCTGCGTAACAGTGCCCGCCGTGCTAATGAGGTCGTCTACGACAATGGCCACGCGATCCTCCACCGAGCCCACCAGGGCTCCGCCCGCGACCCCGTCGTCCGTCCGCATCTTTTCCACGAACGCTGTGGGGACCTCACCGCCCAGAGCGGCTCCCAGGCCCTTTGCAAACTTTCCGGCGCGCTTGACCCCTCCCTCGTCTGGCGACACCACCACAACCTCGTCCGATGCCTCCAGGTTGTCGGTCAGGTGCCGAACGAACAGCGGTCGCCCCTCCAGGTGCTCGGTGCGCACCCGAAAGGCATTTTGGAGCACCGCCAGGTTGTGCACATCGATCGTGAGGATTCGGTCAACGCCGACGGCCTCGAACAGGCCCGCCACGTAGCGGGTGGTCACGGGGCCGCGCGGCTGGGTCTTGCGGTCCTTGCGCTGGTAGCAAAGGTAGGGCACGACGGCCGTGACCCGTCGGGCCGAGGCGTCGCGCAGGGCCCCCAGGAGAAAGAGCAGACGGCAGAGTTTGTCGTTGACGCTCCACTCGTCGTCGGCGTAGAGCGACTGCACCACGAAAGCGTCGTGTCCCCGAACGTTCACCTCGGGGCGCATCTCGTGCTCGCCGTCCGAAAAGGTCTGCTCGTGGTGGGCGTCGAGCTCTGTGCCGAGGGCCGCGGCAACGGACCGGCCAAAGGCTTCGCTTTCGGACGGGGCAAAGAGGCGAATGGCGTCGGGCATGGATCGAATGGGAAAGCAAGAACGAGACGAGGAACGCGGCCCTTTTGGCGCATCAGCCCTGACTTTTTTTGAGTGCCCGCTGAACCAGCTGGTCGGCGGATTGGATGGCGGCGTCGTCACGCAGAACCTCGCGGATGGCACGCTCGGCGTCGGCCTTGCTCAGGCCCAGTTCGGTAAGGGCCTTGAGGGCATCGGCTCGGGCCTCGGCCCGGGCTTCGGAGCCGCCGCTGAGAGGGGCCGTGTCTTCAAAAACGTCGAGATCGGCAAAACTGTCCTTGAGCTCCACCACCAGTCGATCCGCGGTCTTCTTTCCAACGCCCGAGATTTCGGTGAGCCGGTTCGTGTCGCCCTCCATCACGTGATCGCGCAGCTCGGACGGCTGCATCGACGAGAGGGCCGAGAGGGCCAGCGTGGGCCCCACGCGCGACACGTCGGTCATGGTCTCGAAGATCGTACGCTCTGCCTTCGTCGCAAAGCCGTAGAGGGCCTCCCTGTCCTCACGCAGGTAGTGGTAGGTATGCAGCGTCACGTCCTCGTCGGTGTCGGGCAGGCGCTCGTAGGTAGAGGTGGGCACGTGCACGCGGTAGCCGATGCCGTTCACATCCACGAGGGCCGTATCGGGATCCTTCTCGACGAGCGTACCGGAGACGTAAGCGATCACGGGGGTGTGGGGGCGTGGGTGGCTATGGGAGGGTGGAGGATATGGGAGGCTGGACGGGGACGTGTCCCTCCCACCGAGGAGCTATGATCGAGGAGACGGCCGTTCGGCGGTGAGGGCGTCGACGACGTCGCGGTCCCAGTCCATGACGATGGGGATGCGCCGGCCGATCCCGAAGGCCTTCTCCGTGACCCGAAGGCCGGGTGGGGCCTGGCGGCGCTTGTACTCGTTCTGATCCACCTGCCGGAGCACGTCGTGCACGAGGGGTTCGCTAAGGCCGGTCTCGCTGACAATTGTCCCCACCTCTTTCTGCTCTTCAATGTAGCGCCGGAGAATGGCGTCGAGCGTGTCGTAGGGCGGCAGCGTGTCGGTGTCCTTCTGTCCCTCCTTGAGCTCGGCGGAGGGCGGCTTGTCGATCGTATTCTGCGGAATGACAGTCGTGCCAGCCCGCTCGTTGATGTAGTTTGCCAGCGTATAGACGCGGGTCTTGAGCACGTCGCTGAGCACCGCCACGCCCCCGTTCGTATCGCCGTAGAGCGTGACGTAGCCGACAGCCATCTCGCTCTTGTTTCCGGTCGAGAGCAGAAGGTGACCGAACTTGTTGGAGAGGGCCATGAGCGTGACGCCACGGGCGCGGGACTGGATGTTTTCCTCGGCCACGCCCGGCTCGGTGCCGGCAAATGCATCGGCCAGCATCGTATCGAAGGCGTCGACAGCGGGCTGAATTGGGATCTCCTGGAACTCAATGCCCAGGTTTTTGGCCAGCCGCTCGGAGTCGGTCACGGAGCCCTCGGACGAAATTTTAGAGGGCATGGTGACGCCCACCACGCGCTCGGGGCCGAGAGCCTCGGCAGCCAGGGCACAGGTCACGGCCGAGTCAATGCCGCCCGAAAGGCCCATCAGGGCCTTGTCGAAGATGCCGGTCTTCTCGTAGTAGTCGCGAATGCCGAGGACGAGCGCGTCGTGGAGGTCGGCGATTGGAGGGCGCTCCACGGTGCATGCCTCGACGGGGGCGTCGGCGTCCCACAGGAGCAGGTCTTCCTCGAAGGAGGCGGCACACGCCACCTGTGTGCCGTCGGCCGCGTGGACGCGACTGTTGCCATCGTAGATGATTTCGGTGTTCGCCCCCACCTGGTTGCAGAGCAAAAACGGCCGTTCGTGGCGGCGACAGATGTGCTCGACGAGCGCGTCGCGCGTGCTGCGCTTCCCGATCGAGAACGGCGAGGCGCTGATGTTGATGAAGAGGTCGGGGTCCTGTGCCGCCAGTGCCGCCACCGGATCGCACTCGTAGCGCTCGCTCGGGTCGATGCCCTCCGGCTGGTGCACATTCCACATGTCCTCGCAGACGTGGAGTCCGATCCGCAGGCCGCGCCACTCGACGATGCGTCGGTCCTCGGCAGGCTCGAAGTGGCGGTCTTCGTCGAATACGTCGTAGGTGGGCAGCAGCGTCTTGTGCACGCGGTCCTGCACGGCTCCGTCCTCCAGCAGCAGGGCGGCGTTGTAGAGCGGCTTGCCGTAGCGGTCGCCGTTGGGCACCGGCGCGCCGATGATGAGGCCCAGGCCCGCGGGGGCCTGGCGCGCGATGCGGTCGACTGTCTTCCGGACGCCCTTCTTGAAGAACGGGTTCTCCAGCAGGTCCTCCGGAGGATACCCCGTCACGCAGAGCTCAGGAAACACGACGAGCTCGGCCCCCTGCTCCTGTGCTCGACGTGCGTACTGGAGGATCTTTTCTCGGTTGCCGTCCAGATCGCCCACGGTGGGGTTGATCTGGGCGAGGGCGATGGTCATAGCACAGGAGAATCCGTTCCGGCCAGCGGTGATCGTAGTGCACACGCCCCGGCGATTTCGACGTTCCACCATCCGAGGGGAAGAGCGTGCCCAGCGCGACGGCCCCGTCCCAAAGCGTCGGCTTCTGCCAGAGGGTGACGCTGGCCAGCACCGATCCGATGGCGATGGTGATGGCGAAGTCAAAACCGCTCATCTTCGAGAAGCTGCGCAGACCCACCGGCCGGGTGTAGAGGATGAGCAGCGCGTACAGCGCGACCGCCGATATCACGATCATGAGGGGCGCGTCGCCCGCCGCCCGAATCCAAGCCCAGTCGATCATCGGTGTGCTGGAGGGAGAGGAAGGGACGCGATGAGATGTGAGTTGCTGCGTCGTGCAGCGTGATCGGGGCGAGAGACCCAGGCTGATTCTAGCCTGCATTGAGAAAACACTTCACTCGTATCATCGGTCCGCAATTGCCTAATCTGACCAATGCCCGAGCCGATGGGCGAGGACCGTAGAAGACCTCCAGTCTGAGTGTATTCAGAACTGCTGCTTCACCTTCTCCCACAGTTCCCATATGTTCTCCCTGCAATCTTCGGTGCAGCCAGAAGAACACCGCTTCTCTTCTCTAAAGACGATCCGCCACCGGCGCGATGGACGTACTCGTCGACCTTGTCTTTACTCCTTACCACGACGAATGGCCCTCGGACGCAGAAGAGGCGTACAGTGCTCTCTTCGGATCAGGGGGCGGGCGGTACCGCTCATATGCGCTCGGC
>JAWOAQ010000045.1:0-4220 GCA_046498495.1 Salinibacter sp. | reverse complement strand
GATTATGCTGTGGGATCCATGGCTGTTTTTACCGGCGGCGAAGCGGATAAGGATTCGTATCGGCGTTTTCGCATTCGAACAGTGACCGGACAGGATGATTACGCCGCACTCGCCGAAGTCATACGACGGCGTCTGTATCGAGCGCAGGAGGGCGATGAAAAGTTTCTACCACTTCCTGATTTGCTTGTAGTAGATGGTGACGAAGCCGCCATTTAGCACGAGCGATCCTTCCACGGCCACCGAGTCGACGTTATTGACCGTGTCCCGAATCACGGATTGATCGTTGATCGACACCACCGAGGCCGGAAGGAGCACACCGTCAATTTGGTGAACGACCCCGTCGTTGGTGGCAATGTCCACCGTTTCCAGGGCGGCCGGGCCACTGGTTCCCTCGACCTCAGAGGCCGTTAGGGAGAGCGTTTCCTCGGGGTGGAGGAGGGTGCTCGGATTTGCGCCGTCAACCTCAGAGGAGGTCAGCGAGTCGACCGCCACGTGATACTGGAGCACCTTCGCCAGCACGCCGGGGGCGGGGAGCTCCGCGTCGTCGATTTCCCCGTTGCCGTTTTCGTCGAGGGCATTCAGGAAGGCCTCATTGGAGGGAGCGAAGGCCGTCCATCCGGTAACTGCACTCTCGGGCGAGTCCCAGGCGAGGGGGCCGTTCAGCCCCGTGTCCAGGAGAAGGGATCCAAACGTGTTGAGCGCGTTGTACTTCGTGGCCTGCTCACCAACGGTTGGGTAGTCGGCCTCCGACGCGACTTCGCCGGAGTACTCTTCCCCGTCAATCGTGGTGGTGACGGACACGGTGTACGGGCCGGGGGCGCTGGAAGACACCTGGAGGAACTCCCCATCTCGTCGGGTGCCGTCCTCCGAGATGGCGCCGGCCGTGGACCACTCGTAGTCCTGGTCGATCGTAAAGGCCCGAATCTGATACTCGCCGGTAGCCGACGAATCGTAGTTCGGAATGTTCAGGCTGTCCGGACCGAGGAGCGTGAGGCTGCTTCCGGGCTCCAGGTCCACGTTTTGCGAGCTTTGGTCACACGCCGTGAGCGCAAAGGCCAAGACGCCGGCGAGAAGGATGTAAAGCGGAGACGTTCGAATATCCATAACAATCAATCTGTTCTCAGCGAGAAGGTCGGGACAGGAGGGAGGGCGCCGGACTGCGGTTACGGAGTCGGGGGCGGATCAACGTCCCACCAGAGAAGCACGCCCTGATTGTCTTCACTGGCCCCATCACCTCCAAGAAGACTGTCGATGGCGCTGGTCACGTTGGTCTCATTGAGAGAAAACTCATCATTTGGGTACACCATGCGGACGGCGAAGGAGCGTCCAAACGCCTCCTGTCCGGGGTCCCCGTCGGGCGGAGAGAGCACACCCTCGAAGTCCAGGCGGCGGAACGTCGTCCAGCCGGGCACGCCCTGGAGGTACTGGGCAATCCACTTCTGCGTCCCCAGAACTTGCTCGTAGTTGCTGGAGGTGACTGGGGCCGGCACGTCACTCTGGGCAAAGTAGTCACTAATCTCGGACTCGCTAGCGCCCCAGTACTGCATCGAGGCCTCAATGGCGTCCTCGTAGAGTTCCTGTCCCGACATGCTGATGTTCGACACGTTCAGGTCCGACCGAAGCGCCGCTTCGGCCTTAATGAAGAGGACTTCGTCGTAGAGCATGAAGATGGCGGGGGCGTCCGGCGTGGAGGCCACCCGCTCACTTGGAATCGAGAAGGACGCCGATGTGAAGAGGCTCTGGGCGTCGCCCTGCGAGAGGCCGTAGGGGAACCCGATAAATTCGCCCCCCTCCTCCGTATAGTAGGCGGAGCGGCGGGGGTCGTTGGTCTCGTTCATCGGGTCCAGCATCGATTCGGTGGCTGCCCAGTCTTGCCGGCCGGAGACCACCCGATTATCATAGAAGGGATTCTGGAAGGGCGGCTCAGAATCAAAGGCCACCGTGGCATTGTCGTTGTTGCTTTCGAATGCGCCTGCATCGATGGCTTCCTCGAGAGCCGTTTCGGCGACGCCCGGCTTCTGGTCCGCCATCGTAATGGCCACGCGCATCTTCAGCGCATTGGCGAACTTCTTCCATTTGCTCATGTCGCCTTCGTACATTTTGTCCCCGGATGCGAGGGCATCCGTGCTCGGGTCAATGCGCTGGCTGGCGTCGGTGAGCATGGTGAGCAGGGAGTCGTAGACCGCTTCCTGCCCGTCGTACTCCGGCGTAAAGGCGTCACTGTCCGACCGGCCGTCCAGCGCCTCGCTGAGGGGAATGGGCCCGAACATGTCCGTCATGGTCTTCAGGGTCCAGGCCTGCATAATTTTCGCAACGGCAATCTGGTTGTCGTTTGGCCCGAACGCTTGAGCCTGCTCCGGAGAATTGCGGTTGACCCGGATGATTTCCTGCAGGTTGTTAAGCCCAAGGTAGTAATTCTCCCAAAGGGAGTTTAGAGCCCCTGGACGACTCGAAGCATACTCGTAGCGGTCCGCATCCGTGTACTGGTTGGTTGTCCAGTACTGCGCGTAGCGAACCCAGAATCCCCCCGCATAGTCGCGCCAGTATTGATCGGCAAGTTCTGCCTGGGTGTTGGAGAGAAGCTTCGGGGTCTCAGCGTCCGTGGGCTGATTTGGGTCGTCGTTGAGAGAGGTGATGTCACACCCTCCAAGCGAAACCATCAGCGCGGCGAGGCCGGCGAGTGTAAGGGTTTGGAAAAGCGTTCTCATAAGTATACGGAGTTCTTAGCGTCAGTCAGTGAGGAGGCCGGAGGGGGCGGCGCCGTTAGAAGTTGAGGCTGAGGCGGAAGCCAATCGTACGCCGCGGGGGCATCTGTCCGGCCTCGATCCCCTGAAGGTTGCTGGAGCTCCGCACAACGGCGGTTGGGTCGAAGTTCGGCGTGTACTTAAGCAGGGTCGCAAGATTTCGCCCGTACAGCGACGCCGTCATGTTCTGCACCTGCGTGCCGGAGAACCACTGTTGCGGCAACGTGTAGCTGAGCGTCACTTCGCGCAGCTTGATGTACGACGCGTCGTACAGGTGTGCCTCGTGGTTTCCGAAGAGCAACTGGAGCACATTCTTTGCTGAGGCATTACCGGCCGCGGTCGTTGGGTTGTCGGCCGTACCGCCCACGCCGTAGTAGGGGGATCCATCTTCGAGCACGGCATCGGGGCGGGCGCCCAGCTGGCGAATATTGTTGGCGGCGCTCTCCGCAAACATGCCGCTGTAGAGGCCGAAGAGGTTCGACAGCGACCAGATGTTGCCGCCCTTCTGGCCGTCGACCAGGACGGAGGCCCGAAAGCCTTCGTAGGAGAGCGTAGTGGATACGCCGCCCTGCCAGTCCGGAAGGTAGCTTCCCAGCTCCTGCGACCCGGTGGACTGATAGAAGCCGGAACCGCTCACGATCTTGTCGCCCTCGTCCGTCCGGGCAAAGCCAGGCCCAAAGAAGACACCGAATTCGCCTCCTTCACTGGCCGTGAGCGACGGGCCAAAGGGCGGGGCAGACGCGGCGTTGTTGAGCGGAACCCGAGAGACACCCTCCGCAAGACTGACCACTTCCTCCACGTTCTTTGACCAGTTCACCGTCCAGTCCCACGAAAAGGACTCCGTCTCAACGGCCGTTGCATTCAGGGACAGCTCCACGCCCTTATTTGCGATGGTGCCGGCATTCAGGACCCGAGACGCATATCCACTGGCACGGGATCCCTCGACCTGAATGATCTGGTTCTCAATTTCGGCGCTGTAGTAGGTTGCGTCCAGCCCCAGACGGTTGTTGAAGAACTGGAGCTGGGTGCCAATCTCCCACTCGCTCTTGATTTCGGGTTCCAGGTTAAAGTTCGGAACGGTAGAGGGGAGGGCCTGGCCAATCGAGCCGCGGAAGGAGGACTGAATCGGATAGGTGAAGGACAGCCGGTACGGATTGGTGTCCCGACCCACGCGCGACCAGTTCAGCCGAACCTTTCCGTACGACAGAATATCCGATTCGGAAAGCGCCGCCAGGTTGGTGAAGACAAAGCTCCCGTTCACCGACGGGTACAGGTAGCTGTTATTGTCTTCCGGAAGCGTCGACGACCAGTCGTTTCGGAGCGTTCCGCCTACGTAAGCCAGGTCCTCGTAGCCGAAGGTGACGTCTCCGTAGGCCCCGATGAGGGCCTGTTCTTGAAAATAGTCGTCGAGGCTCGGGCGAGAGATCGAGTTTTCAAGGGTGAAGACGCCCTGTGTGCTCAGGCCGCACTGCGTCA
>JAWOAQ010000077.1:0-13880 GCA_046498495.1 Salinibacter sp. | reverse complement strand
TCCAGGCGGGCGTCGATCTCCACGCGGTGGCAGGAGTTTGACTGGGTGCCGAGGCGCACCGACAGGTTCAGGGCGTCGTCGGTTGGGGTGCGCCGCTCCACAGGCAGGGTGTACGTGGCGGAGAGGGTGTCGGGGCTCGTGTGGGAAAACTCGCGCCAGTAGTAGCCTTCGGAGCGGGTGTAGTAGGGATCGTCACTTTCGAAGCTGCGCCCGAAGTAATATGTGTTCTCCTCTTCCAGGTGCACAGTGTCGCGGAGCGCGGCCGTGGGGGCGGTCTCAGAAGGAGACGGCGTGGTATACCGATCCCCCTCGGCCCCGCCCCACGTGAGCCAGTAGTACGTTGTGTCCGCGTAGAGGCTGTGATCGTCGCTGCTCTGATCGGAGGGCTCATCGTAGGCCCACTGCTCGTCGTCGCCCCGGTTGCGCGCTCCGACGAACTGGATGGCATCGTCCGGGTCAAACGAGCCGTCCTCGGCGCCGGTCACCTGAATCGGGACCTCCGATCCGTTTTCCAGGAGGCGGAGCGTGCCGGGAGCAATGTCGTCGAGCGTCGTGTTTTCGGGCAGGGCGGGGCGGAGGTCGTCTCCGGTCACGCGATACACGCCATCATCCACGACGGCGATTTTCACGTGAGGGGCGTCCGGGTTGTACCAGGACGGGTCGTAGGACTGCCCGTGGGCGGGAGCAAGGAGGGAGGCCCACCCCCCTGCCCACGCTACGGTCAGGCAGGTCCAGAGCAGAACGGACCGGACGGGCGGCACGGACGGCATGCGAGGCGATACGAGAGGTGAAACGGCGGACACGTCCCTCTTGTCTCCTCTGAAAGATCTTGAACGACGGGCGGCAAAACAAGCGAGGGGCACGCAGCTGTCGCTTTTTGACGGCACGGCACCCCAATCGGCGCGGGGGCTACCCCGATACCTTGTCGAGGAGGGGCTCGACGTGGTCGACGAACAAGGCGCGACGGAGGCGGGCCCGTGACGCGTCGGAGGTCGTGGAGAGGCTGCGGAGGTGGCGGAAGTACGCCTCCAGTTCGGTTCGGGTGTGCGGGGGCGTGCCGTGCAGGCCTACAATGCTGTCGTGCGGGGTGGGGCGGGCGGTTTCGTAGGGCATCACCAGGTCCTCGCTAAACTTTTCCCCGGGCCGCCGGCCCACGTACTCAATCATGGTGTCGGGATCGACGGACGGGTACCAGCGGCGGACCAGCGTGCGCGCGATCTGATCGATCCGAAGGGGCGCTCCCATTCGGAAGCAATAGACGGGAGCCGCGTCGAAGAGCACGGTCTGCAGGATGAGCCCGCACGCCTCGTTAGTGCTCATGAAATAACGTTCCATGTCCGGGTGTGTCACCGTCACGGGCTCGCCACGGGCCAGTTGATTCTCAAACAGCGGGACGACGCTGCCCTGGCTTCCGAACACGTTCCCAAACCGAACGATGGAGCGCTGCACGCGGGACGTGGCCGCCTGCACGTACCACTCGGCCAGCCGCTTGGTCGCCCCCAGCACGCTCGTTGGCTCTACAGCCTTATCGGTCGAGACAAAGACGAACTGGTCGGTGTTGTACTGTTCGCAGAGGCGCAGCAGGTGGATTGTGGCCAGGGTGTTGTTGCGAAACGCCTCGGCCGGGTGGCGCTCCATGAGGGGGACGTGCTTGTAGGCAGCGGTGTGGAGCACCACGTCCGGTTGCGTGCGCTCGAACAGTCCATCGACGACGGATTCATCGCGAACGTCGCCGATGCAGAATTCAATGTCTCCCTCGAACGACGTTCCGCGAAGCTCTTTTCCGAGCTGGTACAGGTTGTACTCGCTGATGTCGACGAGCACGAGCCGAAATGGGTTGAGGTCCACAAGCTGCTGGCTGAGTTCGGTTCCAATGGATCCCCCGGCCCCGGTGACGAGCACGGTGCGGTCGGAGAGGTTATCCCGAAGGGCGGCGCGGTCCACATCCACGGGGGCCCGGTCCACCAGGTCCCGAAGGGTGAGAGGCGGCGGGGGCGGCTGGGGTGGCGTGGCGGGCCGGGATGGGGCCCACTGCTCCAGCGCCCATCGAAGCAGGGCCCGTTCGCCGAGGAGCGCAACGAGAGCCGAGAGGCCAAAGATGCTCATGACGCTGCGGGGCAGCAGGGGGCGCGGGCTCGCGAGGTACGTGAGGGCCACGGCTCCGATCCAGGCTGCGAGGAGGACCCCGCCGGCTCGGAGAAACTCAGGCAGGTGCATCTCCCGGACGGAGGTCTGATACAAGCCGCCCGCAACCAGTGCCACCCCATACGTGACCAGCGTAAGGTGGACGGCATCGGCCCACGGGGTGGCTGAGGGAAGAACCCAGTTTCCAAATCGAATCTTGAGGCTCAGGCCCAGGCTTCCGTAGAGCAGGCTACACTCCAGCACAAAACGGACCCACTGGGGGAGTCCATCGGTCCGCAGTGCAGAGAAGCGATTGCGGAGAGAAGAGGGAATCACGGACACGGAAGAAGGGGGAAATGACACGAGAGCAACGCCATGCTCGATAATAGGGAAAGCGTGCAGGAGCATCCAGCCGCAACAGGCGAGGATCGGACTACGGGGAGGTGGCTGCCCGGTAGAAGATGGACTCGAGGGCGTCGGCCTGGTCGGCCCGGTCGTAGTGATCCCGAACCACGGCGGCTCCTCGTCGTCCCGCGGCATTGGCGTCTGCCCGCGCCTCAACCACGCGGGCAATCCGGTCGGCGAGGGAGTGGGGGGCGGAGGGGGGAACGGCCCAGCCGCAGTCGTGTCGCTGGACGAAGCGCGTCATCCAGCCCGGATTGGTGACGACAACGGGCGTGCCGGCGGCGAGGCTATCGAAGAGTTTGGCCGGGGCATTGGTGCCGAGGACGGGCCGGTCGAGAAATGAGACGAGCGAGAGGGTGGCCAGCTGAAACCACGGCATCATGCGGTGGCGCGGCTGCGGAGCGATCCGGCGAACGTTGGGGAGACGGCGGGCGGCCGCTTCAATATCGGAGTCGTAGTACCCATGTCCAATAAACACGATGTGCGCCCCGGACCGGCCAGCCAGCTGCTCTGCAGCGCTGAGGAGCGTGGGAATGTCGTTGGCGCGTCCGAAGGCCCCGGCGTACAGGACGACCGGCCGTGTGCCAAGGTCATGGCAATCACGGAGCTCATTGGGAGACGGGGCATCCGGGCGATCGAGCAGGGCGCAGTCGGTGCCCTGGGGTAGTGTGGTCACGCGGGCGGGCGGCACCCCGGTGCTCTCGACGTGGGCGGTCATGTCGGGGGAGACGGTGACGACGTGGGCGGCGTCGTGGTAGAGGCGTCGCTCCGCCCACCGGAGGGGGCGCTGGAGGAGGGGGGAGGGCAGGGCCCCCATCTGGATGGGGACGTCCGGCCACAGGTCGCGTATTTCCAGGACCCAGGGCACGCCCAGGCCCCGGGCGGCGGCGGCCGCCGCCATCGGGGTGGTGAGCGGCGTGGAGATGGCGTAGAGGACATCTGCGTCTGACACTCGACAGGCCTGCGCCCCGGCCCATACAGGAAAGGAAGCGTACGCCGCGAGGCGCTGGGGGGAGGTCATCGCGTTGGCGTACGGCACATCAAGCATCTGGACCTGCACGCCCGGCGGGGCCCAGTCGTACGCGTTTGTCTGTCGCAGGGCGTGATAGTGCGCTCCGGTAAAGACCGTCACCCGGTGCTCCTTCCCCAGCTCTTGGAGAAGCGAGTAGGCCCGCCCGCCTGCGGGGCAATCGGGAGAGGCGTAGTGGAAATAAAGGCAGACGATGTGCATGGCGCTACGCCTCCGGCGACGTATCGACAGAGGCCTCTTGAGTCGGAACGTCCTGAACCTCGGATGGGGAGGGGTCCCGGTCGCCCGGCCCGCGCACCCCGGTTCCCCGAAGCAGAACCAGCGGCGTGCAGACCAGAATTTTTAGATCCGTCCACACGCTGGCATGCTCGAAGTACCAGAGGTCGTGCTCGATGCGCTCAGCCCACGGCAGGGCATTGCGCCCGTGGATTTGGGCCCAGCCGGTGAGGCCGGGCCTGACGTCCAGGCGGCGGCGCTGGCGCTCGTTGTAGCCGTGGGCTTCGGGCGGCAGGATGGGGCGAGGGCCTACGAGGCTCATGTCGCCCCGAAGCACATTCCAGAGTTGAGGCAATTCGTCGAGGGCCCACCGCCGGAGATGGCGGCCGACGGCCGTTGGCTCCGGGGTGCGGGCAGTTGCCTCGTGGTCGCCGATCGGGAGGGAGCGAAGCTTGTAGAGGGAAAACAGGGCGCCGTCCGTTCCGACACGCGTCTGGACGAACAGAATGGGGCGCCCGCTCTCCAGATAGATTGCCAGGGCGGATACGCCCAGGATCGGGGCGGTCGCCAGGAGGAGAGGCGTCGCCAGTGCGATGTCGAACAGGCGCTTGCCCACAGGACGCGTGCGGGGTTGTGAAGAGGAGACAGAGAAGAACACGGTTGAGCGACAGCAAGAGATCCGTCCGGCTACGGGAGGCCGGGATACCCAAGGCGGGCCAGCGGGGTGTTGAGGATGGGCCGGATGATCTCGCGGTCGGCGGCGGAGAGGCGGTCCCGTCCGCGCCCAACGAACGTATCTCGGACCTCCTCGCGGTAAAAGGCCTTGAGCGGGGCAGGGGTCGATACGCCCGCAAAGCGGGCCAGCTGGTCCACCGTCGACGGGTCTTGCACGAGCGTTTCGTAGCGAAGCGACAGCACCCGTGTCGGGGGGAGGTCCGCCAGGGCGTCGCGGGCGGAGCGGACGCAGGCCCGCCACTGCCGGGCGCAGACCGCCAGGAGCGGGCGCTCGGCCACGTCGTCCGCCATGCCGGGATAGTGCGGGCCCCAGAGGCGGGGCGTGTCGGTGCCGAGGCCGCGGAGGCGCCGCCACAGGACGCGCGCGCCCTGTCTCAGGCCCGTCCCGCGAAGGTACAGGGCTTTGCGGAGGAGGTAGCCGAGGCCGGGGCGCGCCTGCCAGCGGCGCCGCGCCGATTCGACCACGTCCACGCCGTCGCGCACCAGGTGCACGAAGCGGGCCTCGGGAAACACGGCATCGACGAACGGGACGCGAAGGGTGTTGGCCGATGTTTTTTCGACCAGGAGGGCCGCGTCGGACGGGCCCTGGGCCAGGCGCCGAAGGTCGCGTCGTATGCGACGGGCCGTGGCGTTGGTGCAGGCCGTTCGGGGAAGTGCGTCGTGGGGATGGTCTTCGTTGTCTTGTTTCCAGACCGCCGGCACGCCGTAGGGCACAAGGGCACAGGTGGGGGCGGCCCCGAGCAGTCGGCGCAGCAGCTTCGTGCCCGATCGCGCCGCGCCGAGGATCAGGACCGGACGGGGATTGGCGGGCATGGCGCGGACGAGGAGGGAATTATGTTCGAGGCAGTGTGGGGAGCAGGTCGGACAGGGTCTCGGCCACCCGGGTGATGGCCTCGGTGGAGAGCGATTCGTAGAAGGGGAGGGCAAGGGTCCGCCGGGCGATGCGTTCGCAGACCGGGAAGTCCCCGGGGGCGTGGCCCAGCCTCTTCCGATGGTAGGGCTGGAGGTGAATGGGGGGGAAGTACGGGGCACACCCGATTCCGGCGTCCTGAAGAGACGCTAGCAGCTGGTCGCGGGCCGCCGCCGTGAAGTGATCGCGCAGTCGCACCACGTAAACGAACCAGCTCCGGCGCCCAGAGGGCGAGGTGGGGGGAAGCACCAGGTCGTCTCGGAGGGGAGACAGAATTTCCTCGTACTGGGAAGCCACCTCGGCTCGGGCGCCCAGGGCCGTGTCGAGCCGGTCCAACTGGGCACAGCCCACGGCCGCCGAGAGCTCGTCGAGCCGGTAGTTATAGCCCAGCCGCTCGTGGGTCATGCGTCCGTTGCCGGTGCGCCCGTGATTGCGGAGGGCGCGACAGGCGTGGGCCAGGTCCGGATCATTGGTGGTGATGCATCCCCCCTCGCCCGTCGTAATTTGCTTGTTGGGGTAAAAACCGAAAGCGCCGGCGTCGCCCCAGCTCCCGGCGGGGTGGTCGCCCAGGCGAGCCCCCAGCGCCTCGCACGCATCGTCGATGAGGCGAAGGTCATGCGCCTCGGCCCGTTCGTGGAGGGCAGGCCAGTTGGCGGGCACGCCGAACACGTCGACGCCCAGCACGGCCTCCGTTTGGGACGTAATTGCTGTGTCGACGGCCTCAATGTCCAGGTTATACGTGACGGGGTCAATGTCCACAAACCGGGGCTGGAGATCCTCGTACAACAGCACGTTCGTGGAGGCCACAAAGCTAAACGGCGTGGTGATGACCTCGGCGCCCCTCGGGAGGTCGAGCGCCCGGACGATGCAGTGGAGGGCCGCCGTCCCACTGCTTACCGCGACGGCGTGGGCGGTGTCGCACTGGTCCGCCATCCGGTGCTCGAAGGCCTCCACAAACGGGCCGCGCGACAACTGGCCGGAGGCGAGTACTGTGTTGATTGCTTCCTGTTCGCGGCCGGTTGTCACTGGACGGGCCAGCGGAATCGAATCCGAAGAAGACATAGCACGCGAGGAGTGGGTCGGGGATACGTCTCAACGTAGGAGGACGAACCGAGAGGAGAAAGCCGTCGAAACGAACGGAGGAAAAGAAGTTTGATGGAGAGGACACGAAGAATGTCGATTCTGGAGGGATGGGCCCTCCCGTGCATTGCTTTTATCAGAGATAGCCCACAAAATAACGATTCGGTACACACCAAAGAAGCAACAGGAGAACACGGAGAAATCTCCAGTTCCGTCCGTTGTGCCGATGCCGAACCATCTGGTGCAGGAGGGACCGAAAGAGAACCCCGAACGCGCCATTTCGCCTCTGTTGGGAAAGGGAAAAGTATCCGTCTCCGGCCTGTCCCTGCCATACCTTTTGTTGCTCCCGGTGCAGGCCCCCGGAGGCAACCGCCATTTCGTCGACTCCTTGGACTTCTTCTCTCTCTTTAGAACATGAACATTGCGATTGTTGGGACCGGCTACGTCGGTCTCGTTTCCGGAACGTGTTTCGCCGAGATGGGCAACCAGGTCACCTGTGTCGACATCGACCAGGAGAAGGTAGAGATGCTCCGAGAGGGCGAGCTGCCCATCTACGAGCCGGATCTTGAGCACTACTTTGGCCGCAACCGGAAGGAAGGACGCCTCCACTTTACGACCGACCTTGCGGAGGCCGTCGGGCCGGCCGATGCCATCTTTATGGCGCTGCCGACGCCCCCGGGCGAGGGGGGGCAAGCCGACCTCTCGTACGTAATGCAGGCCGCCGGCGACGTGGCCGATCTGATCGCCGCCGAGGACACCCCGAAGTATCGGGTGATCGTGAACAAGAGCACCGTCCCCGTTGGCACGGCGGACCGGGTGCGGGAGCTGATCGAGGACCACGGCCTGACCCCGGGAGAGAGCTTCGACGTGGTCTCAAATCCGGAGTTCTTGCGGGAAGGGGCCGCGGTCGACGACTTTATGAAGCCGGACCGCGTGGTGATCGGGACCACCAGTGAGAAGGCCGCCGAGCGCATGAAGCGCCTGTACGAGCCGTTTGTGCGGCAGGGGAATCCCATCCTGGTCGTCGACGAGCGGTCCTCGGAGATGATCAAATACACTGCCAATTCGCTCCTGGCCACGCGCATCTCATTTATGAATGAGATAGCCAACGTCTGTGAGCGCGTCGACGCCAACGTTGACAAGGTGCGTCTTGGCATTAGCAAGGACCATCGCATCGGGCCGCACTTCCTGTACGCCGGCATCGGCTTTGGCGGCAGCTGCTTCCCCAAGGACGTGCAGGCGCTGGCGCGGAAAGCGAAGAAGGAGGACTACGACTTTAGGATTCTCGACGCGGTCCTCGACGTGAACGACCATCAGCGCCGTCGCCTTGCCGTGCAGGCGACCGACTACTTTGGCGGGGACGTGGACGGCCGTACGATTGCCGTTTGGGGACTCTCCTTTAAGCCGGGCACGGATGACACGCGCGAAGCGCCCTCCCACATCATCATCGACGACCTGCTCGAGAAGGGCGCGAACATTGCGGGCTACGACCCGGAGGCCATCGAGACCACCCGTAATGCGTTCGGCGACCGCATTGCGTATGGCGACAACATGTACGATGTGCTCGACGACGCCGAGGCGCTGATCATCTGCACGGAGTGGCACGAGTTTCGCCGCCCGGACCTCAAAGAGGTGCGCGACCGGATGGCCCGCCCCCTTATTTTCGACGGCCGCAACGTGTTTGAGCCCGACCACATGGCCCAGATGGGCTTCGATTACTACAGCGTCGGCCGTCCGCACTACCCGCCCGTCCAGGACGAGGAGGCCATCGAGGAGGCCATCGTCGAAAACGGGCAGCCCACGTAACCCGTTGGCCCTCGCTGCACTTCGTCACTTACCCCTTCCCCCGCTTCTATGCCCCGCACACTGATCACCGGGGGCGCCGGCTTTCTCGGCTCCCACCTCTGCGACCGCCTCATTGAGGAGGGCCATGAGGTTATCTGCATGGACAACCTCATCACCGGCGACACCGAAAACATCGAACACCTGTTTGAGCTCGGCCAGGACCGGTTTCGGTTCGTGGAGTACGACGTGACCGACTACCTCCACGTCAACGGCGAGCTGGACTACGTCCTGCACTTTGCCAGCCCGGCGGCCCCGGACGATTACCTGCGCCTGCCAATTCAGACGCTCAAAGTTGGAGCCCTCGGCACGCACAAGGCCCTTGGCCTCGCCAAGGCCAAGGACGCCCGCTTCCTGCTTGCCTCCACGAGTGAGGTCTACGGCGATCCGCTCGTCCATCCCCAGCCCGAGGACTACTGGGGCAACGTGAATCCCGTCGGGCAGCGCGGCGTCTACGACGAGGCCAAGCGGTTTGGCGAGGCCCTCACGATGGCGTACCACCGCCACCACGGGGTGGAGACCCGCATCGTGCGCATCTTCAACACCTATGGCCCGCGGATGCGGATCGACGACGGGCGGGCCCTGCCCACCTTTATGTCGCAGGCCCTCCGCGGCGACCCGCTCACCGTGTACGGCGACGGCAGCCAGACCCGCGCCTTCTGCTACGTCGACGACCTGGTGGAGGGCATCTACCGGCTTCTGATGAGCAACGAGTCGGCCCCGGTGAATATCGGCAACCCCGACGAGATTACCATCAAAGAGTTTGCCGAAGAGATTATCGATATTACCGGCAGCGACAGCTCCATCACCTACGAGGAACTGCCGAAGGACGACCCGCAGGTGCGACAGCCCGACATCTCGAAGGCCCGCGAGGTGCTGGGGTGGCGGCCCACGGTGGATCGCCGGGAGGGCCTGCACCACACGCTCGATTATTTCCGGAAAAAGATCGACGCCCTCGCTCCCGCCGACGCCTGAGCAGGGAACTGCGGTGAGGCTTCGCCGCCTGGCCGCCCGTTCGCTTCATGATCCGAACAACGCTCGTTTCGCTTCCATGTCAACTTCCGCGGACACCTCCAAGCATCTCGACTGGCTAGAGTCGGAGGCCATTCACGTGATCCGTGAGGCTGTGGCCCAGTTCGAACATCCCGTCCTGATGTTCAGCGGCGGGAAAGACTCCCTCCTCCTCATCCACCTGGCCCGGAAGGCCTTCTACCCCGGCACGGTGCCGTTCCCGATTCTCCACGTGGACACGGGCCACAACTTCCCCGAGACCATCGAATTCCGGGACAACCTGATGGAGGAGCACAACCTGGACCTCATCGTGGGAAGCGTCGAGGAGACCATTGCGTCGGGCCGGGCGAAGGAGGAGCAAGGCCCCGATGCGAGCCGAAACAAGCTCCAGATCGTGACGCTGCTCGATACGATCCAGGAGTACGGCTTCGATGTTGCCCTTGGCGGCGCCCGGCGCGACGAGGAAAAGGCCCGGGCCAAGGAGCGCTTCTTCTCGCACCGCGATCGCTTTGGGAACTGGGATCCGAAAAATCAGCGCCCCGAGCTCTGGAACCTGTACAACGGCCGCAGCAAAAAGGGCGAGCACTTCCGCGCCTTCCCGCTCAGCAACTGGACGGAACTGGACGTGTGGCAGTACATCCTGCAGGAAGACCTGGAGATCCCCAGCCTCTATCTCGCCCACAAGCGGACCATGTTTGAGCGCGACGGTGTGCTGCTGCCCAAATCGCCCTACAATGAACTCCGCGAGGACGAGGAGTACGTCGAGAAGATGGTGCGCTTCCGCACGATTGGGGATATGACCTGCACCGGCGCCGTCGAGTCGACCGCCACCACCGTTGAGGAAGTGGTCACCGAAGTGGCAACGACACAAAAGGGCGAGCGCAGCGCCCGCGCTGATGACCAGCGCGCAGAGGCCGCGATGGAAGACCGCAAGCGTCAGGGCTATTTCTAAGCAATAGTCATTGGGTTAATGAGTCATTGACTCAATGATTCTGGGTTTTCCCTTCGAATACAGCCAACTCGACACCAACCGATGGACGTACTTCGATTTACAACGGCCGGGAGCGTGGACGACGGCAAGAGCACCCTCATTGGCCGCCTTTTCTACGATACCCAGCAGATCTTTGAGGACAAGCTGGAGGAAATTCGGCGCAACACGCACCGCGACGACGATGAGATTGAGCTTGGACTCCTAACCGACGGCCTGCGGGCCGAGCGGGAACAGGGGATCACCATCGACGTGGCGTACCGCTACTTCTCGACCCCGAATCGCAAGTTCATCATCGCGGATACGCCGGGCCACGAGCAGTACACCCGCAACATGGTGACGGGGGCCTCGACGGCGGAGCTCGCCGTGGAGCTGATTGATGCCCGCAACGGCGTGATCGAGCAGACGCGGCGCCACGCCTTCATCGCCTCGCTGCTTCAGATTCCGTACATGATTGTGGCGGTCAACAAGATGGACCTCGTGGACTACAGCGAGGCGCGCTTCCGGGAGATTGTTGAGGAGTTCCAGTCCTTTTCCGACGACCTCAACATCAACGACATCACGTTTATCCCCATCTCGGCCCTCAAGGGGGACAACGTGGTCGATGCATCGGACAACATGCCGTGGTACCAGGGCGCCACGCTGTTGCACCGCCTGGAGAACGTTCGGCCCGAGGCGGATCGCAACCAGGTCGACTTCCGCTTTCCGGTACAGAACGTCATTCGGCCGCACCAGGACTTTCGCGGGTTTGCCGGTCAGGTGGCCTCGGGCACGGTCCGGCCCGGCGAGGAAGTTGTGGAACTGCCGTCGAAGCGGACCTCCCACGTCGAGTCGATCACAACCCTCGACGGCGAGGTGGAGGAGGCCGGCCCGGGCGACTCGGTCGTGATTTCCCTCACCGACGAGATCGACGTAAGCCGCGGCTCGATGCTCGTGCGGAGCCGCAACCGGCCCGAGGCCGTCACGCGCCAGATCGACGCCGACCTCTGCTGGATGAACGAGGAGGCGATGCGGAAAGATCGTCCCTACATCATCCAACACACGACCCGCCGCACGCAGGCCTACGTCACGAAGGTCGTGTACCGCACCAACGTCGAGACCTTCCACCGGGAGGAGGCCGACACCTTCGCCCTCAACGACATTGGCCGGGTGGAGCTGGAGACGGCCGATCCGCTCTTTATCGACCCCTACAAGATCAACCGGTCGACGGGAAACTTCATTCTCATCGATCCGGACACGAACGACACAGTGGCCGCGGGCATGATTCGCGGCGAGGCCGAGGATGTGGCGCCGTTTGGGCACGAAGAGACGACGACCGAAGAGGAGCGCGAATCCTCGCCGAATGTGGTCTGGGAGGGGCTCAACGTTCCACGCGAGGAGCGAGAGCAGAAGAATGAGCACAAGGCCGCCGTCGTTTGGCTGACGGGCCTCTCGGGCTCGGGCAAGTCCACGATCGCCAAGGAGGTGGAGAAGCGCCTCTTCGATCGCGATGTGCAAACCATGCTGCTCGACGGCGACAACGTGCGCCACGGCCTCTGCGGCGACCTCGGCTTTAGTCCCAACGACCGGAAAGAGAACATCCGCCGCGTCGGGGAGACGGCCCGCCTCTTCTTCGAGCAGGGCAACGTGACCTTCTGCAGCTTCATCTCTCCCTACGAGGAGGACCGCGAGCGCATCCGCGAATTGCTGCCGGAGGGCCGGTTCTTTGAGGTGCACGTTGACTGTCCGCTGGAGGTCTGTAAGGACCGCGACACGAAGGGCCTGTACGCGAAGGCGGAGCGGGGCGAGATCGCAAACTTTACCGGCGTATCGGCCCCGTACGAGGCGCCGGACGATCCGGAGGTGGTGGTTCACACGGACGAGGACGACGTGGCCGCCTGCGTAGACCAGATCATTGCCGTGCTGGAGGACAAGGGCATTGTGTAAGGCGCGGGGGCTGAGGGCGTGGGAGAGGGGGCGCGAAAGCAGGCAGCGAGCGGGCAACGGCCTTCCGCACCAGAAGAAACTCCCCATCAGCGCACGGCGCTCCTCTACACCTCCGCCGGCCTGTTGGGTCGGCTCTGTCGCTCGCAGCGGGTCCCTGTCCCCAGTATAATGGCGACTCTTGGCAGCCTCGGTCCCGATGCCTGGATCACCCTCGTGGTGGTCATCGGAATCGTGGGGTCCCTCGTCTGGGAGGTGCTGCGCCCGGACCTCACGATGCTGGCGGGGCTGGCGGTCCTGCTGCTGGCCGGGGTGGTGTCGCCGAAACAGGCGTTTGCGGGCTTTTCGAACTCGGCCGTTCTGGCCGTCGGGGCACTTTACGTAGTGGCGGCGGGGGTGCAGCACACCCGCGCCCTGGCGCGCATCGATGGGGTCCTGTTTGCCGCGTCGTCCGGACTGGGCGGCACGCTGGCCCGGTTCATGGGGCCGACGGCGTTCCTGTCGGGCCTCCTCAACAATACCCCCATCGTGGCGATGCTCATCCCGCGCCTCCAGCGGTGGGCCGACGCGCAGGACATTCCGGCGTCGAAAGTCATGATCCCGCTCTCGTACGCGGCCATCACCGGGGGCATGCTCACCCTCGTGGGGACCTCCACAAATCTGATCGTGGCCGGGCTCATGGAGGTGGAAGGGTACGCCCCGCTTGGCCTCTTCGACGTGACCTGGATTGGGGGGCCGGCCGTTCTGGTCGTGATTGCGTACTTCGTTCTGGGCGGGCACCGGCTGCTCCCCGATCGGGGACCGTCGGCCCCGGCGGTTGAGGAGGAGATGACGCGAGACATGTTTGAGGTGAAGGTTATGGTGCAGTCGCCGGTCATCGGGCAAACGGTGAAGGCGGCCGGCCTGCGCGACCTTGGCGATGCGTACCTGACGCACGTCCGGCGCGACGGGCAGGTTCTGCAGGCCACGCCCCGCCTCGCCCTGGAGCAGGGGGACGTGCTGGCGTTCAACGGCTCGCTGGCCGCCCGCGAGCGCTTGCTGCGGCGGCCGGGCCTAAAGCGGACGCTGCCGGGGCCGGAGGGAGCCGCGCCCCTCCGCTACGAGACCCTTCCGCTCTACGAGGCGGTCGTCGCGGAGTCGTCGGACCTGGTGGGCACGACGCTCGGGGAGGCCGACTTTCGCGAAGAGTACCAGGGCGTGGTGCTTGGCATTCAGCGCGAGGACCAGCCCGTCACCAGCCCCGTGGGCACCACGCGCCTCCAGGCCGGAGACCTGCTCATCGTGGAGGCGCCCAGCGACTTCGAGAAGCGCTGGAGCAGTGGCAGCCGGGATGAATTTTATCTTGTGGCGCCCCGTGACGGGCGGGCCCGTGACGCCGCGACACCAATCGACGACGGCCAGGACGACGCACCGAAACAACAGGAGTCGGAACGGCGGGCCCGAGCACCGCTGGCCCTGGGCCTCACGGGGGGCATGGTGCTTGCGGCCGCCACGGGCCTGGTGCCCATCGTGACGGCCGCGTTCGTGGCCGGCCTCCTGATGATCCTGAGTGGGTGCCTGACGGCACCGGAGGCGCAGCGCGCCCTCAACGTGCAGGTGCTTGTTGTCATCGCGGC
>JAWOAQ010000050.1:0-12801 GCA_046498495.1 Salinibacter sp. | reverse complement strand
TTTAAAGTTTTTGTTCTTTTCTTGAGTTTTCTATCATTTTGCAATTCTCATCTAGAATTTTTCAGGTTTGGATCTATTTATCACAGCCTGTAAGCTTTTCAGGGTCCCCTAGGTAGTTTTTTCATACCGAAATTATGTAATTCTTCATCGACTGACCTGGCAAACTCAACGTATCATGTATCGATATTGATTGCTATCGATCGATGATTTGTGAGTGATATAGGAGTTATCGATTCGATGTGTTATCACTTTACAATTTTATATGATGAAAACTTTTTATATCTATGTTCCATTTGGTCTATTTGATGGTAGAGGAAAAAAGTAGTGAGGATGATCAAAAATATTGGAGTGTCGGTGGGATAGTCGCTGCCGCTCACTGTGCCCAGCATCGATTCGTCCTCCAGCGACTGAATGGCGACCGACACGCCCGGCAGCACGTGCCCCACGGTGCCGTAGCGCGGCGCATCGAGTGGATTGGCGCACATAACGGGGGCCGTTTCGGTCAGCCCGTATCCCTCAATGATGGTAACACCGGCGGCCTGGAAAAAGGTGCCGATTTCCTTGGGGAGGGCGGCCCCGCCACTCACCGCGAATTTGAGGTTGCCTCCCAGCTTTTCGTGAAGGGTGGAAAACACAAGGCGGTGCGCCAGGGCCTTCTGGGTCCGTAGCCACGGCCCCGCTCCCCCGTTCTGCTGCGCCCGGGCATACCGCTTTCCCGCCCGGACGGCCCATTCAAAGATCCGTTGCTTCAGGGCGCCCCCTTCGCCGGCCTGCTTCGTGACGCGGTTGTAGACCTTTTCGAACATGCGTGGCACAGAAATCATGACCGTGGGCTGGACCTCCTGCAGGTTGCGGCTCACGGCCTCCACGCTCTCGGCGTAGCTGATGGTGGCCCCGGCGGCCAGGATGGCGGTGTGGCCCGCCGTACGCTCGAACGCGTGCGAAAGGGGGAGAAACGAGAGATGGTGGTCGTCCTCCCCAAACGGCACGAACTGGAGCGCCGCCTTTACATTGGCGCAGAAGTTCCGGTGCGTGAGGATGACGCCCTTCGGCTCCCCAGTGGTGCCGCTGGTGTAGATAAGGGCGCTCGGATCGCCGGGCGCAACATCGTCCGCAAGGGCGGTGAGTTCGCTCTCGTGCTGGCGCCAGTAGGACGCGCCGGCCTCCATCACGTCGGGCCAGGACGTGAGGGCCGCGGGCGGACGATCCGGCATTTCATCCATGACAATGACCGTCTCCAGCGCCGGACACTCGTCGAGAATGGACTCGATCTTTTTTCGCTGAACCGGCACCGACACAACGCACACCTGCGCCCCACTGTCGCGCAGAATGTAGGCGATTTTGGCGGGCGGCAGCGAGGTGTAGATCGACACGTTCACAGCCCCAAGCAGCTGGGTTGCGAGGTCCGTAACGGCCCACTCGGGGCGGTTTTCGGAAAGGAGGGCCACGCGGTCGCCCGGCCGTATACCTTGTTTGTGAAGGGCGCCCGCCAGCGCCTGCACGCGATCCTGGAGGTCCTCCCACGTAATGTCGACCCACTCATCGGCAGGCTTGTGGCGCAGCACTGTGCGCTCTCGCCCCCGGTAGCGCTTCCAGAGGCGGCGGATAAGCTGGGGAATGGTGTCGAACTCAACCTGGGCGGGCATGGCAAAGAGACGACGGGGAGCAAGTCAACGAGCGCAGACAGCGCCTACAGGCGAGGTCCTTCGCTGTTTCTACGCGCGGACCGGATTCGGCTATGCTGTCGTCCCCACGGCGTCGGCAATCGACACATGCCCGTCCTCACGGAGGCGATCGACGAGGCCCTTCTTGACCTGCTGCACAAGGGCTGGTCCTTCGTATACGAGGGCGGTGTAGAGCTGCACAAGCGACGCCCCCGCCTGAATTTTTTCGTAGGCCGAGGCCGCATCGCGCACGCCCCCCACGCCGATAATGGGGACCTCACCGTCGGTGGCACGGTAGAGGTAGCGCACCAGACGGGTGGCGCGGCTTGCCAGGGGCGGGCCGCTCACGCCGCCGTCTCCAATTTCCGATAGCCGCTCGTCGTCGGTTTGTAGGTGCGACCGATCCGCGGCTGTGTTGCACGCCACAAAGCCGTGCACCTCGTGGTCGCGTGCCACCGCCACGAGGTCGTCGAGGCGCGTGTCGAAGAGGATGCGATCGCTGAGCGGTGGGCTAAGCTTGATGAGAACGGGGGTTTCGAGGCCGGCGGGCTTCTGCTCGTCCGCAATCACGTTGAGCAGGTCGTCGAGCGCGGCGGGATCCTCGAACGTTGTGCCATCGGCCGTATTGGGACACGACACGTTGAGCGTCACGTATTGGGCCTGCGATACGAGTTCGCGGAAGCTCTGCCGAAAGTCGTCCAGGGCCGCATCGCCCAGGATCTCGGGGTCGTGGGTCTTGGCCAGGTTGATGCCCAGGGGCCGCGAGCGCGCGGTCCGCTCGGCCTCCAGCCGCTCAGCGACGGCTGCGGCCCCGTCGTTGTTCAGGCCCATCCGGTTGATCAGGGCCTCGTCGTCGGGCAATCGAAACGCCCGCGGCTTCGGGTTGCCGTCGGACGGCCGGGCGGTCACCGATCCGACCTCGACGAAGCCAAACCCCACCGCTTCCCAAAAGGATACAAGTTCGGCGTTCTTGTCGAATCCGGCGGCGAGGCCGACCGGGTTGGGAAAGGTGGTGCCCCAAAGCCGCAGCTTGAGCCGCTCGTCTTCGTATCCGTATTGCGACGCGACGAACGACGGTGCCACGCGCTGGGCCAGGGCGGCGGCCTGCAGGGCCGTGGTGTGGGCCCGCTCGGCGTCCAGCCGGAAGAGGAGCGAACGAAGGGCGCGGTACATAGACCTGTACGTTCGGAATGATCGGGCGCGGACGGGGCCGAGCCGTCCGCGGCGCAGCCTGTCGGTTGGACCCGACGACGGGGGCAATCGTTTCCGGGTCCGCGGGTCTCGTGCTCTTTTCCAATGCGTTTCTGCTCGATGTCGCTTCCCATTTTTCAGGTTGACGCGTTTACGGATGTCCCCTTCGCCGGAAATCCGGCCGCCGTCTGCCTTCTCCCGAGTCCCCGATCGGACCGCTGGATGCAGAACGTGGCCGCCGAGATGAACCTCTCGGAGACCGCGTTTGTGCGCCCGCTGACGGGCGGTCGCTATCGGCTACGGTGGTTCACTCCCACCAGCGAAGTCGACCTCTGCGGGCACGCCACCCTGGCGAGCGCCCACGTGCTGTGGTCCGAAGGGCACCTGGCGCCGGAGGCCCCGGCTCATTTTGAGACGGCGAGCGGGCCCCTCACTGCCACCCGGAGCGACGACACCGCCGGGGGAACGACGCTCAATTTCCCAACCGATCCCCCGTCCCCGACCGACGCCCCTGCTTCGCTACTGAACGGCCTCGGGGATCCCACACCGGTGTACGTGGGACGCACCGGCCGAGACTATCTCGTGCGCCTTGGCACAGCGACCGACGTGCGCCGCGTGTCGCCCGAGATGCCCCAGCTGGCCTCGCTCGATGCCCGCGGCGTTATTGTGACGGCCCCGGCCGACGCCGAGGGCGTCGACTTCGTGTCGCGCTTCTTTGCCCCAGGCGTGGGCGTGCCCGAAGACCCAGTCACCGGCTCGGCCCACTGTGCGCTGGGCCCGTACTGGGCCGCGGAAACGGGCCGCACAGCACTGACGGGACGCCAGGTCTCCGCGCGCGGCGGCACCGTGCACGTCTGCCTGGACGCCCCCGACGCCGAGCGCATCGACCTCAGCGGGGACGCGGTCACTGTCATGCAGGGGCGCCTCCGCGCCGAATAAAAGCCCCCTCTACCAGCCGGGGCGCAGGATGACCCCAAAGTCCCAGGGCTTGTTGCGCTGGAAGGTCCGTGCGTAGAACATCTCAAACACGACCGCGCCCAAGAGATTCACCCGAGCCGAAAGGCCCGCACTTGTCAACGGCTTCGCCGTCACCAGCCCCGACGCCACTCCCTGATTTTCCGGAACCGAGGTCCGGAGGGACCAGTCGTCGAAGTCCTCGCTCGTCCACGCCACGCCCGCGTCGCCGAACAGGACCAGGTCAACCGGCACGTATTCGAAGGTCGAAAGCCCAAGCACCTCGGGGCCCAGGAGGGGCACCCGAACCTCCGCACTGGTCAGGGCCATGCGCGTGCCGTAGAGGTATTCGATGCCACAGTCGCTGCCGGTGCCCGTCCGGCAGGCCGGCTGGTCGAAGAACGAACTGAAGCTGTAGCCCCGCACGAAGCCAAGATTGTAGGGGTCCCCGATCGTTTCCCGGACAATCAGATTCCGAAACTGCCCCCGAAGGTCTCCGCCGCCCGTCAGCCCATCCTCCGCGTTGACCCCGTAGTTTCCTCGATGCAGCCCGCGGACCGCGAAGGTGAAGGGCTCGCGGTAGAAGTAGCGGCGCCAGTCCGCCAGGACCGACACGAAGTTGCGCGACCCAACCTGCGGCGTCACCTGGAACCGGTAGCGGCCGCCCTGGAGGGGCGAGGTGAGGCCCGAGCTGGAAAAGTCCCCGACGTACGCCAGGCCCGCCTGTGCGAGGTACAGGGGATCGGCACTCTGCCGCGTCTCCTGAACTCGTCCCGTGATGGCGTCAATATCGCGAATCGTTGTATCGAATCCGTAGCGGGTGCCGCCCAGGCTCAACTCAAAGCGATTGGTCTGGGAGAGCGGGTAGCTCGCCTGCGTGCTCACCTGCGACTGGTAAATGCGCTGGACAAACTGACGGATGACGGGGTTGCCCTGCGCGTCTCGAAATAGGCCAACTTGTCCAAACCGCGAGGGGATGTGCGACACGCCCACGCCATAGTTCATTCGGTTATCGCGGTTGGTGTAAAAGGCCCCGCCGCCCACGTCGCGGAGCGTGCCGTTGGCCTGCACGAAGACGCTCAGGTTTTGATTGCCCAGCATGTCGCTGAAGAAGAACCCGACCCCGCCCTGCACCTGTGTGCCAAACGGCCCGCCGAACGAGGTGCCCACCGACGGGGGCGCCACATAGTCGAGCCGGAGGCGATTGCTTGCCGTTTGGGTCTCGACACCGCTCAGATCCGGGAGGCCCGTCTGGTAGTCCGTGAGGTAGTCGCTAACAATGCCGCTCGTCTCCGGCGGCGGGAGTGTGCCGGCCGTCCCGAGCGCATTTGTCGACAGCGAGTCTGCATCCGTCGTGTCCGCGGTCGTCGATGTGCCGGAGCGCACCTGCGTGCCCTCTGTTTCGTCCTCCGACAGCGACACGATCGAGTACCCGCTGTTCGAGAAAACCGAGAACATCATCCGCCCGCTTCGGCGCGCCACAGACATCGTGGGCGAGGTGGCCGTGATGCCACTCACCCCCGTCTGCACGTTCGTCACCCGGTAGATCGCCTCTGTCTCCAGATTATAGCGGTAGACGTCCTTAAATCCGTCCTGGTCACTCACGAAATAGAGGCTCTGCCCGTCGGGCGAGAATTGTGGGTTGTGCTGCATGCCGGACTGAAACGGCCGCACGGTGTCGATCTCGCGGGATTCGACGTTGATCAACCCGAGACGATAGTCCCCGTACCGAAGGGTGTTAAAGTCTGTGCCGTCGGGCCCCCGATCCGTGGTAAAAGCCAGCGTTTCCCCGTCCGGCGACCACGTGGGCTGGAGGGCAGCGTAGCGGTCGTTGGTGAGCTGACGGACGGACTCCTTCTCCAGGTCGTAGAGGTACAGATCGCTGAGCCCACCGTCGATGCCCGCGAAGGCGATGGAACGTCCATCAGGCGACCAGGCCAGGTTGTGGATTGCCCCAATGTCCTCCACCACCGTGCGCTGGGTCACCTCTCCCGTCCGCACGTCGAACGTGTTAATCTCGTTGGTGCCCTCCGCAAACGTCACGAATGCGAACCGGCGGCCGTCCGGCGACCACGACCCGGCCGAGTTAATAAACCGGAGCGCATCGAAGTGGGGGTTGCTGCGCGTTCCCTTCAGTTCCTGCACGATCTCACCGGTTTCCGCGTCGGCCACGAAGAGGTTGGTCGTGAAGATGTTCTGGCGTGAGATGGCCGCCACGTAGCGCCCATCCGGGCTCACCACCGGGGAGATGTTGAGCTGTCGCTCGTCCCCGGGCGTGCCCAGCACCGCCGTCCCCACCGAGTCCGGCGGCGTGCGCCCCTCCGTGCGGGGCAGATAGGAGTCGCGAACCGACTGCTTCCACTCCTCCGAGAGCGAGTCGGCCGAAATGCCGAGCGTGTATACAAAGGCCGAGTCCACCCCCACGCGCCCGCTCATCTTGTAGAGGTCCGTCACGGACGGGTCTCCGTATTTCCCCCCGATGTAGGCCATGTACGCCTGGCCGTAGCGATAGGGAAAGTAGCTCTGCATGTCGCGCGTCATCTGCCGGATCGTCGGCAGGTCCTCCCGCAGGGCCGCATCCCGAAGCCACATGGCCGTGTGCGTGTCCTGACGGCCCACCGACAGGTACTCGGCCATCCCCTCCACAAACCAGAGCGGCAGGTTGCGCAGCGAAAAGCCCTGGTTGTCGCGCCGAAGGGCAATGTCGTACTGAAACGAGTGGACCAGCTCGTGTCCGAGTACGTGATCGGTCTCCTTATAGCTGCCCGTAAGCGGCATCACCACCCGCTCCTTCAGGCTCTCGGTGACCCCACCCGTCCCCTGCCCAATCTGCCCCTGAATGACGTTCGTCTGCTGGAAATCGGTGTCGTTGGCGTAAAAAATCAGGGGCTTGCGCGCCTCAAACTCTCGCAGGAAGGTGCGGGAGTGGCGCTGGTACCACCGCTCGGCCATCCGTCCCGCGTCCATCACCGCATCCCGCTCCTCCGGATAGAAGTAGATCTCGAAGTTGTCGGTCTGAAATTGCTGGAAGTCGAAGTCCTGGTATTGGACCTTGTTTTGACCAAAATACTGGGCCGCAGCGGGCGACGTCCCTCCAAACACAGCGCCCCCTAAGATCAGAAGAACAAAAAGGGCAAGTCGTCGCATGTCGTTGCTAGGCGGTCGATGGGCCTCAATGAAACCTGCATTGAACGGGCAACCCGTACCTGTGAGTCCCTCCAAAAGTTTGGACGTTACGCCCCTCGGGAGACTGTTCTCACTTGGGGGGCCAGACTTGGAAGATTTCGTGTAGGACAGGGAAGGGTCCAACTCGGCCTCGGGGCGGATGGTCCGCGCGCAGATGGAACGAGTCCGTTCTCTTCTCGCCCGGGCCCATGCGTGCAACCCGCCCCGTGCCTGTCTATTTAAAGGGCGTGCGCGGGATATACCCGTTCTCTATCTGTGCTTCCCTTCACGTTTGGGTTCCCCCTCGCCTATGGACGAGTACAAAGTCCGCGTGCGGATTTACGCTGCCGTCGTGGCGGTCCTTCTCTTGATCCTGGGCGGACGCCTCGCCCAGTTGCAGCTGTTTAGCACCGCGTCGACCAACGGGGAGAGGGCCGGCAATGCCGTCCGCGAACGCGCGGTCGAACCGGCCCGAGGGGCCATCTACGCCCAGGACAGCACGCTGCTGGTAGACAACCAGCCCACCTACACGATCATGCTCACGCCCCGGTACTTCGACCGATCGAAGACCGGCCTGTTGGCAAACCTGCTGGGCGTGGCGGACTCGACGGTAACCCAGAAGCTGGAGGAGGCTCGTGCGTGGAATCCATTTCGGCCCAGCCGGTCGTTCCGCAAAGTGTCGTTCGACACGTTCAGTCGCGTGCAGGAGCACCTCCACGAGCTGCCCGGCGTCTCGCACGAGATCGAGCTGCGGCGCCGCTACCATACGCCGGCGCGCCTTCCGCACGCGCTGGGATACGTCCGAGAAATTGGAGACCGTGTCCTCAACGAGCGGCGCGACGAGGGCTACCGGACGGGCGACTATATCGGCAAAACGGGCCTGGAAAAGAACTACGAATCGGCGCTGCGCGGCGAGCGTGGGAGCGAATTCGTGCTGGTAAACGTACGAGGCTCGGAGATTCAGCCGTACCGCAACGGACAAAACGACGAGCCGCCCGTGGGGGGGTACGACATGCATCTTGCCCTTGACCCCGAGGTGCAAGCCCTGGCCGAGTCCCTGTTCGTTGGCAAGCGAGGAGCCGCCGTGGCCCTCGACCCCGACAACGGCGACATCCTTTCGTTTGTCAGTGAGCCTTCGTTCGACCCGGCGCTCTTTAGCCAGTCGGTGAGTGGAGCGGCCTGGGACAGCCTGCGCACCGCCCCCTCCACCCCCCTCTTCAACCGGGCCGTCCGGAGCGGCTTCCCGCCCGGCTCCACCTGGAAGCCCCTCATGTCCCTGGTCGCTCTCGAAGAGGGCCTGATCACGGAAAACCAGCGGCTCGACTGTCCCTCCAGCTACCGTATTGGACAGCGCCGTTTTAAAAACTTCCAGATGAAGGACGAAGGCCGCATCACCGTCGAGAAGGCCCTGGAGGTGTCCTGCAACACCTTCTTCTACCAGCTTATGGACCAGATGGAGCTGAAGACCTGGCACGACTGGGCCCGCGAATTTGGCTTTGGCCAGGAGGTGCCGATCGACATTGGCGAGCAGGCGCCCGGCCTCATCCCTGACTCCTCGTATTACGACCGCATGTACGGCCGGTGGACCCGTGGGTACACCGTCAACCTCGGCATTGGGCAGGGCGACATGTCGGTGACGCCGCTGCAGCTGGCCCGCTATACCGCCGCGCTCGCCAACAAGGGCACGCTGCCATCGCCCCATTTTGTACGCAAGATGGTGCACCCCCGTACCGGCGAGGTGCGCCGCCCGGACCGTCCCGCGCCCGAGCGCATCCCCGTCGACTCCGCCCACTTTGAAACGGTGCGCGAGGGCATGCGCCGCGTGATGACGGACGGAACGGGCGAATGGGTGCAAATCCCGGACATCCCCAGCGCCGGAAAAACAGGCACGGCCCAAAACCCGCACGGAAAGGACCACTCCCTGTTCATCCTGTTTGCCCCGTACGACGACCCCGAGATCGCCGTGGCCGTGGCCGTCGAAAACGCCGGCGAAGGCGCCGTCGCGGCCGCCCCCATTGCCAGCCTCATGGCGGAGCAATACCTCACAGGATCCATCGCCGACACGTGGGAGCGCCGCTACTGGCAGAACCGGCTGCGCGACTCGGTCCGGAGCGCCCCGCCGCGGGGCTTTGGGGCGCCGTCGGACTCGTCGGTCACGGCGCCCCCCTCCCAGGCCCCCGCCGAGGACCCCTTGCGCACCGACGCGTCGTCGGCCGACTCGGCGGCGGTTCCTGCCTCAGCGCCCGGCCGCGAATAGCTCTCCCTCCTTGGCTCCTTCGGTGAAATGCCCTCGTCCTCCCGTAGCTGGCCCTCCGCCCTCGACTTGTGGACCCCCCTGGCGTGGGCGGCGCTGATCGGGGTGGGACTCGTGGCCCTCTATAGCACCACCCACGGCCCGGCGGCCGAATACCTGGAGGCCGGCGTCCGTGACAATTTCCTCCGGCAGATGATGTGGGCCGGGGTGTCCGCGGCCGGCCTCGGCGTGGCCCTCCTGCTCCCGGTGCGCGTGCTTCGGCAGCTGGCCTATCCGGCCTACGGCCTCACGGTCGGCCTGCTCCTGCTTACGCTGTTTGTGGGACTGGAGGCCAAGGGAACGCGCGCCTGGCTCGCCCTCGGGCCGTTTCGCCTTCAGGTGTCGGAGCTGGCCAAGGTGGGCACGGTGCTCGCCGTGGCGCAGCTCCTCTCGGAGCGCCACACCCGAGGGGCGAGCAATCTATCCTTTGCCCTCAAGGCCCTGGCACTGCTTGTGGTGCCCGGCGTGCTGGTCGTTCTCCAAAACGATCTGGGGACAGCCCTGGTCTTCTTCGGCCTCGTGCCCATCATGCTATTCTGGGCCGGGCTGCCCCTGCCGGTCATCGCCCTCATGATCTCGCCGGCGGTGGCCGGATATCTTGCCCTCCTCTCGGTGCCCGTGGCCCTTGGGTTCGCCGTGCTCTTCACCGGCGTGCTGTGGTGGAGCTCGCAGCAGCGGTACGTGGCCGGCCTCGCCGCCCTCTTTACCGCCGGCGTGACGGCCGTCGTGTCGCTGGTGCTCAACAAAATTCTGCAGCCCTATCAGGTCGAGCGCCTCATCTCCTTCACCAACCCAGACGCCGAGCAGTTTCGGCAGGGCGTGGGCTTTAACCTCGTGCAGTCGAAGGTGGCCATCGGGTCGGGCGGCCTCTGGGGCGAAGGCTTTATGCAGGGCACCCAGACGCAGGGGGCGTACGTGCCGGAGCAAACCACCGACTTCATTTTCAGCGTGGTGGGGGAGGAGTTCGGATTTTTGGGCTCGATGGTGGTGCTCGGGCTTTTTGCGCTGCTTCTCCTGCGCCTCATCAAGCTGGGGGCCGACGTCAAACACCCCTTCGGCAGCATCGTGGCCGCCGGGGCCGTCGGCGTGTATCTGATTCACATCTTTATTAACGTGGGCATGGCCACGGGCATCCTGCCGGTGATTGGCCTTCCCCTGCCGTTTATCTCCTACGGCGGATCGGCAATGCTCGCCCATACGGCCCTGCTCGCAATCGTCCTGAACACCCACATGCGCCGCGACGACCTCTCGATCTACGGGTATTGACCGCCCGCAGATCGCCTCAGCGGGGCATTCGGCGCACAAGAGCGTCCCGTCCGTCGGTCGTGAGCGCCTCTGCCTTCTCCTCGGCCGCCGCCCGGTCCGTATACGTGCCCACCATCACCCGGTAGACCCGCTCCCCCTCTTCCTCATGGGACCGGATGTAGGCTTCTTCCTCTGCCCTTCGAAGGCGTCCCACCAACCGAACGGCCCGGGCCTTCGACCGGAAGGCCCCCACCTGAACGGCATACGCCGCCTGGACCGCGGTCCGCGCGACGTACGCGTCCGACGGCGCCTCCGCAAGCGTGTCGAGGGCCTGCGCCGCGGCGGCCCGGTCGGGGTACGCCCCCGCCCAGACGCGGTACAGGAGTCGACCTCGCCAGTCCTTCGGGTGGATCGCCACGGGCAGTCCGCGCTGCCGCGCCTGTTCGGCCCGCTGGATCGCCCCGTCCCACTCCACAAACGCCCCAAGGCGAAGCGCATAGGCCGCTGGACTTGAGGTCTTGCGGACGTCCGCCTCCGGGACGGATGCCGAAAGGGCCGTGCGTGCCTCCTCGGCGGCCCGGCGGTCCGGGTAGCGCCCCACCCACACCTCGTATTGAGGGTCCGCGTCCGTCTCACGGGGCTGAATCGTGACGAAGGGACGGTCCGTGCGAATCTCGCGGGCCGTTTCCATCGCCTGCTCCCACGTCTGGAACGGGCCCGCCCGCACGACAAACGGGCCGGCCCCCACGTCCACCGGCACGGCCCCGCCCTCGCGGTCCTCGGCGTCGTCCGGGCCAGAGGGGGCGTCCTCCTGATCCTCCTCCGAGCGGTCGTCGTCGTCCGGATCGTCCCCTCCCCCAATTTCTCCGCCGTCCTCCACATCCTCCCCTCCGATCTCGCCCCCTTCCTCAACCTCAATCTGCGGGCGCCCCTCCGGAAGGACCCGGACGCGCACGGTGTCGCGGGAGCCGGGAGACAGCGACACCTCGTAGGTGGACTGCTCGGGCGCGCTGCCCGCCGGGATGCCCGCCTCGCCGACCCGCACCGTCCAGGGGCCGGGTCGAAGGTCGTCGAAGGTGACCCGGCCGTCCGACCCCGTCAGCCGGCGTACCGTCCCGTTCTCGTCCTCGGCTTCCAGGAGGAGCCCACCAACGCCCCCCACGCGTTCGGGCTCCTGCCCCTCAAGGGCCGCCCGAGCGGTCGGGTACTCGTAGCGGATCACCTCGGCGTGGAGGCTCGCCGCCTCCCGGACCGGAATCACCAGGTCCGACGCAGCGTCCTCGGGACGGATGCGCATCGGGAGTTCCAGCATGGGCACACGGTTGCGGCCGGCCGCCGAAAGGTCGAGCCGCAGATACGCCGTGCCGTCCGTTGGGAGGGGAAGCGAAAAGCGTCCCTCCGCGTCCGTCAGCCGCCGGGCGCCCCCCAGCTGCACCAGCACGTCCGACAGCGGGGCGTTCGTCTCGGCGTCCACGACGCGGCCCGTGAACGTCTGGCGGTCGGGCGTTTGCACGATGGGGAGCCCCACCGGCACGCTGTAGCCCACCCGAAAGCGCGACGTTCCCAGTCCCGGCCCGGCCTGGCGGTAGCGCGCCTCCAGGGCGAGAAGATGGCCCTCCCTCAGCTGGTGCTGGAGCGTCGCCTGTGCGCTCTGGCGCCGGTCCCGGAACGCCCCGGCGTCCGTCCACTCGCCCCGAAGGCGCAGGTCCGTCTGGGCCCCAAGGCGAAGCTGGGTGGACAGGTTGAACGTCCATCGGGGCCGGCGCGAAAATCCGCTTTGAAACGCGGCCTCCGTGTATTCGACCTGCCCGTCCACGCGCTGCCGGCCCAGATCCACCGACGTGCGAAGGCCGTACGTCCGGAACGACTGCTCCATTCCGCCCCCGGGCGGCGAGAACTGCCCCACCTCCAGGAGGGGCTGCCTTTCTTATAAAGTCTTATAATTTTAATTGCATCATTACTATTCAAAGCAACATCATCGTGGAACATTAACTTAGTGTAATCAAATTCTTCTCCATTCAACTGAAAATCAATCTTAACATCTTTTACTATCTTCTTTTTAAGTTTATTTACGCCTATATTATTTATAGGCTCAACTTGTTTAAGTGTCTTATCTTTTGCATAAATAAAATTCAGGATCTCACGCAGCACGACAAGCTCCGCCTGGAGTATAACTGTGCCGGACGGTCCATCCGGCCCAAGCTGGAAGTGTCGTTGAGCGAGATAAGGATTCAGTCCTAACTCGCTTTTTTCGTGCCAACTGAATAGGCCCTGCGGGGCCGCGGTGTA
>JAWOAQ010000204.1:0-10237 GCA_046498495.1 Salinibacter sp. | reverse complement strand
CGACGCCGTGATGGGCGCCCTGGGGACCCGAAAGGCAACCCTCGAAATGACCGGCTCCTGGCGCACCGTCGGCGAGGATGGAACGATCCACGCACTCACGCGCGCCGGCCTCTTTGGCCACGTTGAGTCGCGCTCCACCCTCGTCCAACACCCCATCGAGTTGCAGTACCACGGCCACGTGGAGCACCAGGGCACGAAGCAAACGATGCAACGCGCCGTCTCCCCAGTTGCGGAGCAGGCCTTCACCACGCCCACCATCCTGTTCGTGGGCACCTCCATGTCCGCCGGCAAGACAACCGCCGCCCGCATCGTGACCCGCCGCCTGAAGCGGATGGGGCTTCGTGTGGTCGGGGCCAAGGTGAGCGGCGCCGGCCGCTACCGCGACATTCTGTCCATTCAAGACGCCGGGGCGGACTGGGGCTACGACTTTGTCGACGCGGGCCTGCCCTCCACTGTGGTGCCTCCCGAAGAATACCGGACGGCCCTGCGCCAATTGCTGTCGCGCATGGCCCAGCCGCCGGCCGACGTCGCCGTCGTGGAAATCGGCGCCTCGCCGCTTGAGCCGTACAACGGCTCCATCGCCGTAGAGGCCCTGCAGGAGGCCCTCGCCCTGACCGTCCTCTGCGCTTCCGATCCCTACGCCGTGCTCGGGGTGGAGGAGGCTTTTGGCATGCTCTCGCCCGACCTGGTGACCGGGGTCGCGACCAACACGGCCGCCGGCATCGAGCTTCTCAACCAGCTTACGGATCGGCCCGCCCTCAACATCCGCGATAAGGAGACCCACCCCGAACTCGACGCGCTGCTTCGAGAGCGGCTCTCACACCTCGACTGATGCACGCTTCGGGCTCCGCTCCCTGGCGCCTACGCCGTGCCGTTGGACGCGCCGGGGGTTGGAAGGAGCGACTTCGTATCGGGCTTCACGACGAAAACCGGCGTGGGGCACTGGCGCAACACCCGTTCCGTGACGCTCCCCAGTACGAGGCGGTCCAGGCCGGTGCGGCCATGGGTTGCGATCACCACGAGGTCGACCGCCTGCTCCTCCACGTAGTCGAGAATGCTGGACGCCGGGCGCCCCACCTCGGCGGACACCATGACGTGCTCGTAGCCGATCTCCTCGCGGGCAAGGTCGCCAAGCTGGTCCTCGGTCCGCTCCAGCACCTCGGCCGTGGGGAAGCGGACCGGATCGATGTCGTAGGCCGACGGATAGGTGGGGGTGTCCACAATGTGGAGCAGATCCACCTCTGCCCCGTACGTCAGCGCAATCTCTTTGGCGTGGTGCAGGGCCGAAAGAGACGCATCCGAAAAGTCAATGGGCACGAGCACGCGGCGCACGGCCTGGTCCGGCGCCCGCTCCGCATCGGCCCGCACGGTCAGGACCGGACAGGGCGCGGCGCGCACTACCTCTTCGGTGACACTCCCAAAGAGCATGCGGTTCACCCCACGGCGGCCATGCGTTCCCATCGTCACCAGGTCCACGTCGTTGGCCTCCACGTAGTCGACGAGCGCCTCCGCGGGCACAGCCGATTCGATCTGCTCCTGTACAACGGACATGGTGCCCAGATCGGGCCAGTTGGTTTCTGCGTTTGCCCGGGAGGGCCGGCGCAGCCACGTATTGAGCGTGTCGGTGCCGATGGGGAATTGGGATTTCGCGTCCTCGTAGTTGTGTTCGTGCCGTCCCGTGACGTTCACGACGTGCAGCTCGGCGTCGTGCCAGTCGGCCATGAAGGCCGCCTGTGGGAAGGCCCGCTTCGACCCTTCAGAAAAATCCGTCGGAAAGAGGATGCGCTGAATAGAGAGCATAGAAATGGAAGTACGTGATTGGAGAGAATTGAAGAGGGCGGACCGGAACCGGGGCTATTGTGCCGTGAACCCGCCGTCCAGCACGAGCTCGGATCCCGTCATGAACTTCGATTCCTCGGAGGCGAGGTACGTGACAGCATAGGCGACATCTTCTGGCTCGCCCATGTGCCCAATCGGGTGCATGGCGTCGAGCTCCTCCTTTGTTGCCCCCTGCACGTCGGCGCCGTAATCGGACATCTGTGTGTCGATGTATGCCGGGTGCACCGAATTTACACGCACCCCGTCCTCGGCCAGCTCCATTGCGGCGTCCTTCGTCATGATTCGCACGGCCCCCTTGCTGGCCCCGTAACAGGCATGGCCCGACAGTCCCACGAGCCCCGCCACCGATGACAGGTTCACGACCGAGCCCCGGCCCTGCTCCCGCATCAGCGGCGTGCAGTGCTTCATTCCGAGAAATACGCCCGTCACGTTCACGTCCATGAGGCGATGCCAGTCCTCCAGGGACATTTCGTCCAGCGGCTCGATCTGATAGATGCCGGCATTGTTGACAAGGACATCCGGCGGCCCAAAGGTGGCCTGTACGGCGTCGACCACTCGCGCCCAGTCGGCCTCCGAGGCCACATCGTGCTCAAAGAAGGCCACCTCAAGGCCCTCAGCCGAGAGTGCATCCGCCGCCTCCTGGCCGGCCTCCTCGTTAATGTCAGTGATGGCCACCTGGGCCCCTTCCGCAGCGAGCATGCGGGCCGCGGCGCGGCCAATTCCGAGGGCGGCGCCGGTGATGAGTGCGGTTTTTCCTGAAACGCGTCCCATGAGGATGTGGAGCTATTTTGTTCGGGGAGATCTGGAGTTCACAAACCAAAGATACTCCACGGCGGGAGCAGCACCCGTGGAGGAATCTCTGACACGGGTGTAGTGAAAGCACCCGTTCCCCCCTACTCCAGGCGCCCCGATTCCAGGCAGCTCTATTCCAGGCGGAAGGTGAAGGTAACAGTCCCGGTCTGGTTCTCCTGCGGTGCACCGGAGGGAAGGGCATTGAAGCGCCATCGCTGCAGGGCATCCATAACGGCAGCTTCCAGCGACGGATTTCCCTTGATGAGGGGCACGCGTCGCACAATGCGCCCCTGCGGATCGACCGTAATCTGGACGCGGATGCGGGCATTGACGTTGGCGGTGTACTCTGGGAGGGGCGCGAACTGGGGATCCCGGTCCAGTCCCTCAATGTCGTAGGGGGCCGACGCCTCTTCCGTTGCCCCCTCTCCCGGATCGCCCGTCGAGTCGCCGGGCGTCTCACTCGGCTCCTGCTCGTCGGCCGCCTGGTCCAGTTCGGGCTGCGGCTCTGTTTCTGGGGGTTCGGTTTCCTCCTCCTCGGGCGGCACGGTCTCGTTGGGCTGTTCCTCCTCGTCTGGCAGATCCACCGGCTGGTTGTCCGGCTCGGCGGCCTCTTCTTCCGGTTCGGTATCGGGCTCGGGGGTCTCGGTCTCGTCCTCCGGGGCCGCGGCCTCTTCGACCTCCTCGCTCGCATCGACGGGCTGGCCGGCCTGAAACTCCCCGAACTCAACCTCCACGTAGCCCAGCTGCTGAGGCGGCGGCGTCGACGCTGTGAGCGCCCCAAACAGCAGGGCAAGGAGCACGTGGAGTCCGACGCTAATGCCGGCCCCAATCCAGTCGCTCGTGGTCATGGGTCTGGAGAAATGATAAGACGGCCGTCCGTCGAGGGGAACTCCGCGGTCTATATGCATTGGACCGCTGCCGGCGGGGGATGGTTCGCTGCGAGCGACCAGCGCCTCAGTCGGCCCCGTCGCGCTTCAGGCCCGGCTGCTCGAGCCGCAACTGGGCCGAGATGCGGTACGAGTAGCCGAGGTCCTGGGCCGTGAGGCCCGTGAAGTCGCCAAAGCTAACGTCAACGGACACCTGGGCGAGGTCGAGTCCGGCGCCAATCGAGGGTGTAAGATCGAGCCCAAAGGTGTCGTTGTACCGAAGTCGCTGAATGCCCCCTCGCACCTCAGCCACGCCCTTGTAGTCAAACGCGGCCCCCAGGCGCGGCTGGATCGAGATGTCGCCGATGTTTGGGACGAAGGCACGCTGGCCATCCGCCGCCACGTCAGCGTCGAGGGCCACGGTGAGCGCGTGCCCGGTTCCCACCGGCCATTCGGCCCCGGCCCCAAGGCGCGCCACCGGCAGCACCAGGGCCGTGCCCCCATCCGGCAGGTCCTGGTCGAACACCTCCTGGAACGTGTAGGGGTCGCCAGTCTCCGGATTGATGTCGGCATCATCCAGCTCAAAGGCACTACGGTTGACGCTCCAGCTCTGGAGCATGGTCGACACGTCCTGCACCACGGCCCCCAGACGATACGGCCCCGCCCGGTACTGCGCGGCCACGTCCATGCTGTAGCCCCAGGCGTTCGCAAAGTCGCCGATGGCCCGGCGGATGCCCTTAAACGAGACGCCCACCGAGAGCCGCTCGTTCACCTGCCGACTGTAGCCGACAAAGAGCGCCCAATCCGCCGCCGAGAAGGTGGTGATAAGGCTTTCGTAGTTCGGCTTGGGCTGCTGCCGCACCGGGTCCCAGGCGTTCAGTGTGTTGACGATGTCGTTCACCCCACTCCGGAAGACCGACACGCCCACGGTGGACCGCTCGGTGGCCGGGAACGCCACGGCCCCATAGTCGAAGGAGACGGCTCCCGCAAACCGTTCGACGTGCATATAGCTGACCTCGGGATAGGTGAGATGACTGAGGCCGGCCGGATTCCAGTAGCCGGCGCTCACCTCGTCGGCCAGGCTCACGTAGGCCCCGCCCATTCCCAGAGCCCGCCCGTCCACGCCGCCCGCCAAAAAGTCGGCCCCGTACTTGGCAATGCGCTGGCCGTGGGCTGCGTCCGCACCTCCCCCTACAAGCAGGAACAGAAGAAGAACCAACCGACGACAGGCCGCAGCGTGCATGGCGAGTGAAGCCGTTGGGACCGAAACGGGCCTGTTCTCACGCACAACGCCTCAGGATGTTACGCGGCGCAGCCGGGCCGCAAAGGCACCATCCATTCGGTGCTGGTGTGGACGTGTTGCCAGAAAGCCGCTGGGGGACACCATCTCGTCCGGCACGTGTCCCTCGGCGCTCTCGACTGTAAAGTCGACGTGTCGCGCCAGGAAGCGATCGATGCGGTGCTCATTTTCCTCCGGCGCGATCGTACAGGTGCTATAAACCACCAGCCCGCCGGGACGCACCAGCTGCGCAGCCGCGTCCAGCAGTTCGTCCTGGAGGGCCGCCAGCTCCTCCAGATCCTCCGGGCGGCGCTGCCATCGCAGGTCGGCTCGCTTGCCGAGTACGCCGAGCCCAGAACAGGGCACGTCGAGCAGCACGCGATCGGCCTGAGGGGGATCGGCCCGGTCGGCAACGGCCCGCAGATCCGCGGCGTCGGTTTGCACGAGGCCCTCCACCCCATGGGCCGCGGCCCCCTCCTCCACGCGCGAGAGTCGCCCCGCATGCGAGTCGATGGCTCGAATCTGCCCCCGTCCGTCCATCGCCGCGGCGATGGCGAGGGTCTTCCCCCCCGGGGCCGCACAGCCGTCCAGAATGGTCTCGTCCGGCTGGGGATCGAGAAGACGCACCACGAGGGCGGCGCTTTCGTCCTGTACGGCCACGCGCCCGTCGTCGAGAAGCCCTCCCTGCACCAGCGGCTGGAGGCGCTTGAGACGCAGCCCGGTGTCGAGGTGCGGCGACCGGGTGTACACCACGTCGTTGGCGTCCAGCCACGCCTCGACCTCCGCTCGTGTGGTGCGGATCGGATTGACCCGGACGTGGTGCGCGGGGCGGCGGTTGTTCCACCGCAGGAGCTCTGCGGTCGCGTCGCCCCCGAACCGATCGAGCCAGCGCCGCACCAGCCACGTCGGATGCGAGTGCCGGAGGGCGAGGTCCTCTGCCGGGTCCCCGCTCGCCGGCTGTGGACCATCCTCGCGGCGGTCGATGGCACGAAGGACGCCGTTTACGAGGTTGGCCGCCCCCTGGCGCAGGGTCTGCTTCGCCAGCTCTACATACTCGTGCACCGCGGCCCGCGTGGGGGTCGACTGAAACTCCAGTTCGTAGAGGCCCAGGCGCAGGATGTGGCGGAGGCGCGGCTCCATCGCGTCGTAGTCCCCGTTGTAGGCGTCCGCCAGCACGAAGTCGAGCCAGCGGCGCTGCCGGGTCACGCCCGCCACAAGCTCGCGGGCCTGCCGACGGGAGCGAGCGTCTACGCCGTCGGCCGACAGCCGACCGACAAACGCGTCGTCGCGTTCCACCCGCTCCAGGTGACGGAGCGCGACGCGGCGCGAGGAGGAGACGGCATCGGTGGAGGAAGACATTGGCGCAATAGACGCGGATCGGAATGCAGTGGACCCCCTGATACGCTGGGCCCGGACCGGCGTTTTCGGCGGCCGGAATCTTCACGCGAGCCCATGGACTGTGGGGCCCGTATCAGCCGACGCGACGGGTCTGATCGCAAGGCCCGCACCGCTCCCTCCACCCTGCGTTGGCCGCGAGGTGCGCGGCGTCGGGAGATGTGCACCAATCACGCCTGTGTTTGCCCCAGGCTACCCATCCGCCCCGCGGGGTTCAGCCCAGGCACGCAGCTTTAGATAGAGCGGGGCTGCAATGCGGCTGGGGAGCAAGGACCACAGATACCGTACGATCGCGCCCCCCCAAACACGCGCGGCCGTCCCGTACGCCCCTTGCCCCCACTCACACGCCGCTGCGGACACCCGGTCAGCGGTTGGCTTTCGGCACTCAGCAAAGAGCAACGCACGGCGAAGGCGGGTCCCCCCCTCCTGTTTGTTCATCGCGATTCCGCGCCACCGCCTCAGCAGCTTCTCGTACTGCCGATCCATCGTCTTGATGTCCGCGGTGACCTGATCGTCATGCGCCCGGTATTTAGACAAAACAGCCGGCACCCGGTGGATGGGCGCCCGCAACGCAAGTTGAATAAAGAGATCAAGGTCCGACAACCCCGCCGCGAAAAGCGCCGAATCATTGAATCCTTCTGTGCTTGCAAAGCTCGACTGCCGCACCAACATGCACGACGGAATCATGCCGCAATGCGTGAGGATCGCCCGAAGCGGCGTCTCGGCGGCGTCGTCCGGCAGAACCCGCACGCCGAAACGCGTCGGCACGTGGCGGCGGTGCCATCGGTTCTTGAAGTGCGTGGGCAGTGCGCGTCCCTCCTCATCCACCACCTCAAACCACCAGTGCACAGCCCCTACGCTCGGATGCCGGTCTAAGTACGAAACGGCAGTGTCCAGGGCGCGGGGGTGCAGAATGTCGTCTGCATCCAGAAAGAGCAGGTAGTCGACGGTGTCGTCCACCTGTGCCGCTATCGCGTTCCTTGTTTTCGCGTGGCCCTTGTTGGCCTGATGCAGGATCTGCCGACGCGGGTCGGTGTCGCTGTAGGCCTCCAGCCTGGCTGCCGTAGTGTCGGTGCTCCCGTCGTCTACGAGCACGTGCATCCAGTCGGTGAACGTTTGTGCGTCGACCGATGCGATGGCCTCGTCGACAAACGCCCCGGCGTTGTAGCACGGCGTGATGATGCCGTCCCGTGCCTGCGTTTGACCCGTCCATTCCGGCTCTTGATCGTGTTGCAGCGCCGCGTGATGCCGCTCTGCCTCGGAAGAAGTAACTGACATAGGAACGGCTCCGGAGAAGTGGGAAGATTAGAATGTGATATGCCCGACGGGGCGACCTGTGTACTGTTGTTCGAGTCGACAACGGACGACAGACCGTCGACCATGACGCATACGCTAAGTCAGTCGACTCCTCCTTTCCGTCGCTGCCCGGCCTGCACTGTTTGTGTGAACGGCCGCTCCGTCAACCTCTCAGGCACCGATCAGTCGGGCCGTCGCCTTCTGCGCCCACCTGCGGGCGTTGTGAGCGTGGGCACGCACCTGCCCGCTGGCCCGCCGCAGGGTTCGTCGCAGCCGCCCCACCAGTGTGCCGTGCCGGTGGTAGTCCGACGGGGCGGATTGCTCGTCGTGCCAGGGCAGCGCCCCCGGGGTCATCATCTGCATCGTCTCCACGCAAAACACGGCCTTCCCGCTCCACCGAACAATCTGCCGCGCCTGCTCCGCCTCGCTTTCCACAAACAACTGGTGGCGCTTCTCCGACCGATACACCTCAGCCTTGAAGGCCCCGTGGCGCCCGGCCGCATCGCGCTCGGCCGCCGTTGGATCATCCATCATGACCAGTTCCTCGAAGCGCACCCCGTGGCGCTGCAGCCAGGCCTCGGTCGGGGCCCGGTACTTCTCCAGGCGCGCCGTCACGATGCGCGCAACCGTCTTGGTCGGCAGCAGATACGGCTCTGCCTCCCGAAGGAATCGCTCGTAGGCGGGCCCGTCGTCGTCCTCCTCCGGCGTCGGGTCCTGGCACAGCACCCCGTCGAGGTCCACGCAGCCGTGCTCGACGACCCACGAGTGCATCAGGTTCCACTCAAAGACGTACGGCATGTGCAGCGGCTCGTAGGCCTGATCCAGCGCCACCTCGGCGCGCGGGTCGTAGTAGGCCGCCGCCAAAAGCACCGTGTGCTGCTCGCGGAGCGGCTCGACGAGCCGCATCACCTCCCGCATCGCCGACCCGGTCGATACGCAGTCGTCCACCACCAAAATGGTGAGCGACCGGTCGGCCAGGCCCTCCTCCCCGAGCGGCCGGCTGCAGCGGGGCCCGCTTGCAAGCAGGCGCCCCTGCAAAAGCCCCTCCAGGTCGCCCAGCGGCAGGTTGCGGAAAAGCGCAATCAAGTTCGCGACCAGCAGGCCGCTGCGGGGCACCCCCACCACGAGGTCGATCTCGCGGGGCAGCGCCGCGCTCCACACGCGCATGTCTTCAGTCAGACGGGCCAGGCTCCGGTAGTTCATGTCACGGGCAATGCGTTAGGGCGGCAGAGAGTAGAACGGCAGAGAGAAAGAGGAGGCGGCAGAGAGGAAGTGTCCCCAATCACAACGATCCAGCCGGCACAACGGGGGCCGGCCCCGGCCGGTGTGTCTCTTTCTCTGGGCGGCTGCGTTTCAAGCTTCACTACTACAGACTTCATTTTAGACCGGAGACTGTATGGAGCGGTACAGGTCGCCCACCATTTTCCGAAGCTCGAAGGCCGACGGCGGGCTGGTCGCCACGTTCCAGCCCTGACGCAGCGGAAGCGGGAGGCGCTCGGCCCACCGCCGGGCCCGCGAGCGCTGCAGGGCCGGCACGTGCTCGAAAAGCACCTCGGCCCAGCGCTCGGCAATGCGCGCCGGGGCAAAGGCCTCCGCGCGCCGCCGGCCGTGGGCCTGCATCGCCCGGTAGCGCTCCGGGTCCTCGCGCAAGGCGTCGATGGCGGCCATCGCCTCCCCCAGGGACGCAACCTCCACGTAGTCGAGCGGGCCCTCGCGCAGCTCCCGAAACGCGTACTCGGGCCCCACCACGGCCGGCACCCCTGCCATCCACGCGTTTACAAGCTTCGAGGCCGGCTTCTCGCAGCGCCGGCCCCCGTCCCCATGAAGCGGGCGCACGGCCAGCATCAGGTCCGCCGCCTCGTAGTCGTGCCAGCGGGGCACGGCGCCCTGGGTGTGCTTCGAGGCAATCTCGAAGGTCAGCCCGCGGGCCGCCAGGTACTGCCGCCAGGCCGCCGAGCGGAAGGCCTTGTCGAGGCTTCCAAATCCCCCCTTGAAGGTGATGTGCTCAATGCGGGTCCCCCGGCCCCGTGCCCGCGGACGGAGGCCCGGCTGCGGCCAGTGCGGCACAAAGTAGCTGCGTCGCCCGTCCGCAAAGCGCCCGTTCTGCACAACTTCCGCGTCGGCCCAGGGCGAGCGATACTCCATCACGTCCGCCCGCACCGTAACAAACGTAAGCGGCCAGTGGGCCCGGGTGTACTGCTCGCGCAGGGCGCGCAGGCTCTCCGCTTCCGGAATGAACACCACAATGCCGTCGTCCGGAAGCACCGCGTCGATCTCGACCGGGTGCCCGTGGGCCCGCAGTTGACGGTAGGTCTGCACGATCCAGGCGCGCCGGCGCTCCTGCCCCTCTACACTCCAGGGGCGGGGGTCGGTGAGCGACCAGCCGGGGCACTCCGCGATCTCGTCGGGATAGGGGTAAAAGAATGTAACCCGGGGGCGCGCCATGCACATCAAAGCCGAAAGGAAACGAAATCGAAGCCGAAAAAAAGACCTTGGCCCCCAGCGCTCTGCAGCTCAATCGTTGTACGTCAGGGCCGTAGGTTATCCCTGGTCAGGTCCTCCCCTGGTACTGGGACCTCCGCATGGTACCCAGACGGCGCCCCGCTACGCATGGGTGTTGGCGCACCTTCTTTCTACTTTTGGAGCACAATCAACATTTACGTGTTAGTTCGTGAATTTGATATGATTATAGCAGATGACGCTCACGATAAAAAATATAAACTAATTCCGGAATTTTTTTTCATAGATAGAGAGGATATTGAAATTTATG
>JAWOAQ010000055.1:0-16128 GCA_046498495.1 Salinibacter sp. | reverse complement strand
GACCCTCGCACGGGAGAAGATCGTGCTTGAGGGCGCCCCACGGATCAGGTCCCTCGGGACGCTCGCTCCGGACGGCCGAACGTACATCTACGCCTGGTCAGTCATCCTCTGCCCGAATGTCCATGTGCAGGCCGAGGGCAACAGCCAAACATACGACGCCTGTCAGAGCGGGAAGAATGCCCATAAAAAAGTACGCCGTGCCGGAAAGCCAGCCTGGGGCCTCCCAGAATACATAAAGGCTCCAGAGGTAGAGCACCGCCGCAAATCCAAAGGTGGCTTGGAAGAGCTGTTGTTTTCTGTCTTTCGTCATGGCAAGAGCAGGATTTGGGGTTCGTCAAGTACCGGTCTGGTTTGCCAGTCTCCGTTCTCAACCTGCGCTCTAGAATCGGCAATTCGTGCCGGTCCACGTTCGAGCGCCCACGTGCCGGCCGGGCCCCCAGCGTAATGCGATCGGCCGTTCAGCAGGCTGCGTCACGGCGACGCTTCCCCTTCGGACTGCAGCCCTGCGCTTTGGCGCCACCTTCGGAGCGCTCCGCTGCAGCGCCTGCCCCCAGCAGCGCGGGGAGGCCTTCCCATATAGGAGACCACGACGCGACGGGCTGAACGCGAGTCCGTGATACGTACGCTCAGCAGGATAATGGGAGAGAGAACATGGGCCTTACGGATACCACCTGTCCGTTTTCCCGTGGCATCCCACCCAGGGCCCAGGCGTGACCGAATCGTTTCGTGGGCTGTGCTGGATTCCTGAGCGGGCTACCCCACCTCCTCCAAACTCCCCTGCACATCGGCCGTCGCTACGCTTCCGCCCTCGGGGGGAAAGGAAAGCTGTCCCTCGAGGGAAGCCACCACCGAGGCGACCATCGTGTCGCCCGTAATGTTGTTTGCGGTCCGGAGCATGTCGAGCGGGCGATCCACCCCGAGAATCAACGCGATGCCAGCGCTCGGCACCCCGATGCCTTCCAGGATTACCACGAGCATGACAATGCCCGCGCTGGGCACGGCGGCCGTTCCAATGGACGCAAGGAGCGCAATCAACACGATGCTAAGTTGCTGCGTAACCGTGAGGCCCATGCCCATGGTCTGCGCAATAAAGACAGCCGCCACAGCCTGATACAGCGCCGTACCATCCATATTGATGGTGGCCCCCAGCGGAAGTGCGAACGAAGAGACCTCCTCAGATACCCCCAGGTTCTTTTCGGCAACGTCCATCGTGACAGGCAGCGTGGCCCCACTCGACGAAGTCGAGAACGCCACCAATTGGGCCGGCGCGATGGCCCGAAAGTAGTCTGGGATGGGGATCTTGGTAAAGGCCTTCATAAAGAGCGGGTACACAAGAAAGACCATGATGCCCAGCCCAATCACCACGACGAGAGAGTAGTAGCCCAGCGCCCCAAGCAGGCTCCCGATCTCTGCCGGCGTGTCGGCCGCAATCGACGTAATCGCATCGGCCAGCAGGCCAAAGACGCCGACGGGAGCGGTGAGCATAATCAGCTCCACCACCTTGATGATGAGGTCGTTGAGGCTTCGAAAGAACGCAAGCAGCGGCTCGGCATCCGCGGCCGGAATCATTAGGAGCCCGATCCCAAAGAGTAGAGCCACAAACACAACCTGCAGCATGTTCGAGTTATCGGACGCCGCATCAAAAATGTTGGCCGGGACCATATCCACCAGAGGATCAAGCGGCCCCCGGTTCCGCGCCTCTTCGGCAAGCTCTCTGCTTTCGTCCACGTCGCCCGCGTAGCGCTCCTGAAGTTGCTCTTGCATTTCGACTGGCACCGCGCTTCCCGGCTGCAGCGTGTTTACGAGCCCCAGGCCCACCACAAGCGCAATGGTCGTTGTCACCAGGTAAATGCCAATTGTCTTTCCTCCAATGCGGGACAGTTTTTCGAGATCGCCCAGAGAGGCGACCCCTACGATGAGCGACGCTACAATGAGGGGGACCGCAATTAACTGGAGCAGATTGAGAAAGATGGTCCCAAACGGCGCGATCCAGTTGGACGTGAACTCTGTCCATCCCGCCGAGGCGGCGAACACCCCGTACGCGAGTCCCAGTACGAGGCCGATAATGATCTGCCAGTGCAGTTGCTTATACCAGGGCATAAATCGGAGCCGTTGAACTACAGAACGTTGATGGTGGGGCGCATTGGCTTCCGTGACACGCCACAAGTAAAGACACAGCAGCGAGTCGAACAACCAGGCCGCCCGACTCATCCTCCGACCACCGCGCGCCCCCCGATGGCCACCACCGCCCCAGCGACGGTTCCGATTAGGTTGACGACATCATTGTCCACAAACGACACCCCTCGCGCCGGCTCCGCGGCGGGGGCCGTCAACTCGTTCCAGCCCCCACCGTCTTCGGACTTCCCGTGGGCCTGCACGGTGGCCCCTAACAGGCTGTCCGCAACCATGCCCGCAAGGCCACCGGCGAGCATCCAGCCAGCCTCAGGTGCCCCGAGCCCCGCCACGGCCCCGGCGCTGCCCACGACCGTGCCGGCCCCCACCGCCCCCGCAAGGGTTCCGCGGAGGGAGATCGCCCCAGAGGTGCCGGGGGCCACGAAGCGGAACGTACGGAGGGAAAGCGGCCGTCGCCCTCCACGTACGCCGAGCTCGGTTGCCCAGGTATCGGCCGCCGCAGCCGCCAGCGCCCCTACAAATCCGGCGTAGCAGAGCGTTGGCGCCGCCTCGGCATGGGGAGCCACCAGGGTTCCAACGACGAGCAGTGTCCACGCCACCCCGCCGTTGGCCAGCACCTGTCGGATGGTCCGCCGCGGCGGACGCACACGCTGCTCAAGGGACGGCAAAAAGGAGAGTGCACTCGAAAGCCCGAAGAAGACGATCCCCGGTACGGCCCAGTTCACGCCGCCGAGTCCCACCAGCGCAGCGGCGAACAGGCCCGCGGCACCGCTCCCCCGCCTGGTTAGAAGCCCCCAGTACGCTGCGGCACCCCCCACTCCCCCTCCCACGACAAGGCTTCCCCAAAGCACATAGAGCCCACCGCCCGCCTCTCCCAGCAGGAGAAGACAGAGAATGACGCCAAGGACGACAAAAAGATTGTCGCTTCCCCGTGTACTAATCGCTTCGGTCACCGCCCCCACGAGCGCCCCCCCTCCGGCTCCCACCATCGCGCGGCCCAACGGCAGTCCGGCCCCCAGGAGGACCGCCCCGAGGATCCCCCACGCCACGATCAGGAACGCTCCCGTACCCGCCCACGTCGCCCGCCCAACCCATCGGGGCGTCTCAAAGCGCTCCCCAAGCCAGGAAGCCAGCGGATCCGCCACGCCCAGCACCAAAAACGCCGCCTGAAACGCAAGGACGCGCTCGTCCGCCACGGCCCACGTTGCGGCTGCGGCTGGGAGAACGGCCAAGGGAACGGCCACCGTGCCCCAACTCTCCGGGCGCGCCCCATGAAGCCCTGGCCACCACCCGTTCCACCAGGCTGCTCCATTTATAAGCACAAACGCACCGGACAGCAGGCAAATGGGCGTCGGTCCTGAAAACAGCCACGGCGACGCGGCCACAAAAGTGCATACTGCAACGTGGCCGAGCCGTCGAGAGGCGCCCCCTCCTTCTGCGACCCGATACATCCACTCCGTAGCAACCACGAGTCCCCCAAGCCCCAGTGTGGCGAGTCCTAAAACCAACCAGTCGGTGGGAGAACCCATCGGTCAAACGGGCGACGCAGCAGCCAAAAATAAAAAACGCCCCGGGTCCACAGCGTGGCACCCGGGGCGGTATGCTCATTTGTCTAGGGCGATTAGCTGTCCGACTCAGAGGCCTCGATTTGCTCGACCTCCTCCTCGCTCGGGGCGCCGTCGCCCGCTGCTCCATCGCCAGCCGGGGCTTCGCCGTCGCCTCCGATCGCAGCCTGGAGCTCTTCGAGCTCGGACTTCGACCCAACCACGAGGTCGCGGTACTGCCGCTGGCCGGTTCCCGCCGGGATCGCGTGGCCAACAATCACATTCTCCTTGAGGCCCTCGAGGGGGTCCGTCTTCGACTCGATGGCAGCATTCGTCAGAACCTTTGTCGTCTCCTGGAACGAGGCCGCCGAGATCATCGAATCGGTGGCAAGCGAGGCCTTCGTGATGCCCAGAAGGACCGGCTCCCCAACAGCGGGGCGTGCCTCTCGCACCTCGATCTCCGGCTTGTCTTCCCGCTTCAGCTCAGAGTTAAGCTCGCGCAGGCGACGTCGACCAATGATTTCTCCGATTTCAACGTCGGCCTCACTCGGGTCCGTGACGACGAACTTGTCGTAGAGATCATCGTTGGCCTGCGCCATCTTCTGGCGGTCCACCTTGTCCTCTTCAAGGAAGTTGGTGTCCCCCGGCGACGTGATCTTCACCCGCTTCATCATCTGCCGGATCACGACCTCGAAGTGCTTGTCGTCGATGTCGACGCCCTGGAGACGGTACACCTCCTGAACCTCGTTGAGCAGATGCTCCTGCACCGCCCGCGGGCCCTTGATCGACAGAATGTCGTGCGGGGCAATCTGGCCATCGCAGAGGCGGTCCCCCGCCTCCACGTAATCGCCCTCGTGGACCAGCATGTGCTTCGAAAGCGACACCATGTAGGTCTTCTCCATGTCCCCATCCCGACTGGTGACGATAACCTCCTGCGACCCACGCTTGCGGCCCCCAAAGCTGACGATGCCGTCAATCTCGCTGACGACGGCCGGTTCGTCTGGCGTGCGCGCCTCGAAGAGCTCTTCCACGCGCGGCAGACCACCGGTAATGTCGCTGGTCTGGGCGGCCTGGCGCGGCATCTTCGCTAGCGTCTGGCCCGCCTGCACAGCATCGCCCTCATCGACCTGGATGCGGGCATCCACCGGCATGTTGTAGTCATGCTCGTCGCCATCCTCGCCCTCGATGATAAGAGTGGGCGTGAGCGTTCGCTTCCGGCTCTCGACGATCACCTTCTCTTTGTGACCGGTCTGCTCGTCGGTCTCCTCCCGGTACGTCGTCCCTTCGATCACGTCCTCGAAGCGAACGGTTCCGCTTACCTCCGTAAGGATGAGGCTGTTGTACGGGTCCCAGCTGGCAATGACATCCCCCTCCTCGATCGTCTGCTCCTCCTCAACCAGCAGTTCGGCCCCGTACGGCACCACGTAGCTGGTGAGCTCCCGCCGGTTGGCATCGGTGTCCATAATTCGGACCTCGCCCTGGCGCGAGAGCACAATTTCCTTCGGCCCGTCGGTGTCCTCGTAGGTAACGGTTCGGAGGTTCTCAAACTCGAGCACGCCGCCAAACTTGGCGTTGATGGTCGACTCTGCCGACTGACGGGTGGCGGTTCCACCGGTGTGGAAGGTGCGCAGGGTGAGCTGCGTGCCCGGCTCTCCAATCGACTGTGCAGCCACCACGCCGATCGACTCGCCAACCTCCACCATGCGACCGGTGGCCAAGTTTTCGCCGTAGCAGAGCGTGCAGACGCCCCGCTCGGCCTCACACGTGAGGACCGAGCGGATCTCCACCTCTTCGATCGAGGTCTCGGCGATGCGGTCCGCAATCTCTTCGGTAATGAGCTGATTGGCCTCCACGATCAGCTCGTCCGTGTGCGGGTCGTACACGTCATGCACCGACACCCGCCCCTCGATCCGATCGGAAAGCGGGGCGACAATCTCCTCGTTGTCCTTGAGGGCCCCCACACTGATGCCGCGAAGCGTACCACAGTCGTGCTCCGTCACCGTCACGCTCTGGGTCACGTCCACCAAGCGGCGCGTCAAGTAGCCGGCGTCGGCCGTCTTCAGGGCCGTGTCGGCCAGTCCCTTACGGGAGCCGTGGGTGCTAATGAAGTACTCCTGCACCGTGAGCCCCTCCTTAAAGTTGGAGAGAATCGGGTTTTCCAGGATCTCTCCGCCCCCACCGCCTTCACCGATGTTTTTCTGCGGCTTGGCCATCAGGCCCCGCATGCCGCCAAGCTGGCGAATCTGCTCCTGCGAGCCTCGGGCGCCGGAGTCGGCCATCGTAAAGATGGGATTGAAGCCCTCCTTGTGCTCTTTCAGAGCATCAAAGAGCACCTCGGACACCTGGTTGTTCGTCTTTGTCCAGACGTCAATGACCTGGTTGTACCGCTCGTTGTCGGTAATGAAGCCCATCTCGTAGTTTTGCTCGGCCTTCTCGACCTCCTGATGGGCCTCTTCAATGAGCTTCTCTTTCTCCTCCGGCACAATGATGTCCGAGAGCGAGAACGTCATGCCCGAGGTGGTGGACCGGCGGAAGCCCATGTCCTTGATGTCGTCCAGGAAATCCGCGGTCTTCTCAAAGTCAGTCCGGTTGAGCACCTCCGCGATGACCGTCCGGATGTTCTTGGTGCTCAGCACCTCGTTGACGTAGCCCATCTCATCAGGCAGCGTCTCATTGAAGATGACGCGCCCCACCGTGGTGTTGAGCATCTCGCCGGAGCCGTCCGGATCGCGCAGGTTGATCTTGGCGTGGAGGGCCAGCCGGTCCTGGTCGTAGGCCTGCCGCACCTCATCCACGCTGGCGAAGCGCATGCCTTCTCCCTTCTGGTTCGACTTCGCCTTCGTGATGTAGTAAAGGCCGAGCACCATGTCCTGACTTGGCACCGCCAGAGGCCCCCCGTCCGCCGGACTGCGCACATTGTGGCTCGAGAGCATCAGGATCATGCTCTCCAGGCACGCCTCGTGCGAGAGCGGAACGTGCACGGCCATCTGGTCACCGTCGAAGTCGGCGTTGTACGCCGGACAGACAAGCGGGTGAATTTCAATGGCCTTGCTCTCCGTGAGAACCGGCTGAAAGGCCTGAATGCCCAGACGGTGGAGCGTCGGCGCCCGGTTGAGTAACACGGGGCGCCCTTTGATCACCTTCTCCAGAATGTCCCACACGTCCTGGGTTTTTCCATCTACGTACTTCTTGGCACTCTTCACCGTTTTGACGATCCCGCGCTCAATGAGGCGGCGAATGATAAACGGTTTGAAGAGCTCGACGGCCATTTCCTTCGGGAGGCCGCACTGATGCAGCTTGAGGTGCGGGCCCGAAACGATAACCGAGCGGCCGGAATAGTCGACGCGCTTGCCGAGCAGGTTCTGCCGGAAGCCCCCCTGCTTGCCCTTAAGCATGTCCGACAGGCTCTTGAGCGGCCGGTTCGAGGAGCCGCGCACCGAGTTGGACTTGCGGCTGTTGTCAAACAGACTGTCGACTGCCTCCTGCAGCATGCGCTTCTCGTTCCGCAGGATGACCTCCGGCGCCTTGATGTCGATCAGGCGCTTCAGACGGTTGTTGCGGATGATAACCCGTCGGTACAGGTCGTTCAGGTCGCTGGTCGCAAATCGGCCGCCGTCCAGCGGGACCAGCGGGCGCAACTCCGGCGGAATGACGGGGATGACCCGCATCACCATCCACTCCGGCTTGTTGGTGCCGTCCGCGTTGGCCTTGCGAAAGGCCTCCACGACGTTGAGCCGCTTTAGGGCCTTCGCCTTGCGCTGCTGGCTGGTTTCGGTCTTCGCCTGATAGCGAAGCTCCTGGGCGAGCGAGTCCAGGTCGAGGCGCTCAAGCATCGTCTCGACCGCCTCGCCCCCAATCATCGCAATGAATTTGTCCGGGTCCTCGTCGTTGAGCCGGTTGTTGTCCTCCCGGATTTGGTAGAGGATGTCGAAATACTCCTCCTCGGTCAGCAGCTGGTTTTTCTCAATCCCGAGGCGGCGCGCGGAGCCCGGCTGGATAACGATGTAGTTCTCGTAGTAAATGACCTTCTCCAGGTCCTTTGACTTCAGGCCCAGCAGGTGGCCAATCTTGTTCGGCAGGGTTTTGAAGTACCAGATGTGGACCACCGGCACGCTGAGGCTAATGTGCCCCATGCGCTCGCGGCGGACGGCCTTTCGCGTCACTTCCACACCACACCGGTCACAGATGATGCCCTTGTACCGGATGCGCTTGTACTTGCCACAGTGACACTCGTAGTCCTTCACCGGGCCAAAGATCTTCTCGCAGAAGAGCCCGCCCATCTCCGGCTTAAACGAGCGGTAGTTGATGGTCTCCGGTTTCATCACCTCGCCGTAGGACCGCTCCAGGATGTCCTCGGGCGACGACAGGCTAATGGTGATGCTATCGAAGTCTTTTTCGATCTCCTTGGAATTTCCGTACGGCATATGCGGTAGGCGAATGTGGGAGTTCGGAGTGCGGAGGTCGGATGAGGAGCGAGCGGAGCGCAGCGGGCCGGACGCCCCCGGCCGTTCTCTCCTGCGCACCACACTCCGGGATCAGTCGAGGGTCACCTCAAGCCCAAGCCCCTGAAGCTCGCGGACCAGAACGTTGAAGCTCTCGGGGACGCCGGGCGACGGCAGGTTTTTCCCCTTCACGATGGACTCGTAGGCCTCGGAGCGGCCCTGCACATCGTCCGACTTGTAGGTGAGCATCTCCTGCAGCGTGCTGGAGGCACCATAAGCGTAGAGGGCCCAAACCTCCATCTCGCCGAGGCGCTGGCCGCCGAACTGTGCCTTCCCGCCCAGCGGTTGCTGCGTGATGAGGCTGTACGGCCCAATGGAGCGGGCGTGCATCTTATCTTCCACCAGGTGCTCCAGCTTCATCATGTAGATCTGGCCGACGGTGGTCTTCTCGTCAAACGGCTCGCCGGTGCGACCATCGTACAGCTGAGCCTTCCCATCCCGCGGGAGACCGGCCTGTTCAAGCTCGTCGCCCACGTCTTCGAGAGAAGCACCGTCGAAGATGGGTGTGGCGTACTTCACGCCGAGCTTGTCTCCCGCCCACCCGAGGAGCGTCTCATAAATCTGTCCGAGGTTCATACGGCTCGGAACGCCGAGCGGGTTGAGGACAATATCGACCGGCGTGCCATCGTCGAGGAAGGGCATGTCCTCAACTGGCGCCACCTTGGCAATCACGCCCTTGTTTCCGTGGCGCCCGGCCATCTTGTCGCCCACCTCGATTTTCTTCTTGCGGGCCACGTACACCTTGGCGAGTTGGACGACGCCGGACGGCAACTCGTCTCCCATCTCCACCTGGTGTTTCTCTCGCTTGGTGGTGCCCTCAATGTCGCGGCGGCGCGACTTGTAGTTGCGGAGAAGGGTTCGAATTTGATCGTTCAGGTCTTCGTCCTGCGTGAACGACGTCCGCAGGCTGAGATCAGACGGATCCACCTCATCAAAGGCATCCCGCTCAAACACGGCATCTTCGGTCAGGATAACAGTTCCCTCCCGGTCCTCGATGCCGCCGGAGGTTGCGTCCTCCACGAGGCCAAAGAATTTATCCCAGAAGCGCTCGTTGAGATCCTCGAGTTTGCGCTCGTGCTGGCCCTCAATGTTTTCCAGCCGCTTTTCCTCCATCTTCTTGGAGGCCGGGTCGAGCTCGCGGCGACTGAAGAGCTTGGTGTCAATCACCACCCCGCCCTCCATGCCGGGCTTCGCCTTCAGCGAAGCATCCTTCACGTCGCCGGCCTTGTCGCCAAAGATGGCCCGGAGCAGCTTCTCTTCCGGGGTCGGGTCCGTCTCTCCCTTTGGCGTAATCTTTCCAACGATGATGTCGCCGGGCGTAATTTCGGCGCCAACACGCACAATTCCTCGCTCGTCGAGGTCTTTGGTCGCCTCCTCGCTCACGTTTGGAATCTCACGGGTCAGCTCTTCTTCGCCCCGCTTCGTGTCGCGCACCTCATGTTCAAACTCCTCGATGTGAATCGAAGTGTACACGTCGTCGGCCACGAGGCGCTCACTGATCACGATGGCATCCTCGTAGTTGTAGCCGTGCCACGGCATGAACGCGCAGAGCACGTTTTTGCCGAGGGCCAGCTCCCCCTTTTCAGTAGCGAAGCCGTCGGTGAGCACCTCGCCCTCCTCGACCCGATCCCCCTTCTGGACGATCGGCTTCTGGTTCATGCAGGTGCCCTGGTTGGTCCGGCGAAACTTGGTGAGCTCGTACTCGCGCACCGGCTCCCCGAAGGTAAGGTCGGTCTTGTCCTGCTCCTCGTCGTACCGGACGACAATGCGCTCGGAGTCAACGTATTCGATGATGCCGTCGCCTTCGGCCACGACGCAGGCCCGCGAATCTTTCGCGGCATGCCCTTCCATGCCAGTTCCCACGATGGGGGAATCACTGCGGAGCAGGGGCACCCCCTGGCGCTGCATGTTCGATCCCATGAGCGCGCGATTGGCGTCGTTGTGGGAAAGGAAGGGAACCAGACTCGCCGAGGGGGAGACGATTTGGTTGGGCACCACGTCCATGTACTGAACGTCCTCGGGCGCGACCGCGGGGAAGTCGCCCTGGTACCGGCAGCGCACCTCTTCGTTGAGGAAGTTTCCCTCCTCATCAATCGGAGCGTTCGCCTGAGCAATGACGGCCTTGTCTTCCTCGTCGGCCGTCAGGTACTCCACCTTTTCTGTCACGCGCCCCCCTTCCACAACGCGGTAGGGCGTTTCGAGGAAGCCAAAGTCATTGATCGTAGAGTGGACACAGAGCGAGAGCATGAGCCCAATGTTCGGCCCTTCTGGCGTCTCAATTGGGCAGAGCCGGCCGTAGTGGGTATAGTGGACGTCACGCACCTCAAACCCGGCGCGTTCGCGGGTCAACCCGCCCGGCCCAAGCGCCGACATCCGCCGCTTGTGGGTCAGAGACGCCAGTGGATTCGTCTGATCCATGAACTGGCTCAACTGGTTCGTCCCAAAGAACGTGTTGATCACGCTCTCAATCGTCCGGGCATTGACCAGGTCCTTCGGGGTAAACTTGTCCGCGTCCCGCAGATTCATGCGCTCCTTAATGGTGCGCGCCATGCGAGCCAGCCCCAGGGAGAACTGCGATCCCAGCTGTTCACCAACCGACTTCACCCGTCGATTGCTAAGGTGGTCGATGTCGTCGGCCGTGCTCTGTCCGTTTTGAAGCTTGATGAGCTCCCGGACAATGCCCACGACATCTTCTTTCGTGAGCACCTGAACGTCATCGTCTACGTCGATGCCCAGCCGCTCGTTGGTACGGTGGCGCCCCACGTCGCCAAGGTCGTAGCGCTTCTCACTGAAGAAGAGCCGTTCGAGCGCCTCCTTGGCCGAGCTTAGGTCGGGCGCCTCACTTCCCCGAAGCTTCTTGTACAGGTGATTGAGGGCCTCTTCCTGCGTGTGCGTCGGATCCTTCTGGAGGGTCTGCACGAGAGTACTCTTGTCCAGCTCTTCCTCTTCTTTCGCTCCCTCCTCACGGATGAGGTAGAGGCGCGTAATGTCATGCTCCTCAAGCACGTCCCAATCTCCCTCCTCAAGGTCGTGCTCGGCGGGCAGGAGCACCTCCCGCTCGCTCTCCTCGTCTACAACTTCGCCGGTGTCCTCATCGACGATCTCAATTGTCTTCTCGATCGTGACGCTGGTGGCGAGCTCTCGCCCCAGGTTCTCCTCAAACGCCGCTTCACTCTCAATATCGACGGCATCCGCCATGTCGAACATGCGGATGATCTCATCGTCCCCAGAGTAGCCCAGGGCCCGGAGGAGAGTTGTGACCGGTACCTTTTTCTTCCGATCGACGTAGGACCAAAGCACGTCGCGAACATCCGTCGTGAACTCCATCCACGACCCCCGGAAGGGAATGACACGGGCATTGAAAAGCTCCGTGCCGTTGTCGTGGATTTCGTTCCCGAAGAAGACCCCCGGACTGCGGTGGAGCTGCGAGACAATGACGCGCTCTGCTCCGTTAACAATAAACGTTCCCCGTTCGGTCATGAACGGCAGCGTCCCGAGATATACCTCCTGCTCGATGGCCTCAATCGCCTCTTCATCGCCGTCCTCCTCCTTGCTCGAAAGGCGAAGTGTCGCGTTGAGAGGAACCGAGTAGGTAAGCCCCTGTGCGATACATTCCTCCACCGTATGCTTCGGGGCATCGAGTTCGTACTTCACGAACTCAAGGGTGTAGCGATCCCGGTTGTCCTTAATCGGGAAATGCTCGTTGAACACTGCCTGAAGGCCTTCATTCTCCCGGTCTTCGGGCGGCACGTCATCCTGGACAAAGTCGTGAAAGACCTTCAGCTGGACATTGAGAAAGTCCGGGTAGTCCCAGACGGATGGAATGTCGGCGAAGCTCTTCCGTGGCTTCGCATCCTCAAGATGTCCAGGGGTGGAAATATCACCTTCAAGAAGGGTTGGCATAAGCTACGGATTCTGACGTGTATAGTACAGGATGCAGATCACGGCCGCGGATTGGCACCGCACAGTTTCGGGGTACCCAATGAGCGATGCCGCATGCAGACGATGGGTGGGTCTGGTGTGGACGGCGGGGAACCCTGGTCAGGGGGGCATGCCACCAACCTGGACTTGCACAAGCGACCCTACCAATCCAGATGGATGTCCCCAAACGGGACGTGCGAGGACCACGTGCTGGCTATTGCCACCTACGGAGACACGGCCGGAGCATTCAGCAAAGGAGCGATAGGCCGTTTGCATAGGAATCGGCAAACGACTATCCTTTAGGGTTGTTTCATAAATTGGCCCCGGTAGCTGTCTCGGCGAGACCAGGGGATTGGCCTCACCGCCCCCAGATCTCGGGGGCTGGCGATGACCAAGACCGGTTATTGGAGCTCAATTTCCGCCCCCGCCTCTTCGAGCTGGGCTTTAAGCTCATCGGCCTCATCACGAGAGAGGCTCTCTTTCACGGGGTTTGGGGCCTCGTCTACGAGCGACTTGGCTTCCTTCAGGCCAAGACCGGTGATCGTGCGCACTTCCTTGATCACCTGGATCTTGTTGCCGCCAATGCCTGTGAGGACAACATCGAACTCTGTCTGCTCTTCCTCACCGCCGTCGCCGTCGCCCCCGCCCTCGGCTCCGGCCGCTACGGCCACGCCGGCAGATGCGGGCTGGATGTCGTATTCGTCTTCAAGGTGTTGGGCAAGCTCGTTGGCCTCTTTGATCGTGAGTTCAACAAGCTGTTCTGCGAGGTCTTCAATGTCAGCCATGGTGTGTATGGGTTGGTTGTCTCCAGCGGCGGTCTCGGCCCCGACACTCTACGGGGCTGCGCCGCGTATTAAGGCGAATGAGTGTGCTATTCGTCGTCTTCGTCGCGGTCGGCAAGGCTTTTGAGGATGCCTGCGAGGTTCTGGCCCGATCCGCGAAGCCCCCCTGCGATGGTTTGTGCAGGAGAAAGCAAAAGGCCTACGATGTCCCCGATCAATTCCTCGCGAGACTTCAAGTCGGCCAGCTCGTCGAGGGCATCGGGGCCTTCGTACATCTCTCCCTCAATCCACGCCACCTTGAGCTCGGGGCGCTCGACATCCTCATCCTCGAGGAAGTCCTGGATGACACGGGCGGGCTTGGCCGGGTCTTCGCTAAATGCGACGGCTGTGGGGCCCGAGAAAAAGTCTTCCAGGGCGTCCATCCCGTCCAGGCGGTCCAGGGCGAGTTGCGCCAGGGTGTTTTTCGTAACCTGGTACTCAACGCCCGCCTCCCGAAACCGGCCGCGAAGGTCGTTGGATTGGGCCACCGTCAGGCCTGAGAAATTGGTGAGGTAAAGGATCGGATACGCGTCAAGCTTCTCTCCGATCTCGTCAATGATTTCAGCTTTTTCGGCGCGGGTCTTCGACATATCAAAAGGCAGGTTGGTCGCAGCAAGACAAGTAGGAGGAGCAGGCACTTACCGGGCTTCGCTCAGCACCGAGCCCCGGTCGACGCGCACCGGCGGCCCCATGGTTGCCGACAACGTAATGGAGCGCAGGTACAGGCCTTTCGCGGACGCCGGGCGCAGCCGGATAATCTCCTGAAGGAAGGCCCCAGCGTTTTCGTAAATCTCCTCCGGATCAAAGGAGGCACGCCCAATGGAGGCGTGAAGGCATCCGTTGCGGTCGACGCGAAACTCAATTTTCCCGGCCTTAACCTCCTCAACCGCGTCGGCCACATCCATCGTTACGGTCCCACTCTTGGGATTGGGCATCAGCCCCCGAGGCCCAAGGATCCGGCCCAACTGTCCGACCTGACCCATAACATCCGGCGTGGCAATGGCCACATCGAACTCCAGCCATTCCTCCTCCTGGATCCGTTCGATGTACTCTTCCAGCCCCACGTAGTCGGCCCCGGCCTCTTCCGCCTCGTTTTGCTTCGCCTCATTCGCGAGCACAAGGACCGTCACCTCTCGCCCGGTCCCATTCGGCAGGGCCACGGAGCCCCGAACCATCTGGTCGGCGTGACGGGGATCCACCCCGAGGCGAAGGTCCACATCCACGGACTCGTCAAAGTTGGCGGTGGCGGTTTCCTTTACGAGCTTCGCGGCCTGCATCAGGCTCACCGGCTCGTTCTGATTATCCACCTTGTCTTTTGCTTCGCGGTACCGTTTTCCGTTCGTGTTGGCCATAAGTCAGTAGGGGGTTGTGCGGTTCGAACGTCCCCCGGCCCATTGCCCGGGGCGACTTCCGCGTGATGAGTCACAAATGAGAGAGGGACGCGTCTGCCGTCCGAGTCAGCTACGCCTCGCCAGATGGCCGGCCCTCTACGTCGATGCCCATGGATCGGGCGGTGCCTGCCACCATGCGGGCGCCCGCCTCGGGTGTATGGGCGTTCAGGTCATTCATCTTTCGCTCGGCGATCTCCAGGCAATCATCCCACGTTACCGTGCCGGCGTGCTCGCGGAGGGGATCGCCTGCAGCGGTATCAATGCCCGCCCGCTGCTTCAAAAGGATGGACGCCGGTGGACTCTTGACCTTAAAGTCGAACGACCGGTCGGCGTAGACAGTAATTTCGACCGGCAAGAGGGTCCCCATCTGGTCCTCGGTCTCGGCGTTAAACGCCTTGCAGAACTCCATGATGTTGACCCCGTGCTGGCCCAGGGCCGGCCCAATGGGAGGTGCCGGGTTGGCCTGCCCGCCTTTAATTTGAAGCTTAATTTCCGTTTCTACTGGTGCTGCCATAGGTGCGTGTGCGGTTCAAGCGTCTGCCGAACGCAGACTCCCGCCGTTTATTTACAGTCTTACGAAAAACCAGCGTCCGCCCCAACAGCTGGAGAAATGACCTTCGGGATGCTACTCCTCGTGTTCGACCTGCAGGTAGTCGAGCTCCACGGGCGTTTTCCGGCCGAAGATCGAGACCATTACCTTTACCTTCATCTTTTCGGGATATACCTCCTCAACAAACCCGCTAAAGCTATCGAACGGCCCGTCGACCACCTTCACGGGATCGCCAGCCTTGAAAGGAATTTCGGGTTTCTCCCCCATCTCCTCCGCCCGGTTCATCTTGCCGAGGATGCGCTCCACTTCTTCTTTTCGGAGCGGCGTCGGCCCGTCGCCTGTGCCGGTGGTCAAGAACCCGATGACGGAGGGGAGGTCTTCCGCCATCTCCTTCAACTGGTGGGTCAGGGTGCAATTGAGGAGAATATATCCGGGGAAAAATGTCTTTTCCTTTGTCTTTTTCTCTCCCCCCTTCATTTCGAAGACCGTTTCGGTTGGGATTAGAATCTCATCGACCTGGTCTTCGAGGCCCGTCCGCTCCAGTTCGCTCTCCAGGTAGCGCCGCACCTTTTTCTCGTGATTCGAGTAGGTGCGCAACACGTACCACGTGTCGTCTTTCGAACTGTCAACTCCGTTTTCGTCGGGCATATCTAGGTAGATCCATCCATCAAAGTGCGGGCCTCTGAGCGCAAGGCGGGGAGCCTATTGCTGGTAGAGGAAGTTGAGGACCGTGCTGATCGCCTGGTCGGCCAGGAAGATAAACCCGGAGATGATAAACGTCGCCACGATCGTGATAAACGTACTGCTGATCAGTTCGTCGCGGCTCGGCCAGTTCACCTTCTTCATCTCCTCCACCACGTTCTGCAAGTAGTCCCGAATCCACATAGCGTAGGGGGCGTCCGTGAATGAAGCTCGTCGCGTTGTAGGACCAATGTTGTCGCGGTGCCTTCTTCGGATTCGGAAGGCCGCCGACCGCAGCAAAAGCACGGGCGGGAGGACTTGAACCCCCAACCGGCGGATTTGGAGTCCGCTGCTCTGCCAAATTGAGCTACGCCCGTGTGCCGATTTGGGGCTGGTTTTGGGATCCCGATTGCGGGCCCAGCACCCAACACCCCAAATCCAGAATGTGTACTAGTCCAGGATTTTACTAACGACGCCGGCTCCCACCGTCTGCCCCCCCTCCCGAATCGCAAACCTGAGCCCCTCCTCCAGGGCCACCGGCTGAATCAAACTCGCCTCAAACGTCGCGTTGTCCCCCGGCATCAC
>JAWOAQ010000001.1:0-10139 GCA_046498495.1 Salinibacter sp. | reverse complement strand
CGGAGGCGTGGCCGTTCACGCGCACCTGCATGCCCTCCTCCGGCTCGAAGAAGACATATTTCGTGAGGTGCTTCCACATCACACACCGGATTTGCGCGTCCGCGTCCTTTAACGTAAAGTAGCAGTGGCCGGACGCGGCTCGTGTAAAGTTGGACAGTTCGCCTTCCACCCACACGTCATCGTACTGATCTTCGACCAGGTCGCTGAGACCACGGGTCAACTCGGTGACGCTGAGGACGGCGTTTTCGGGGGCAGTGGGGGGCATAGGCGGGGCGGTTCGGGATGAATGGAGAGCCCTCAACGATTGACCGAGAGGGCAGTTGCACGCCGAGGCGTATAGAGCCTGTTAGAATCGGGAGCCCCGGCACACAAGGCAACGGGCCACGTACAGACGTGCGGTACATCCCCATTTGCCCTCCCGAGCAGTCCGCACCGTGTCCATGTCCGACCCCATTCGCATCCAGTTCGTGTGCCTCGGCAACATCTGCCGAAGCCCGCTCGCCAAAGCCGTCTTCCGCGACAAGGTGGAAGCAGCCGAATTGGACGATCATTTTGAGATCGTGTCCTCGGGCACGAGCAACTATCACGTGGGGGAGCAGGCCGACCAGCGCATGCGCCAGACGGCGGAGCGCCACGGGCACTCGCTCGACGCGCACCGGGCCTCTCAGTTCTCGAAAGACGACCTGGAGCGGTTCGATCACGTCTTTGTGATGGACAAGAGCAACCTGCGCGACGTGCTCCACCTCGACGAGAACGACGAGCAGGGCGGTAAGGTGCGCCTCTTTCGGGAATTTGATCCCGAGCCGGGCGACTACCAGGTCCCGGATCCGTACCACGGGGGGCGGCAGGGCTTCGAGAAGGTCTACGACATCGTCGAGCGAACCGCCGATATGTTGCTGCACCGTCTGGTGGACGAGTACGACCTTCTGGAGGCGGCCGAAGGGGCCGAGGGAGACGAGGGCCGGTCGGAGTGAGAAGGGCATCGAAGCGGCAGGCGGGAGCCTTCGGATACTGTTGATACGCATTGACAGCCACACGTCCACGACAGATGGTTCCGGATGCCCTTCGTAACGAACTGGAAGACCGGCTCCACATCACGGTCGAGTCGGCCGCGGCCGTGAGGGGCGGGTGCATTGCCAATGCCTCCCGGATCGAAACTGGCGGGGCGCCCCTCTTCCTGAAGTACGGCGACGACGCAGTGGCACGCACCTTTCCGGGCGAGGCGGCCGGGCTGGAGGCCCTCGCCGCGGCCGACAGTCCGCTGACCATCCCGTCGGTCGTCGAAACGGCTCCGCCCGAGGGCAACCGGCCTGGGTTTCTGGTCATGGAGTGGATCAATTCGGGACGGAGCGGGCGCCGATTCTGGGAGGCGTTCGGCACGGGACTGGCGGCCCTGCACCGGCACACCGCGGACGCGTACGGCTTCGAGCAGGACAACTTTATCGGCCAGTCGCCCCAGCCAAACGCGTGGATGGACCGCTGGCCGTCCTTTTTCCAGGAGCAACGCCTGGCCCCGCAGGTGGAGATGGCGCGGGAGCGAGGCCGCTGGCGGACCGACTGGGATGCCCCGCTCGACCGTCTGTACCGCCGCCTCCCTGAGATTCTTCCCCCCGCCCCCGCGGCATCCATCCTCCATGGCGATTTGTGGAACGGCAACTACATGGTGACCGCGACCGGCGAACCGGCCATCATCGATCCGGCGGCGTACTACGGCCACCGCGAGGCGGACCTGGCCATGACCGAACTCTTTGGCGGGTATGACGACCGCTTCTATGATGCCTACCGGTCGGCGTGGTCGTTGGCGCCAGGGTACGAGACGCGCCGCGACATCTACAACCTCTATCATCTCATCAACCACCTGAACCTCTTCGGGAGCGGCTACGCCGCACAGGTGGAGGACGCCCTCCGCCCCTTCGAATAAGCGAAGGGGGACGACAGCCGGACGGTCATGTCGTGATCGACCGTCACGAGACACGAGAGGCGTCCCATCCCCATGCCGCTGAGCGTGCTGTCGAGGGCCTGTTTGGGGGGTCAACGATCTCGACTACGCACAGCCCGCAGTGGCCCCGCCCACCGCAGTTGACGATGTCCGTACCGGCATTGTGCGGCGAATGCCCGTAACGGCGCAGGGCCTGGCGCAACGTGATTCCCGCCTCGGCCTCAATCGCGCGGCGGCGGGTCTCGGTCTGCACAGTAATCGCGTGCGTGTCGGTCGTGGGGGCGGTTGTGCTCATGGTCGTACGGCGGGGGGACGGGTTGCGTGAGGGGGTCAGGCCACCGTCTCGCTGGGCGGGTCGGCCAGTTGGTGCTGGACCCGACGGTACAGCAGGGTGGCGGCGGTGCCCCACAGGATTCCGCCGAGCGGGGCGGCGCCCCACCACGAGAGGCCGGTGAGAATATGCACCGCGTCGGCAAGGCCCGCGGCCACAAACATGAGGGCCACGGCGGCAATGATGGAGTCCCGGACAATGACCTGGTCGGCATCCATGGGCATAAACGCGTGATCGGGGACGCAAGCAGTCGAGTTGGGGAGGGGGGAGCGGGGCTACGGCACGTACCAGATGCCCCGCGCCTGGTCCAGCCACTCCCCGACGACGATGTGGGGCAGTGCGAGGATACAGACGAACACCGTATAGAACGCCACGGCCCCGGCCAGCAGTCCCGCGCCGCCCAACGGATGGGGCACGAGGATGTAGAAGGCGGCCATGAAGCCGAACGTCACGAGCGCGCCCAGGACCATGGCCGCCCACGTGAGCGGAAGGGAGAGACGATCCGGAGCGGGATCGGCATCCGCCACCGCCGTCGTGCGGGCCGTCTGGCGCAGGGTGTACCAGAGCGGGAAGTAGAGGCCCACGGCCAGCATCATGGGCACGAACGTGAAGTAGAGCAGCAGCAGGGTCGTTTCCGCCAGGTCTGTGAGCCAATCGGCCGACAGCCCGCCGACGTAGAGGCCGCTTCCGAGGTGGAGGAGCAGGCCGGTTCCGTAGACGGTCCCCACCACCGTTTGGGTCTCGGCCAGGTGCGTTGCCAGGGGCAGCGTAGCACCGGCGTCAAACATGTGCACCATGTACGTGGAGAACATGGTGTAGACGCCCGGCCACGCCAGCAGGGGCACCAGCATAATGGCCCCGCCCCGCACGAACGCCGCCAGCCCGCGCTGCCAGCCATAGCGGAGGTGGTCCGTGCCGCAAAGCGCGTCCATCACCTTCAGGCCGCCGTGTCCCCCCTTGATGACAGCCGTCGAGAACGCCAGGGCGAGGGCTGCGACGGGGGCGACGAAAAAGAACCCGACGAATCCGACCAGAAAAGAAACGTATAGGACAATGTAGCGGAGGCTGAATGAGACCCGCCGGTTGCGCAAGTTCTCAAAGTGCTCGTAGCCGCCGTGGGGCAGGTTGAGGGCCACCATCCCGATGAGGTACCCAATCATCTGGGCTGTCATCGAAAGCGACACGTCCAGCACAGCGGCCCCAAGGCCGGCCAGCGTGAGAAGGCCAAGGGCAAGCCGGGAGCCCCAGAGGGCGAGCTGGGACGGATCCTCGGTAGACGAAACGGGGGGCGTTTGCTGCCGGGGCGAAACGGAAGCCGTGGAACGTATCGACATAGTGGATTGACTGGGTGATTCGACAACTGCGGTCAGGCGTCAGCGGCGATGGCCTGGGCGGCGTGTTCGCCACTGATCAGACAAATGGGCACGCCCACCCCCGGCTGCGTGTCGGCGCCCGCGTAGTAGAGCCCAGGGGCCTCCGTAGCGCGGTGGGCGGGGCGGAGCGGCCCGGTCTGGGTGAGGGTGTGAGCCAGGCCGAGAGCATTGCCCTTTGGCTGCCCAAAGTCCTCGGCAAAGTCCGACACGCAGGCGTCCGCCTCCACGACGATGCGATCCCGCAGATCGACCGCGTGGCGGGCAAGATCGTTGAGCACCATCTCGCGCATCTTCGCACGGCGGGCGGCGTTGTCGCGGAGCCCGGGCGCAATGGGGACCAGAATGAACACCGAGTGGTGGCCGTCGGGGGCGAACGACGGGTCCGTCTTCGACGGGACGTGGAGGTAGTAGGCCGGATTGGACGGCCACGCGGGATCGTCGAAAATCTGTTCGAAGTGGGGATCCCAGTCGGGCGGGAGCACGAGGGTGTGGTGGCGCAGCGGTTCCACGTCGCCCTTCACGCCCAGGTACAGCAGGTAGGCGGAGGGGCCGTAGGTGCGACTCTCCCAGTACGCGTCATCGTGGTCGCGCTGGGACGGGGAGAGCAGTGTCTGCTCGACATGGGCCGGCGGGGCGTTGGCCACCACGCGGTCGGCGACGTGCGAGCGTCCGTTTGCGGAGACCCGAACCCCGCGGTTCTGCGATCGAAGGGCCTCGACCGGGGCGCCCGTTTCGAGGGTGACGCCCAGGTCTTCTGCGAGACCCGCGATGGCGTCGACCAGTGACTGCATTCCGCCCTGCGGGTGCCACACGCCCTGGTTGAAATCGACGTGGCTCATGAGGGTGTAGAGGGCGGGCGTGTTGTAGGGCGAGCCGCCCAGAAATACCAGCTTGTACTCCAGGAGCTGCCGCAGCTTTGGGTGCTCGACGTACTGCCGGACGTGCCGATCCATCGGGCGCAACAGCGGCAGGGCCCGGGCGGAGCGCAGGAGGTCGGTATCGATCCAGTCGGTCCAGCCCGACCGGAAGGGATACACGAAACGATCCATTGCCAGCTCGTACACCTCCTCCGCGTGGTCGAGATAGCGGCGGAAGGCCGCGGCGGCCCCCGCCTCGTACGCCTCCAGTTTTGGGGCCAGTGCCTCCGGGTCCGCGGGCACGTCCAGCCGGTCGCCGTCTTTCCAAAAGATGCGATAACTCGGGTCGAGGCGCTCCAGTGGATACGCGGTCTCGACCGACCGGCCGAAGTGATCAAAAAACCGCTCGAAGACCTCCGGCATCAGGTACCAGGACGGGCCGGAGTCAAACCGAAAGCCATCGATCTCGAAGCTCCCGGCGACCCCACCGAGACGGTCGTGTTGCTCGAGCACCGTTACACGGGCGCCGGCGTCGGCGAGATAGCACGCCGCGGAGAGCCCGCCAAGGCCTCCGCCCACGATGGTGATGTCTTCGTCGATGTGTCGCAAAAGACCAGAGGGTTGTTTCTGGGGAACGGATGGCAGAGGCGCAGGGACGCGGAGCGCCCCTGCGCGGTAGGCCTGTCGGGATTGTTCGATACCGCAAGAAAGCCAGCGCGTGCCTTCTTTTTAAGATAAAAAGGTGTGCTTTTCTTTTTTGTAACCATTGTTGAGGCGCTGCCAAGGGGGCGGGAGGGAACGTGTGTCCGGATGGTCGGTGGAGAAGCTGCGCGTTCCCTTTCGGTTGGTTTCGTTGCTTCATGCTGCTCTCCAAACGCTGCGAGTATGGACTCCGGGCGATGTTGTATCTCGCCACGCTGGAGGGGACGTCCGGGGCGGACCCCACCCGGGGCTACGTGTCCATTCGGGCTGTGAGCGACGACCTGGACATCGGCTTCTCGTTTCTCACGAAGGTGCTGCAGGAGCTCAACGACGCGGGTCTGCTCACGTCAAAGCGGGGACGCGGTGGGGGGGTGGCCCTCACGCAGGCCCCCTCCGAGATCTCGATCTACAACATCGTGGTGGCCCTCGAAGGGGATGATCTATTCAACGAGTGCGTGTTGGGCCTTCCGGGGTGTGGCGAGGCCGAACCCTGCCCGCTCCACGACCACTGGACCGACGAGCGAGAGCGAATGGAGATGAAGTTTCGGGAGACGACGCTGGCGGAGGTGCCGGATGTGCGCCTTGCACCGTTTGGGGGAGAAGACGAGGGTCTTCCGTTCAACGCGTCCTCGTAGCAGAGGAACCAACGATCATTACACAACTCGGTCGCGGATGTCCGGAGCGTAGGAGCGGCTCACACGCACCGTTGTCCCGTCGTCGAGGACGGCGTGGTACCCGCCGGAGCCGTCGCTGCGCAGATGGTCGACGGCCGGAAACGCGATAATGTGAGACCGGTGCACACGCGCGAACTGCTTTGGGTCGAGCCGGTCGGCCAATTCGCCGAGGTTTGCGGACGAGAGGTACGTCTTCTCGGCCGTGTGGAGCTTGGCGTAGTCGCCGGCCGCCTCGATCCAGCGAATGTCCTCGGGGGCGACGGGGATGATTTTTTCGCCGTGGCGCACGTAGATCCGATCCGGCGTCTCGTCATCGGACGCCCGGACCTTTTGTAGGAGGGTTGCCAGCCGGTCGGCGTACGCGTCGTTCGTCTGGTTGTGGCGGTCCAGGGCGCGCTCTACGGCCGTGTGGAAGCGGGCCCGGCTGTAGGGCTTCAGAAGATAATCGACCGCCCCGGCGTCGAAGGCCTCGATGGCGTACTCGTCGTAGGCGGTGGAGAAGATGATGGTGGGCAGCGTCTCGATCTGTTCGAGCACGTCGAAGCCGTCGAGCCCCGGCATCTGCACGTCGAGGAAGACAAGATCGGGGGCCTGCTCGTTGATGGCTTCGATCGCCTCCCGCCCGTTGCCACACTCGCCAATGATCTCGATCGGATCAACCTCGGCGAGGTACTCGCGGAGAAGGGTGCGGGCGGGTGGTTCGTCGTCGACGATGAGGGCACGCATCGTGAGGGGGCATTGGGATCGAAGGGGAAACGCGTGGAGACGCCGAAGCGTCCCGGCGAGTGGCGTTACGCAGCGGCATCCTGAGGGAGGGAGAACCAGACGCGGAGGCCCGACGGATCGTTCGGGGCGGTTTGCAGGGCCGCCTCGGGGCCGAAGGTGCGTTGTAGTCGGACGTTGGTGTTGGGAAGGCCCGTTCCGTCGTCCGATGTGGCGAGCGGATCGTCGTCGCAGCCCACGCCCGTGTCCGCCACGCACACCTGCACGCGCTGGTCGTCGGCCGATACCGTCACTGCGACCGTGCCGCCGTCTTCGCTTTGGGCAATTCCGTGCCGAAGGGCATTTTCGACGAGAGGCTGTAGAATCATGGGCGGCACGGGTGTGTCGAGGACGTCGTCAGGAGCCGACACCTCGACCTTCGTGTTCAGCCGGTCCGAAAACCGGTGGGCCTCCAGGGCCAGGTAGCGCCGGGCAAAGTCGACCTCCTCGCGGAGCGGCACGGCCGTGCGCTCGGTGCCATCGAGGGCGTAGCGCAGGAGATCAGACAGCTTGGCGATCATCTCGCGGGCCCGATCGGGGTCGTGCTTCAGCGTGGCGCTGATGGAGTTGAGCGTGTTGAAGAGGAAGTGCGGATTGATTTGGGCTTTGAGGGCGGCCAGCTCTTGCTCGCGGGCGCGGGCCCACAGTTCGGTAGCCTGTTGCTCTTGCTGACGGAGGCGCTGCACGTACCGCACCAGGTGGTACACAGCAAACTGGACGACGTAGACCGTCACGTTGGAGAGAAAAATCCACTGGTAGCGGTCGCCGAGTGCCGCGCGAAGGTCAATCCCGAGGGCCTGGTTGTAGAATAGGAAATAGCTTTCGAGCCCGACCCAGGCGTAAAGGGGGGCCAGGACGACGTGAACGGCCAGCACCCAGCCCCAGTGCGTGCGATCCATTCGCCGGACCGTAAGCCACCAGATCGGCACGCTGTAGAGCGCCAGCAGGCCGTTCGAAATGACCTGGCTGGGGATGGCCCATGCCAGCGGCACGCCTTCGCCGCGGGCGATGAGGAGGGCGTAGAGCACGGTATAAAGTCCCCAAAAGAGCGCCACGAGAGCCACGCCCCGTGCCGTGATGCTGGGCCTGGACAGGCGCGGGGATGGGGACGGAGTGTCGGAAGAGGGGGGGCGAGGCGGCATGGCGGGACGGGACAGAGAAGAACGGGGTTATCCGGTCTGTTCGTCGAGCCGGGGAAGAAGGACCTCCTGCACCCAGCCGAAGTCGGGGTCGAGGTTGAGAGCGGTCTGGAAGGCGGATCGGGCGTCCTCGTACCGGTCGGCGTCCATGTGGACGAGGCCCGTCCACGCGTAGGCCTCGGCGTGGCCCCAGCTGGGCGCGAGTGGGTCGTCTGTGGACTCTTGCTCGGCAAGCCGGGCGGCTTTCTCGAATTTCTCGAGGGCGCGCTCTTTGTCGCCGCCAAACATAGAGGGCGTAAAGAAATCCGACGTGCCGTCGATGATCCAGACGCGCGGGTTCCTGGGGGCGAGGTCCTTTGCTCGCTCGATGGCGTCGTCGGCGTCAGAGCTTAGGGTCATGCCCTGCATGGGGTTCATGCCCATCATCTGTCCGTAGCTGCCGGCCAGGAGGGCCCAGGCGTCGGCCATCTTGGAGTCCACGTCGGTCGCGCGTTTCAGGTGGCGGATGGCATCTTCAGTGTGGGCCTCCCGGCGCTCCTCAGCGTCTTCGGGCAACTGGTTGGCGGTGCGGTAGCCGGCGAGGGCGGCGTAGTAGTGGGCGAGGGCCCGGCGGTCGGACTCGCCGGTGGCCTGCACGGCGAGGGACCGAGCGTGTTTGAGTGAGTCCAGGGCCCCGTGATCCGCCCCCTCGTCGATGAGGGTTTTTGCTCGCTGGAGGAGCGAATCCGCCGTGGCTATGTTGGGAGCAGAGGCCGAGGCGGCGGGGGCAAGGGGCGAACTGGACCCGCACGCAAGGAGGGCAAAGGGGACGGCGAGCATGGCGGCGAGCTGCGACAGTCGAAGCATGTTAACGCTGGAATGGTGAGCAGAGAGAAGGACGCGCGCTATGGGGCGGGCACGTCGGGGACTGCGGACGGATCTTCGTTCCGAATGGCAGACCGGTCCACCACACGGCCCCGATAGATCACCCGGTGGATGTCCTGGGTGTGGTGAATGTCCGCACGGGGCGAGTCCTTGAGGACGAGCAGGTTGGCACGGGCCCCGGGACGGAGGCCAAAGGGCGCGTCGAGAAGACGGCCGGGTTGCGTCGTAGCTGCGGAGAGGACGTCCCAGTTTGAGAGGCCGGCGTCGGCCAACAGCTGGAGCTCGCGGTGGAGCGAGTAGCCCTGGATGAGGCCCGGGTTGCCGGCGTCGGTGCCGGCGAGGAGGGGAATACCAGCGTCGGCTCCCTTTTTGACCGCCTGGAGACGTGTGCTGCGGTGCTGAGATTGTCGATCCATCCAGGACTGAATCTGTGGAGGGAGGCCGGTTGTGTCGCGGTAGGCGGCCCGGAGGGACGAGTCCGCGACGGCCCGGAGCAGATCGTTTTGGAGACGCTCGGGGTGTTCGAGCAGGTGGGAGAGCTCCGTGTGCACGGCGAGTGTGGGAATCCAGGCGGTGCCGTGTGCCTGCATTGCCGAGAGGGTGGAGTCGGGGAGGGGCGCAGGCGGTGTGTGCGTGATGACGTCCACGCCCGCCACGATGGCCTCGTGTGCCCCTTCCCACGATTTGATGTGGACGACTGTCAGGAGGCCGTGGGCGCGTGCGGCGTCGACAATTGCCGCCATTGTGGGCCGGTCCATGGACGGAAAGCGCTCGGTGCGGTACGGATGGTAGACGAGCTTCACCACATCGGGCCGGCGGGCCGCGAGCGAGTCGACCGTCTGGCGGGCGTCCGTCGGCGAGGGGACGGTGCGGGTGGGCGTGCCGTATTCGGTGCCGTGGCCGTCGGGACAGGTAAGGATGGGGCCGGCGGCGTAGATGTCGGCCGCTCGGAGGCCGTCGCGTCGCTGCTTGTTGCGGAGGTCGAAGATGTAGTCTTCCGGGGAGAAGAGGTCGAGGAAGGCCGTGACGCCGGCGTAGAGCATGGTGCGCGCCGTGCCGTCGGTCTGCAGCAGTTGGCGCTCCTGAAATGTGGGGCCCGCGTTGCCCCACGAGTGGACGTGGGCGTCGACGAGGCCGGGGAGGACCCATTTCCCGTCGAGGTCGAGGGTGCGACCGTCAAAGCGGGCGGGGGCGTCGTCGAGCACCGCGTCAATTCGTTCGCCCTCAATGCGAAGGGCGCCGCGGTGGATTCTCTTCGACTCTGGATCGACGAGGCGGGCGTTGGTGAGGAGCAGCCGATGCGTTGAGCCGGGGGACGATTGGGCCGCGGCGCTGGCCGGCAACAGCAGGAGGAGGGCGACCGGAAGGGCACGACTGAGAAGGCAGGAGAGCATGGATAGGATGACGGTTGGGAAACGGGTCCCGGTGTGTCATCCGCCCGTATTGTTTGCTGTGGTCCGCGTTCGAGGGGAATCGGTGCGTGGTGTCAAGGGTCGAC
>JAWOAQ010000250.1:0-34848 GCA_046498495.1 Salinibacter sp. | reverse complement strand
AGCAGGTCATCCTCGACCGGCTGGGCATGGACGAGCCGGACCGGTTTGTGACGGGCTTCGACCGCCCCAACATCCGGTATGTTGTCGAGCCGAAAGGGGCGGATCCCCTCCAGCAACTTGGCGACTTCATTGCGCGAACGCATCCTGGCGAGAACGGCATCGTGTACCGCCTCACGCGCAACAGCGTGGAGCAAACGGCCGATTGGCTGGAGGAGAAGGGGCATACCGCCGTCCCGTACCACGCCGGCCTGTCGGATGCGAAGCGGAACGAGCACCAGGCCCGCTTTCTGCGAGAGGATGGGCTCATCGTGGTCGCCACGGTGGCGTTCGGCATGGGCATCGACAAACCCGACGTGCGCTTCGTGGCCCACCTCGACGTCCCGAAAACCCTGGAGGCGTACCACCAGGAGACCGGCCGCGCCGGGCGCGACGGCCGCCCGGCCACCGCCTGGATGACGTATCGCCGCGGCGATGTGGTGCGCCTGCGCCAGCTCATCGATCAGGGCACCGAGCACGAGGAGCACCGCTGGGCCCAGCGCCATAAGCTGAATGCCCTGCTGGGCTACTGTGAGACGGCCGACTGTCGCCGCACGGTGCTGCTCAATTACTTTGGTGAAGAGAGGGATCAGGAGCGGTGCGGCAACTGCGACAATTGCCTCGACCCGCCCGATACCCGCGACGCCACCACCGCCGCGCAGAAGGTGCTTTCCTGCATCGCGCGCACCGGCCAGCGCTTCGGCAGTGGCCATGTGACCGACGTTCTCCTGGGCAACGACACTGAAAAGGTCCGCCGGCACGACCACGACGAGGTGTCGACCTACGGCATCGGGGCGGATCGCTCAAAGGGCGAGTGGCGCACTGTGGTTCGGCAGCTGGTGGCCAAGGGACTGGTGGACGTTGACGTGGCGGGGTACGGGGCCCTCCGGCTCACTGAGGCCTGCCGGTCCGTTCTGCGTGGGAATGCGACGGTTGCCCTCCGAAAACGGCCCCGATCGAACGGAAGCAGCTCGGCGTCAACGACGCGTACGGCCGATGAAACCAATCCCCTCCCGGCGACGGGGCCGGACCGCGAGCTGTTCGAGGCGCTCCGGGAAACACGGACCGAGCTCGCAAAAGAACAGGAGGTGCCGCCGTACGTCATCTTCAACGACAAGACCCTCCGCGCCATGGTGGAGCACCGGCCCACGACGCTCGATGCCTTCCGACGCCTCCACGGCGTGGGCGATGTGAAGCGCGACCGCTACGGCGAAGCCTTCCTGGAGGTGATCCGCACGTTCTGACGGGCCGTGTGCTCCCGACGAGCGGGCCCGGGCTGTAACTTTCTGACGAGCGCGTGCGGCTTATAAGGGCCATTCGTCCTCTTCCTTTCCGGACCGCCTTCCACATGTCTCGTCCCCTTTTTCTTGCCGTCCTTCTTTTCGCTGTTAGCGCCGGGCGGGTATGCGCCCAGGAGCGTGATTCTGTGCAGAGAGAGGCCGCGCGTGGCCCGGAGGCAAACCAAGGGACCGTCGCACTCACCGACTGGCCCGAGTCGCTCCCGGGGCTGCTTCGGGACATGGAATCCCGTGCGCCGTACCTGCTCCCCAAGCTCGACTCGCTGGGCCTCGACTACCGGTACGCGGCCACTGACTCCACGTCGCGCTGGTCCTTTGTGCTCGGCTGGCGGCCGGGACAGCGTGTGCTGTACGAGGGCGAGGTGGTGCCGCGCCGTGAGGGCCCGGAGGAGGTCCGGATGACAAACGTGGAGCTTCGGGCCGAGGTGATTGCCGAGGGGGAGGCCATCGGGGAGATGATTGTGGCGGTAGACAGCATGGCGCTCCGCTCGCTGCCAAGCGTCTACTCGTTTGAGGTGGAGGTGGGGCACGACCGCGTCTTTCTCGATGTCCCGTCCGAGGAGGCGCGCCGAGCGCTCCGGCGTGGTGTCACGCTCCAGAACATAGTTGTGGAGCGGATGGGGTTCTCCTCCGCCGATGCACGTCGCCCCTCCGACCGCGCAGGAGAGGCCCCCGACACGCGCCGACAAGAGCCGGCGCCGCGCCGCAGCCCGAGCGTCTACACACCCCGCACGAGCGTCCGGATTGGCTGGCGGCTTGCGCCGCGTCCGTACTACGTGGACCGGGGCGCCTCGGGCGATGGTCGGGAGGTGCGTCTTCGGGGCGAGACCGCTGGCCAGCCCACCGGGCAGGAAGGCCGCGTGGGCGATGCCGGTGAGGCGGCGGGCCAAGAGACCCCGGCCGATGGAGAGCGCACCGGACGCGATGCGCCTGAGGAGACGGACGAACAGAACGAAGGACGCACGTCGGGCTCCGACGGCGGAGAACCCGATGGGAGAGACACGAAAGACGACGATGACGAGGACGACGGACCCAACCTGCGCGGCCCGGCCCTCGTGGCCGCAGGGGCGGTGGCGCTAACGGCCGTGATTGGAGGCACCGTCGGGCTCTACGGAACGGGCGATACCCCGCTCGGGCTTGCCGCCGGCTATACCCATCCCCGGGGCGGGATCCAGCTGCAGGCTGCCGTAAGCGCGGCCGTTCTTGAGGACGATGCCGGCCAACGACTCACCGCGAAAGCCCTCGGCTTCTACGACGTGTTCCGCGCGCCTGTACAGCCAGCCGTTGGGGCCGGCGTACAGATCGATGCCGCACGGGCCCCGAACGTGCGGCCCTCAGTCTCGACCGGCCTGGTCGGCAACCTGGGGCGCATTGTTCTCTATGGTGGGGTCGACGTTGTGCAGCAAACCCCAGAGATTGGGGTGACCTACAATTTCCGGGCTCGTGGTGCCGGCTCGGACGACGACAGCTGAGCGGCCTGCCCGCTGCGCGTTGGCCGCTGCAAAAAAGGGCTGAACCGGAGTCGGCTCAGCCCTCATGCACGTCCTCAGATGCGTCGCCACCAGCGGCGCTACGGCTTCTCCGTCGCCACAAAGTCCGCGCGCTCCCCCGACGGCGTACTGATGACGTCGGTGATCTCCACGGAAAAGCTCTTTTCGCGCTCCCGACTCCGATCGTACAGGATCCCTTCGAAGGTCGGTTCTTCCTCCTCGTCGACGATCTTTTCAATTTCGTCCTCGTCGTTCCCGAAGAAGACGCCCTTGTACTCTTTTCCGTACACCGTTTTCTCGGAATAGGCGAACCCTTCGCCCTCCATCTCATTCAGCTTCGCGTTGTGTAGGTCGTACAAACTCATGGTCGTGAGGATTGCATGGACAAATCGTGTGCGTACAGAGTACCGGAAGCGCTGGCCGTCAGCCTGGGGCTCCGCGGAGGCCAGCCAAGAGGCCGGGGCCTCTCACGGCCGCCGACAGGAGACCTGAGCAACCTATAAGCTCCGCTTCTTGTACGGTGTGACGAACGGTCAGTTCTCTGCCGGGCCCCGCCGGCCCCGGAGACTGGTCGCGCCTGGTTTGCGTACGCCCGCTCTGCTCTCTTGCCCCCCTATGGCCGATCCCGAGTTCGATTCCGCCCACGTCCGTCGGGCTCAGGAGGGAGACGACGACGCTCGAAACGACCTCCTGCGCCGCCTGGAGCCAATCCTGCGGGGCTACTTTATCAAACGGATCGGCAAGGAGGCCGATGTGGACGACCTCGTACAGAACACCCTGATGCGGGTGCACGAGGGGCTCGAAGAGCTAAAAAAGCCGGGCAGCCTTAAGTCGTTCGCGATGAAGGCGGCCTTGTTCGAGTTGCAGGACTACTACCGCGGCCGCTACGACATGAAGGAGCGCCTCTACGACCCCGACCTTCCCCCGCAGCGCACCACCGACCCCGACGACCGGAGCGCAGAGGTAGACGTGGAGAAGGCCCTCGATGTGCTTACCCCGAAGGCCCGGCGCATCATGGAGCTCCGTGAGTATGGATACATTTACCGAGAGATTGCGCAAATGCTCGACACCACGGAGGCGGCTGTGAAAATGCAGGTGAAACGGGCCTTCGAGAAAATGCGGGACGCCCTCAGCGTTCTTCTGGCCCTGCTGTGGTTTGGGGGGCTTTGACGTCGGTCGTCCCAGTGGAAAAAACGGGGAAACAAGCATGTTACCTTTTGCCAGGGCATTGCGGCCTACCCCCCTAGATACCGCACATGCGTCTTGACGCAATGGATGGACGCCGCGGCGCGGCCCCTTCGCAGTGGCGGGGACGCGGGTTTATGGATCGACCAACCGCAGCCTCATGGAGGACATATACGAGACGTTACTGTTCGACGACACCCCCACAGGCCAGCTGTCCATCCAGCGGGAGCTGGACGACAACCCGTCTCTTGCGCGGGCGTGGGCGCACTGGTGCGCCGTGCGGGATCGCATCCGGAAACGGCTTCAGGACCACCTGCCGGGGCGTCGTCTCCTTGTGCTGTACGCGCTGGACGAGGCCGGGCACGGGGCCGTATTGACCGCGGAGGAGCAAGACGCCCTTGCGGCCACGCGAGACGACATCGAGCAGGCCCTGGACACCGTTCCGGCTCTGGAGCGGGTCGTAGAGCGCATCCAAGACGACCACGAGGCCTTTGAGGCCGCGTGGGCACGGGAGACGGATGGCACGCCTGCCTCGGCCCGTCGCGCCTCGTCCGAGGCGTCCCCTGCCGCCGATCGACCGCCCCGCCAGTCCACCCGTCGCTCCGGACGTGTCGCACAGTGGTGGACGCGTCGGCTGGCCGTGGCGGCCCTGGTGGTCGGCGCTGCCGTTCTGGCGACACTTTACTGGTCGCAAGAGGAGGCGGTGACCACCGTCACGGTCGACGAAGGGGAGACCCGCGTCGTGGACCTTGCGGACGGCTCTACGGTGCGACTCGTGGGCGGGGCGACGTTCTCGTACCCCACGACTCTTTCCGATACCACCGCCCGTGAGGTCACGCTGCGAAACGGACGCGCGTTCTTCGACGTGCCGCGCCGCGCCGACGGCCCTGACTTTTCCGTAGAGACGCCCAGCGCCACCGCCACGGTCCTCGGCACGCAGTTCGGCGTTCTGACAGGAGAGGACACGACCGCCGTCGTGCTTGCGGAGGGGCGAGTCAATATCGGAGCCGTGACTGATGGGGCCGGCCCCGTCACGCTGGAGCCCGGCCAGCGAAGCCGAGTGGCGGAGGGAAAGCCCCCCGCTACGCCGACCGCCGTGGACCTGACCACCGCACTCGACTGGACGGGGCTCTTTGTCTTTCGCTCGACCCCGATGTCGGCCCTCGTCGATCGTCTACAGCGACACTACGAGGCGGACATTTCCGTCGCGCCAGCCCTCCGAGACGAATCCGTCTCCGGCACCTTCAAGCAGGACCAGTCGGTCCAAGAGGTGCTCCGCACGCTGGCCAAGACCCTGAACGCCGACGTGCAGATTCCAGCAGAGGGGGAGTACCGAATCGTTCCGGTCGAATAGCGCAGCCCCCATCCCCGCTCTCATTGTGAGGCATCAGGCCGAACAGAGGGCCCGATTGCGTGTAGGACCTCGACCGTACTCACTGTCGTCGGTCAAGGTTGCCGCGTCCTGTGCCTTCGCGCCTGCTCGTCTTCATTCTGCTGGGGGCCTGTCTGTGGGCGGTGGGGAGCAGGGCGGGGTGGGCCCAGGAGGCGCCCATTCGGGTCGCGGCGCAGGACGACTCTCTCAGCGCGGTTTTGTCGTCGCTGCGGGCCGAAGGGCGGCTGGATTTGGTCTACGCCGACCGGCTCGTGCAGGGGAAAACGACCTCCTGTTCCTATGAGGGGGAGGATCCGGCGGCGGCCCTGCATTGCGTGCTCGACGGGACGGGCCTTCAGGCCGAGCGCGTACGACGGCGCCAGTACGTACTGGTGCGCACATCGGGCCCTGCGGCCCCGGGCGCTGCCGATCGCGTGTCCCTCAGTGGGCACATTGTCGACGGGGAAACGGGCGAGCGGTTGCCCGGGGCGAACGTTCGTCTGACGGAACTGAAGGCGGGAACCACAACGAACCGAGACGGCTATTTCGTCTTTTCGTCGCTCCCGCCCGGCTCGTACGAAGCCCAAATTTCCTACGTGGGCTACCGCACGGTCGACACAACGCTCGTGGCGGGGCAAGACGCCGGGACAATTTCGATTGCGCCCGCCCCGATTCAGGCGGATGAGGTGGTCGTGCGGGCAGGGTCAACAGACACCAACAACGGGGTGGAGCGCCCTGGGATGATGTCCGTCCCGCTTGGGCAGTTGGAGCAGCTGCCGTCCTTCAGCGAGCCGGATTTGTTTCGGGTCCTGCAGTGGACCCCCGGCATTCGCAAGGCGGGGGTGGTTGGGGGCGGATTGAGCGTGCGCGGAGCGGATCCCGATCAAAACCTATACCTGCTGGACGGAGCCCCGGTCTACCACCCCTGGCATGCCTTCAACCTGATTTCCACCTTCCAGACCGGCACGCTCAAGTCGACGACCCTGTACCGCGGCGGCTTTCCGGTAGAGCACGGGGGCCGGCTGTCCGCGGTGCTCGATGCTCAGATGAAAGACGGAAGCCGTGAGCAGGCGACGGCCGAGGCGGCCTTCGGGGCCCTCAGCGGACGCTTTCGCATTGAAGCCCCCGTTACGTCCAGCACCTCCTTTATGCTGTCGGGGCGCCGCTCCTACATCGACAAGCTCATCGGGCGCACCCACCCGGTCACCGACGAGAGGGGGCGGCGCGATACGCTGCGGACTGGCTATTTCTTCTACGACACGAGTGCCAAAATCGCCCACCGGGCCAATGAGGCACACCGATGGACGCTCAGCTACTACTTCGGGCGCGACAATTTAAACCTGCGCCTTCCGTTTGACCTGTCGCTCGACTTCGACTCGTGGCTTCGGCCGGCCGACCTCTTCTTTGAGGTCGATCAGGACTGGGAGAATCGGGTCGTGAGTGCACAGCATCAGTACCTGCCCACCGAGAACGTTTTCGTAACCACGACGGCGTACTACTCGGGGTATCGGGCCGATGAGGGATCACTCGTGCAACCGACCACGACCTCGGCGCTCACCTCAGATTATCGGGTGCGCCTGCACGACATCGGCGCCCGGGTGCACGCGACATACCATCATTCGGTGCGTCATGAGCTAAGCGGGGGCGTCGAGGTGTCGACCTTGCAGTTTGAGAGCGCTCTGCGCAGTCGTCTGCAGCGGTCGGCGGGCGTCACGCAGCGGCGAGACCAAGAGAGCCGCGTTGGGGCGGTCAAGGTGGCGGGATACGTGCAGGACCGATGGACGCCCACGCCGCGATGGACGGTTGAGCCGGGCGTGCGGGCCAGCGTGTTTAGCAACGGCGGATTCGTGCGCGTGGCCCCTCGGCTCGGGGGACGTTACGTGGTGGATCCGCAGCGTCTGGTGCTGAATGGCAGTGCCGGGATCCACGTGCAGTATCTGCATCGGCTCCGGGATCGCTATTCGCTGGCGTACGATCTGGTGTCGAGCCGCTGGGTGCCCTCGAGTGCGCAGGTGCGGCCGGCCATGGGGGCGCAGGTGGGCCTGGGGGCCCAGAGTCAGCTTCGGGAGGGCCTTACGCTTGAGCTCGACACCTACCTGCAGGGCGCCCGTCGGATCCTCGTTCCGGCGGATGTCTTTCAGGAAAAGGATGGCATTGAGGGGCCGGGCATCGAGGTGGGGGCGCTCGTCGGCCAGTACACCGTGGGCGAGAAGCGTTCGTTTGGGGCCGAGCTGAGCGCCGTGTACAACCGGGGCCCATGGAATGCCCGGATGGGGGTTAGCAGCGGGCGCACCTTCCTTCGGGCGCCCGGTCAGGTTCAAACGGGGGATCGGTGGCGCCCGGCCGACCTCGATGTGCCGTACTCCGTTCGCGGGGCTGTGAGCTGGGAGGGGGGGGCGTGGCGGGCCACGGTGGCTTCCGAGTGGCGGAGCGGCTACCCAACCACGACCCCCGAGGCGCGCTACCGGGTCGGCGATCCGGTGGAGGCAGGCCCCGACACATATCTGTACCGGCCTGAGATAAACAACGACCGGCTCGATCCACACTTCCGGATCGATCTCATCTTCGGCTATGCCTTCCAGTTTTTGTCGGCGGACTGGGCGGCGCGGCTCAATCTGTACAACGCAACCAACCGGGCCAATGAGGCGGATCGCACCTACCGCCCGACCTCATCCGGCGTGACGACAGAGTCACAGCGCGGCCTTCCCATTTTGCCCCTTCTGGAGCTCGAAATGAGCCTCTGACGACCCGGGGTATGCTTTCTCTCATCAACGGCGTGTCTGTCATGCAGTATCGTGCATCCGCGGTTGTCCGGGGCATTCTGGCCGCGGGGCTGGTTCTCGGTCTCATTCGGTGCGACTGGGCGCCAGAGGCCGCCGAGCGGGAGTCGCTCGTCGTAGACGCATTTGTCGAAACGGGACGCCCACCGCCGACCCTCACGCTGCGACAGACGCGCCCCCTCGGCCCGACGAACGGGGCCCCGGATGATGCGGCAACGGGGGCCCAGGTTGTGATGACGTTGGAGGGGGACACCATTGCGTACGACGAAATGCCCCAGCGCCCCGGACAGTACGTGCCCGCTGCGTCCAACGATACCGTGCCGGCTCGGGGATCGTGGGCGCTCAACGTGTGGTGGAACGACGAACAGGCGCGGGCCCACGGGACCACACCGCCGGCCCTCCAGGTGGCGGACGTGTGCGTGCGAGCCCCGGACGAGCCGGTGCGGGCTGTTCGGGTCGATTCCCTTCGCCGCGACTCGCTCGATATTCCCGCCGAACGCGGCTACATCTATCCCATTGACGTGACGGTTCGCTGGACGGCGGCGGGCCGGCGCACAGGCGCCGATTCCACGCAGTGGGTCCGCGCCCGGCTGCGGCCGGACACCTCCCAGTTTTCGTCCCGCCTCGTGGACCGCTTCCTGCAGCCCATAGATATCCGCCGCGAGGATCGGTTTGGCCAGGAGGAGGGACAGCGGCGGTGGACTGGGGTGTACGCCGTGCCGGTGGACAGCAGCACCGCGCCCCTTCCAACCCACGAACTCACGGCGACCCTTGTGCGCGGGGACTCGGCGTTCGGCAATTTTGCCCGCAGCCGCACGGATCCGGACCTGCGCGAACCGATTTCCAACGTGGAGGGTGCCCTGGGCATTGCGACGGCGGTGGCGGTGGACTCGCTCGCTCGCGTGGTGACGTCCGGTACCAATGACTGTGAGGCGCCCTCGGGCACTGCCGGACGAATCCAGTCGACAGAGCCGTCGTAGAACAGCACAGATCCGCTCATCACTCGCACCGTGTCCCATCATGGCCGAGTCTGCTTCGTCGGCAACGATTACGCGCCTGGACGCTCAAACTCACAACGACGACCGTGTGTCGGTTTTTCTCGACGGGGAGTTTGCGTTTGGGGTGCACGAGGACGTCGCCGCGAAGCACGGGCTTCGAGAGGGGCGTTCCCTGTCGGAGGAGGAGCGGCGGCGCGTGGAGCAGGATGAGGCGTACGTCGAGGCCAAGCAGCGCGCCCTCAACTATCTGGCACATAAGCCGCGGACCGAGGAGGAGGTGCGCCGGAAGCTGCGCCGACAGGAGGTTGGCCAGACTATCATTGACGATGTGGTGGCCCGACTCTACGAACTGGAGTATCTCGACGATGAGGCCTATGCTCGGGACTACGTGCGCAACCGCTTTGCGAGCAAACAGTACGGACCCGTCCGCCTCCGCCGCGAGTTGGTCGAGCGAGGCATCGACCGTGCCATAGCCGGCCCAGCCGTCGACGACTTCTTTGTGGATCAGGACCCAAAAGCGGCGGCCCGCGCCCACGCCGAAAAGCGCTGGCCCCGCCTGGCCGACGAGGACGATCCCCGGCGGCGAAAGCAGAAGCTGTACCGCTACCTTCGCCGTCGCGGCTTTACGTCCGATACCATCTACCCCATTCTCGACGAATTGGAGCGGCGCGGACCGGACCGGTAGGGGGTCTCTCTGAAGCCGCGCCACTCCGCACGTCCCGCTTCGGTGCCATGCCCGACGACGCCGCGCCCACATCTTCCTCGACCGACGAGGCCTCCCCCCTTCGCCCGGTGCAGACGCCCGCGGCAAACGCCGAGCGCGAGGCCGCGAAGACGGCCCCTCCCACGCCCGACTCGGTGCAGCCCCCGCCCGTGGAGGAGCGCCGTCCCCCGGCGGAGCGCGGCCCCATTACGCTGGACCGGGTGGTGCGCTTCCTGCTTGCCGCCGCCGCGGTGGGGGCTGTGGGATGGGGGCTGTGGTATTTTGCCGGCCTGGTGCTCTACCTGGTCGTCGGGGGCATCCTGGCCTATCTACTCCGCCCTGTCGTGGACCGCGTGCAGGGATGGGGGCTCGGCCGGGTTCCGGCCATTTTTCTCACCTTTCTCGCCGTCATTGGGGCCATAGGGATTGCTGTCACGTCCGTGGTGCCCTTCCTGGCACAGCAGGTCCAGGACCTCTCGCAGCTGGTGAGCGTGGAGGCCGCACGCGACGTGGCCACGTATCTGGAGCGGCAGCTTCGGCAGGTAGTGCCGCTCGAACAGGGCACGCTCGTGCGCAACGTGGAGCAGATGGCAACGGCCCTCGTGCAGGGCGACCTGGTGCGTGGGGACCGCGTGACGCAGACGCTGACCTCAGTCGTGACCGTGTTCACAAACATCGTGTACGCTGTCGTCATCATCCCCTTCGTCACGTTCTTCCTGTTGAAGGACGGAATCCAGATCCGCCAGCGCCTGCTGAGTCTCGTCCCGAATCGATACTTCGAGGTCACGCTTGCAATTCTGGACAAGGTGGAGGTCAACATCGGGCGGTACTTCCGGGCGCTTCTTGTACAGTGCACGTCGATTGCCCTCATTGCCTCCTTCCTGCTGTGGCTGGTGGGGCTGCAGAGCGCGATCGCCATTGGCATCTTTACGGGACTGGCGAATACCATTCCGTACTTCGGTCCGTTTCTTGGCTTCCTCTGCGGGACGCTCGTGGGGATCGCACAGACGGGAAATATGGCACTGGTGCCCGGCGTGGCCCTCGCCATGGCCCTCACGCAGCTTGCCGACAACGTGCTGCTGCAGCCCCTCATCTTCTCGAAGGCGGCCAAGGCCCATCCGCTCGTGATTCTGTTCGTGGTGCTCGTGGGGGCCCAGCTGGCCGGCATTGTAGGGATGCTGATCTCGATCCCGCTCGCCACCACGCTCCGCGTCGTTGGTGAGCAGCTGCTGTGGAGCCTGCGCAACTACCGCATCTTGCGGGCGTCCTCGTAAGGGCGGGTGGCAACTGCCCGCGCCGTCGGCTATCCTGTTCCGCCCTCTCGACGTTTGTCACACCATCCCCCGCTCCGATGCCCGTCCAGTCCGACCCTACCGCTCACGAAGAGGACTTGCGCCCCGCGGTCGACGCCGTCCGCGCCCACACGGCAGCGACGCCCCGCGTTGCGTTAATTCTGGGCTCGGGGCTGGGGGCTCTGGCCGATGCCGCCCAGGATACCACCGTTGTGGATGGGCCGGATATTCCGGGCTATCCGGCCTCGACCGTCAGCGGCCACCACGGGCGGCTCGTGTTTGGAACCCTGGAGGGAACCCCTGTCGTCTTTGTGCAGGGCCGTGTGCACCTCTACGAAGGGTATCCCGTGCAGAAGCTCACGATGCCGGTGCGCCTGGTCCACGCCCTCGGGGCCGACCGCATGGTGGTCACCAACTCCGCGGGCGGCGTCAACCGCACATTTCATCCCGGCACCCTCATGTTCATCACCGGACACCTCAACCTGGCGTTCGCGACCCCGGGGGTGGGCAGTGCCTTTGTGCCGCGCCCGACGGAGGCCGACCCGGAGGGCGCCCGTCGACACCGCCCGTACTACGACGCAGCCTGGACCGACCGGGCCGAGGAGATGGCCCGGGCACTCAATGTGAACGTGCGCCGGGGCGTCTACGCCTGGACGCTGGGCCCGAGCTACGAGACCAAAGCGGAGGTTCAGGCCCTGGAGCGCCTCGGGGCCGATGCGGTGGGGATGAGTACCGTGCCCGAGGTGCTGCAGGCCCAACAACTCGGGATGCGCGTGGTGGGCCTCTCCACCATCACCAATCCGGCCGCAGGCCTGGCCGAGGGCGCGCTCGACCACGACGAGGTGCTGGAGGTGGGCCAGCAGGTACGTGGGCCCCTCACCACGCTGGTGCGCGGCATCGTGCGGGTGGCGGAGAACGAATAGGCCGTCTCGGGAAGAACATTCCAATCTTTCAACGTCCGGGCCCAAACATCCCTCCAGTTTGGAAATTCCCCTGATGGCATGCATCCCCAAAATACGGCTCCGCGCATGATTCCCCTTCTCACCCCCGATGACACCGACCGCCTCGACGCCATCCGGCGCCGGGGCGGCACCTTCAGCGACGCGGTCGATGCCACCGTCGACGACATCCTGTCTCAGGTGCATGCGAAAGGCGATGCGGCCGTCCTGGCTCTCACCGAGCGCTACGACGGCGTGCGCCCCGACCCCGTGAAGGTCCCGGACGAGACCCTCACGACGGCCGCTGATGCGCTTGGCGACGATCTCCGAGAGGCCCTCCAGCGAGCAGAGGCCAATATCCGCCGCTTCCATCGGAAGCAGGTGCGCGAGTCGTGGTTCACCGACGATGGGGAGGGTGTGATTCTGGGGCAGCGTGTGGTGCCCATGGCGCGGGCCGGGCTGTACGTGCCCGGGGGAACGGCCTTTTATCCATCCAGCCTCCTGATGAATGCGATTCCCGCGCAGGTGGCGGGGGTGAACGAAATTCATCTCGTCTCCCCGCCGCAAGACGACGGGCGGCCCCACCCGCTGGTGATGGCCACCGCTGCACTTCTGGGACTGGAGCACGTATACGCGATTGGGGGGGCGCAGGCCGTCGGTGCGCTCGCCTACGGCACCGACACCGTGCCCGCCGTCGACACCATCGTGGGACCGGGCAACGCGTACGTGGCCGCGGCAAAGAAGAAGGTGTTCGGGCGCGTAGGCATCGACTCGGTGGCGGGGCCCAGCGAGATCGGCGTGCTGGCCGACGCAACGGCCGACCCGGAGTTCGTGGCGGCGGACCTTCTCTCGCAGGCCGAGCACGACGAGCGGGCCTCTGCCATTCTCATCACGCCGCACCGCCCGCTGGCCGAGGCGACGCAATCCCACGTTGAGCGGATGGTCCCCACCCTGCCGCGAGCCGATGTCATCGAGCAGTCGCTGGCCGACTACGGCGCCTGCATTGTCGTCGACACGATGGACGAAGCCGTGGGTCTGATGAACGAGCTTGCGGTGGAGCACCTGGAGATCCACGTCGAGGATCCGTGGCAGACGATGACCCGCATTCGCCACGCCGGCGCGCTGTTCCTGGGCGAGCACTCGGCCGAGCCCGTCGGCGACTATTTCGCGGGGCCCAATCACGTCCTGCCCACCGGGGGGACGGCCCGCCACGCCTCGGCCCTGGGCGTCAACGACTTTGTGCGCACGCAGTCGGTGCTCTCGTACACGGAGGACCGCCTGCGCGAGACAGGGGACGACATCATGACCCTTGCCGAGGCGGAGGACCTACAGGCCCACGCCGAGGCCGTTCGCGTTCGCCTCGACCGCGCCGCGTCCGACGGTTCGAAAAAGCAGTGACGCTGGAGACATTGCCCACACGCGGCGATATATTACACGCGCCTTTTGGGCGCTCATCCCTTTCCACATTGCCCCGGTGTCATGGCCACTTCTCCTCCCCCGACCACGACCGACGACGTGTGCACCCTCATCCGTTCGGCGGTGCGAAACGAGAGCGAGTACGTGGTCGACCATCCGAGCGGGATCGATGTGAAGCTCAACCAGAATGAAAGCCCGTTCGGCCTCCCGCAGGACCTGAAGGACGAGGTGCTTGATGCCTTCGGCACGGTCGCGTTGAATCGATACCCCAGCGAGCAGCCGGAGCGCCTGCGTCGCGCCCTGGCCGAACACGACGGCGTGACCCCCGAGCACATCATCGTGAGCAATGGGTCGAATGAGCTGACCTACACGTTCGGCCTCGCCTTTCTCGATCCCGGCGCGCCGATGGTGCTGCCCCGGCCCATGTTTTCGCTCTACGAAAAAGTGGCCCGTCTGTACGATGCGGATCTGACGCAGGTGCCGCCTCGTGACGATCTCCGCTTCGATACCGACGGACTGGTGCAGGCCGTGCGCGAAACCGACGCGAAACTGACGGTCCTGGCGACCCCCAACAACCCCACCGGCCGCGCCCTTACGATCGAGGAAATCGAGCGAATCGCCACCGCTGCGCCCGGCATCGTGGTCGTGGATGAAGCGTACGTTGAGTTCAACGACGAGCCCAGTGCCCTTACGCTCCTCAACGACCACCCCAACATCATCATCCTGCGCACGCTCTCAAAGGCCTTTGGGCTCGCCGGCGCACGCATCGGGTATCTCATTGCCCCGCCGCCGGTTGTCACGGAGCTGATGAAGGCCCGCCTTCCGTTTATGGTGGATGCCTTCTCGGAGCAGACGGCCCTTGCGGTGCTCCAGCGCCCCGGGCTCGTGGAGGAACGCGTACGACGGATGCAGGTCTCCACCGCCGAAGTGGTTGAGGCTCTCAACACGATGGATGGGGTCGAGACCGTCCCCACCCAGGCAAACTTCGTTGTCTTTACGACCCCCATGGATGCGGGTGTCCTCCAGGACCACCTGGCGGATGCGGGCGTCCTGGTGCGAAACATGGATGGATATCCCGAACTGGAAGGGTATCTTCGGGTCAGCGCCGGGACGCGAGCGGAGAACAAGGCATTTCTGACTGCGTTGGACAAGACGCTTTCCGCGAACGACCAGTAGGCGCACTCGGGAGCCGCTGATGCCCCCGTTCCGGCCATGGAGCGGGGGTTCGTCGTGGCGCCCCCAGACAGACACGTCCTTTCGAATACACTGCGATCGCGATGGACTTTACTCGGGTTGATATCATCGGCCTCTCGACGAGCCCGTCCAGTGGCGGCGCCTACGCGCTGGTCCTGGGCGAAGTCGAGGGCAATCGGCGCCTTCCCATTATCATCGGTGCCTTTGAGGCGCAGGCGATTGCTCTGGAGCTCGAAAAGATTCAGCCGCCCCGGCCGATGACGCATGACCTCCTGCGCGACACCTTCGACGAGCTGGAGGTGGACGTGACGGAGGTGGTGATCGACGAGCTCCGGGAGGGGACGTTCTTCGCCAAAATTCGCTATCGCCACAATGGCGATGAGCATCAGCTCGACTCTCGTCCCAGCGATGCGGTGGCCCTGGCCGTCCGCGTCGATGCCCCCATTTTTGTGGCGCCCAAGGTGCTGGACGAGGCCGGTATTGTGGCCGAGGACGAGTCCGACATCTCCTCGATCACCGAACAGGCCGAGGGGGCGTCTTCCGGCGGTGAAGAAGAGACCGGCGGCACGCAGTTGGAGCGCATGCAGAAACAGCTGGAAGAAGCCGTCGAAAAAGAGGACTACGAGAAGGCCGCCGAGCTTCGGGACCAGATTGAACGCCTAGAGCAAGAGCAAGAACAGAACCAGAATTAACCCGACGGGTCCCTGCCGGTCCCGTCCACGGGTCCCCGCGAAGCCTTGAGGCACTCTGCCTTCGGGGCTTCGCTTTTTTGGTTTCGGCCGCGATCTGCGCGTTCCGCCCCACCTCCCTCGAACGAGAGCCCGCTTTGCCGCATGCCTCCCGCCGCGTTTTCCTCCGTCTGTCGCGTCGCGCCCGAAGCGCTCGGTGCGTTCCCCGATCTTTTCACCGACTATTGTACGGACTTCGGGGCCGTTTCCGACTTCTACCCGGGCGACTGGCGCGACGCGTCGACGCGCGTTGACGCGGCCAGGGCGGCCGCCCAGCGCCCGGTCGATCGCAGTGGGCTCACTGACGTGCTGGCCCGGCAGAACGAGCGATGGGGGGCAGGTCCTCGTGCGAAGCAAAACATTGAGGCGCTCCGCGACCCGGAGAGCATCGCCATCGTCACGGGGCAACAGGTTGGGCTTTTCACGGGTCCGCTTTACACGATTTATAAAACGATCACGACGCTCCAGCTCGCAGAGGAGTGGGCCGAACAGACGGGGCGTCCTACGGTCCCCGTCTTCTGGGTGGAGGGGGAAGACCACGATTTCGAAGAAATTGCCACCGCCCGCGTCCTCCACCGCAACGAAGAGGTTCCCCTCGCATACGCCCCTGGCGTGGCCGACAACCCTGGCGCCGTGGGACGGCTCCAGCTTACGGACGATATTGTCCCCGTCCTGGACCGGCTACACGAGGTGCTGCCGCCGTCTGATTTTAAGCCCACAGTTATGGAGCGCGTGCGCGCCGCCTATCAGCCCGGCACGTGCGTAGAAGATGCCTTTGCCCGCCTCCTGCGGTCGTTGTTCGAGGCGGAGGGGCTCGTCTTCATCAATCCGGACGACGCGCACCTAAAGGCGCTGTCCCGCCCACTCTTTCGCGCTGAGATTAACGATCCGGAGACACCATCCGCCCGCATCGCGGCCACGAGCGAAGCCCTTCGGTCGCGGGGCTACCACGCGCAGGTCCACGCCCGGCCCACCAATCTCTTCTGGCTGGCCGACGACGGCCGTTATGCCATCGATCGCACCGACGATGGCCGTTTTGCCCTTCGGGACACAGGCCGCACGTTCTCCCGGTCGGAGCTTCTCACGCGTCTCGACGACACCCCCGAGCGCTTCAGTCCGAACGTGGTCCTGCGTCCGCTGATGCAGGATTTCCTCCTGCCCACGGCGGCGTACGTGGCCGGCCCCGGCGAGGTCTCCTACTTCGCGCAGTACGGCGACGTGTACGACTGGGCCGGCCTCGACCAGCCCCTCATCCATCCCCGGGCCAGCGTTACCCTCGTCGAGGGAAAAGTGGACAAGGTACTCGACAAGTACGGCCTCTCGGTGGCCGACTTTCGGGCCGACATGGACGCGCTCTTTCAGGACGTGGTCGTGGACGCAATGGCCGCGGGCGGGGACGATGCCTTTCAGGACGCCACCACGCAGATGCACCGCGCCCTCAACGCCCTGAAGCCCGAGGTGGAGGCGGTCGATCGCTCCCTCGCCTCGTCGGTCGAGGCCACGCGGGCGGCGATTGTCGATGAGATGAACGATTTGAAGCAGCGCACGGTCCGCGCGGAAAAGCGGCAGCACGACGAGGTGCGCGCCCAGCTTCAAAAGGCCCACGTAAATCTCCGTCCCGGCGGCATCCTGCAGGAGCGCCGGATCAACGTACTGTACTATCTGAACAAGTACAGCCCGGGCCTGCTGGCCGACCTGCAGGCGGCGCTGAGCACCGACACCGCGGCGCACCAAATCGTTTCCCTGTAGCGAATGCATTTCCCTATGGAGTCGACGTCTCCGGCCGAGGATACGCTGTTTAGCCCGCTCATCGAGCACGCCATCGAGCTGTCGTCCCAATGGCACGACGGCACCTACCGCAAAAGCGCGTGGCGCGATCCGGCGTTCGAGGTGCCGGAGGATGAAGAGGTGGAGGTGCCAGCGATGGCGCATCTCGCGGCCGTCGCGTCGATCGTCCGCCGGGCGGGATGGGGGGAGGAGACGGTTGCGGCCGCCTATCTCCACGACACGATTGAGGACATGAACCAGCACGGCCAGCGCCTGCGGCGCAAGCAACTCCGCGATGCCATGGGCGCGTCCGTGGCCCAACTCGTGGCGCAGGTGTCCGAGCAGAAGCTCGATGAGGACGGCCGGATGCGGCCCTGGCGCGTCCGGAAGGAGGACTACATTGCCGGTCTGCGGGAGGCGGATGTCCGGGCGGTGGCCATCAGCCTGGCCGACAAGATCCACAACCTGTGGTCCATCAACCAGAGCGCTGAGGCGGGGGAGCCCATCTTCGACCTCCTGAGCGGTGATGCCGCGGCGCAGTACTGGTTTCATCAGGCCGTCCTAGATGCCTCGAAAGAAGCGGACGATCCCCGCCTGGCCCCCATGCGCGAGCGCCTTCAGCACGAAATCGATCGGCTGGCGGCGTGGATGGAACGGCAGGCGTAGGGCGCCACTCACGCCCGGTGCGCAGAGATCAGCTGCGCACGAATCCTGTCGTCTCCGGACGGCGTTTACATCCTTCGTCAACTCTCGTCAGGAGCTTCCCTCAGTCCGATGGCTCACGCGGTTGCACCCGCTCCTCCGTCCGACACCCCGGCCGCCCCCCGTCGCTTCACGCAGGAGGAGTACATGCGCATGGCCGAGGCCGGCATCTTCACGGACGACGACGCCGTCGAACTCATTCACGGCCAGATTGTCGAGATGAGCCCTGAAAATTCCCCGCACCGTGTCTGCATCGCAAAGATCAATCGGGTTCTCGTCCAGCGGCTTGAGGGCACCGACTACTTCGTTCAACCGCAGTCGACGCTCCCGCTCGACGCGTATAACCTGCCGGAGCCCGACCTGGCGGTGCTCCGCGGCACGCCCGATGACCTGATGCAGGGAGAGCTGGACGTGGTGCTCGTCGTGGAGGTGGCGGACACGTCGCTGGAGCGCGACCGGACGGTCAAGCAGTCCCTCTACGCACAGGCCGGCATCCCGACGTACTGGCTCGTGAACCTGCGCGACCGCACGGTGGAGGTCTACCAGGAACCGGACGGCGACACGTACCGCGAACGGCGCACCCGGGACGCGGACGATTCCGTGCCGCTTCCCATTGACGGGGCCGCCGACGTGACGGTTGCCGACCTACTCCCGGCTTCGGCTGCGGAATAGCGGCCGGTGTCCACCGTCTATGCCAGCAAGCGGTCGTACGCCACCTTGATGCACCGGTTGCGCACGTAGGGCAAATCGGCGTCCGCCGCCAGCGATTCGGCCTCGTTGCTTGAGACCCCCAGTTGCGTCCAAATGACGGGCCGCCGTCCAGTGTGCTTCGTCCGCTCGATGGCGCTGCGCACCATGTCTGCGGCGTGCTTCGGGGCCCGGAAGATGTCGACCACGTCGATCTCTACATCGGACGGCACGCTGGGGAGGTCAGGGTAGCAGGGCTCGCCCAGCACCTCGTCGTAGTGTGGGTTCACCGGCACGATGCGATAGCCCCGGGACTGCATATAGCGAGCAATTTTGTGGCTGGTCCGACGTTCCTTTCCCGAGCAACCCACGACGGCGATCACCTGGGCCGATTCGAGAACGGAGCGAAGATCGGGCGTCTGAACGTCGGGCATCGGGGCGTGGGAGGTGATAGGTGAAGAAAAGGCCCGGGCCCCGCTGTGTGGGCGAGCGGCGCTGGTTCGTTACGACGATTTCGAAGCGCTTCCTTCGCGCGACGGGGCACATGGGTCCGAGAGGGCGTCGCCTCGGGCATAGAACGATTGAATTCGACGCTGAGCAGTGGAGAGCGCCGCCCAAGGTCCGTACCCTGTACCGTTCGGGCGCCTGTCGGATCCTGCCGACGGGCCCATCCCGTACACCTCCATTCCTGTCTCGCGTTGCACGCGACGCTTCAACCTACCCCCGCCATGGCGTATCCCTTTTCCGACATCGAATCGAAATGGCAGCAGTACTGGGACGAGCACCAGACCTTCCGCACACCGGATACGGTGCCGCATAACGATGCGGAGAAGTGCTACGTTCTCGACATGTTTCCCTATCCCAGCGGCGCAGGGCTCCACGTGGGGCACCCGGAAGGCTACACGGCCACCGACATCGTGGCGCGCTACAAGCGCATGCAGGGCGCCCACGTGCTGCACCCCATGGGCTGGGACGCCTTCGGCCTGCCCGCCGAGCAGTACGCGCTGAAGACGAACACCCACCCTCGGGAGACGACCGAAGAGAACATTGCCCAGTTCAAGCGCCAGCTCAAAAGCCTTGGCTTCTCCTACGACTGGCAGCGCGAGATCAACACCACGGACCCGGACTACTACCAGTGGACGCAGTGGATCTTCCTGCAGCTCTACAAGCAGGGCCTTGCCTACCAGTCCGAAGAGCCGGTGTGGTGGTGTGAGGAACTGGGCACCGTCCTGGCCAACGAGGAGGTGATCGACGGCAAGAGCGAGCGCGGCGGGTATCCCTGCGAGCGGGTGCCCATGCGGCAGTGGGTCCTCAAGATTACCGAGTACGCGGATCGCCTGCTGGAGGGCCTGGACGACCTCGACTGGCCGGAGAGCACCAAAGAAATGCAGCGCAACTGGATCGGCCGGTCGGAGGGCGCGAACGTGTACTTCGACCTCGTGGACGTGGACGACGCGCTTGAAGTTTACACCACCCGCCCCGACACCCTCTTCGGCGCCACCTACATGGTGCTGGCCCCCGAGCACGGCCTGGTTGACGAGATTACGACCGACGACCACCGCGATGCGGTCGAGGCCTACTGCAAAGAAGCACGGCGGAAGAGCGAGCGCGAGCGCAAGGCGCAGAAAGGCGAAAAAACGGGCGTCTTCACCGGCGGCTACGCCGTCAATCCCGTCAACGGCGAAGAAGTGCCCGTCTGGGTGGCCGACTACGTCCTCACCTCCTACGGCACCGGCGCCATCATGGCCGTGCCCGCCCACGACGACCGGGACTACGCCTTTGCCCAAAAGTACGACCTGCCCATCCGCGAGGTCGTCGGGGGCGGCGACGTTGCCGAGGAAGCCTATACCGGCGACGGCCCGCACGTCCACTCCGCCAACGAGGACGTGAGCCTCAACGGCCTGCACAACGAGGAGGCGAAGGCGGTCATCGTTGAGTGGCTGGAGGAGGAGGGCAAGGGCGAACACACCGTCAACTATCAGCTGCAGGACTGGCTCTTCAGCCGCCAGCGCTACTGGGGCGAGCCATTCCCCATCCTCTTCACCGAAGACGACGAGGACAAGCCGGTGCCGGAGGACGAGCTTCCCGTCACGCTGCCGGATCTCGACGTCTTTGAGCCGAGCGGCACGCCCGAGGGGCCGCTGGCGACCATCGAGGACTGGGTGGAGACCACCGACCCCGAGACCGGCGAGCCCGCGACGCGAGAGACCAACACGATGCCGCAGTGGGCGGGCTCCTGCTGGTACTACCTCCGGTTCATCGACCCCGACAACGACGAGTTGCCGGTGGATCCGGTGAAGGAGCAGTACTGGATGCCGGTGGACCTCTACGTGGGCGGCTCGGAGCACGCGGTGCTCCACCTGCTGTACGCCCGCTTCTGGCACAAGGTGCTCTACGACGCCGGCGTCGTGTCCACCAAAGAGCCGTTCCAGACGCTCGTGCACCAGGGCATGATCCTGGGCGAGAAGGAATACACCGCCTTCGTCGACGCGGACGGCGAGTACGTCTCCGCCGAGCACGTCGAGGATGGGGTCGACACCCGCACGGGAGCCGAGGTCGAACGAGAGGCCCTGGACGAAGCCGACGTGACGAAGGACGGCGACGCGTTCGTCCTGGCCGACCGGCCGGGCGTGCGCGTGGACGCCCGCAGCCACAAGATGAGCAAGAGCCGCGGCAACGTCATCAATCCCGACGACGTGGTGGACGCGTACGGGGCCGACACGCTCCGCCTCTACGAGATGTTTATGGGGCCGCTGGAGCAGGACAAGCCCTGGAGCACCAGCGACGTGGAGGGCGTGCACCGCTTCCTGAATCGCGTGTGGCGCCTCCTGATCGACGACGACCGCGGCGATCTGACCGTGAGCGATGCCGAGCCGAGCCGTGACCAGCTCCGCACGCTCCACGAAACGATTCAGCAGGTGACCGAGGACATCGAGGCCCTCTCCTTCAACACGGCCATTGCGGCGATGATGGAGTTCGTGAATGCCGCCAACAAGTGGGATGTGGTGCCGCGGACCGTCGCTGAGCCGTTTGTGCTGCTTCTGAATCCCTTCGCACCTCACATCACGGAGGAGCTATGGCGCCGCCTCGGCCACGACGAGAGCCTGGCCTACGAGGACTGGCCCGAGCACGAGGAGGCCCTTCTGGAAAAGGAGGTCGTGGAGATGGCCGTGCAGGTGGACGGAACCGTACGCGCCACGATCGAAGTGGCTGCCAACGCCGACGAGGACGACGTCCTCCGCACCGCGAAGGCCGACGACAACGTGGCGCGGCACCTCGACGGCAAAACCATCCAGCGTGAGATCTACGTGCCGGGGCAGATTGTTAACTTCGTGACTGGATGAGTATTGCGTAGTGCGTATTGCGTAGTGCGTATCTGTGCATCGCCCACGCAATACGAAATACGCAATATAGACCTCCAGTCCAGGGCAGTTCTCTTTCCGATTAGCAATCCTTGAAGATCGCACTTCCCATGCCCAACCTCGACGTCCTCGCCCTCGCCGCCCATCCCGACGACGTGGAGCTCTGCGCAGGGGGCACCATGTGCCTGCTGGCCCAACAGGGCTACGACGTGGGCATCGTCGACTTCACAAAGGGACAGCTCGGCTCCCGCGGTACCCCTCAGCAGCGCATGAAAGAAGCCGAGCGGGCGTCGGAGATTATGGGCCTGACCGCCCGCGAGAACCTCGGCATGATGGATGGAGACATTCGCAACACGCGAGAGGCGCAGCGGAAGGTGATCGAGGCGGTGCGCCGGTACCGGCCCAAGATTGTGCTGATCAACAGCGCCGAGGCTCGCCATCCCGACCACGAAGACGCCGCGACCCTCTCGACGGATGCGCTCTACTACAGCGGGCTCCAGAAGATCGAGACCACGGGCCCGGACGGCTCGCCGCAGGCGCCCTGGCGCCCGCACCACGTGCTTCATTACATGCAGGCCATCGAATTCGAGCCGACGCTGGTCGTCGACGTGAGCGACGTGTGGGACCGGCGCCTGGAGGCCCTGCAGGCCTTCGAGTCGCAGTTCCACAACCCCGACTACGAGGCGAGCGAGGACGAGCCGGAGACGTTCGTGTCCAACCCTGAGTTTTTTGAATGGGTGAAGGCCCGGGCGCGCACCTACGGGTACACCGTGGGGGCGACCTATGGCGAGCCGTTCCGCTACCGCCACGGCCCCTTCGGGGTCACGGACCTGCCGGCGGCCCTCAGCAACGAACAGGAATTTCGGTAAAGCCAGAGGCAGCCGATCTGCGTGAATTGTCGGCGGGACCGTGGACCGGGGGCAACAAAGTGCCGGGGAATCGCTTTAGACCCGATTGGTCCCAGAAGGCACGGCGTGCATCGCAAAATTGACAGCGCCGCCTTCGGGATAGTATATTGCCTCTCGCAATTTTCCGTCGAACGAACCCCATTCCATCCGGCGTATGGCGGACACGAGTGATTTTCGAAACGGCATGACCTTCATCTGGAAGGACGATCTCTGGGAGATCGCGGACTTCCTGCACGTGAAGCCCGGAAAGGGAGGGGCCTTCGTGCGCACAACCCTCAAGAACGTGCGGGACGGGCACGAGGTGGAAGAAACCTTCCGGGCGGGGGCGAAGGTTGATGAGGTGCGCGTGGAGCGCCGTCCCCACCAGTATCTTTACGAGGACGACTATGGCCTCCACTTCATGAACACAGAGACGTACGAGCAATTTTCTCTGCCGCCCGAACAGGTGGAGGGACGCGACTTCTTGAAAGAGGGAGGAGAGGTTGATATTCTGTTCCGGGCTGATACCGACGAGCCGCTCCGCATGGAACTCCCCCAGAAAGTGGAGCTCAAAGTTGTCGAAACCACGCCGGGGGTGAAAGGAAACACGGCCCAGGGGGGCGACAAACCAGCGACGCTTGAAAGCGGAGCCACCGTCGACGTCCCCCTCTTTATCAACGAGGGGGACGTGGTGCGGGTCAGCACAAAGACGCGCGAATACGAGACACGCGTTTCCGAAGCCGAGGGGCCGACGGTGTAGCGCCCGCTCCTGCCTGATACTCTCTTCCACCGATCCTCCAGACGCATGAAGCTCTCCAAGATTCAAGACCTGCTTCGCCTCGTCGCCGAAAGTGGCGTGTCGGAGGTTGAAATTGAGGAGGATGACTTTAAGCTAACCATTCGCCAGAACAGCCCGCAGGTGGTGATGCAACCCTCCGGCTACGCGCAGCCGATGTCGTACGGCATGCCGCAGGGAATGCCGCAGCAGCCCCCGGCCCAGCCGGCGCCCGCCCAGCCCGGCGCCCCGGCGGGGGGATCGGCCGCGTCCCCCCCGCAGCAGCAGACCCCCAGCCCGGACGGCAACGCCTCCCACGACGGGGCGTCCGAAACGGCCTCGGCCGAGGCAGAGGACACGGCGGGAGAGTCCGAAACGGCCGCGGCGGAGGGGCACCCGGTGAAAGCGCCGATCGTTGGGACCTTTTACCGGGCGCCGTCGCCGGATGCCGATCCGTTTGTCGAGGAGGGCGACCACGTGGCGGAGGGCGACGTGCTCTGCATCATTGAGGCGATGAAGCTGATGAACGAGATCGAGTGCGAGACATCGGGCACCGTCGAAGACATTCTGGTGGAGGACGCCGAGCCGGTGGAATTCGACCAGCCCCTTTTCGTCATCAGCGAAGACTAGGGCCTGACGTCGCGTGCGTTCTCTTCGTGTTTCCCGAGGTCTGTTTTCTTTATGCCGGTAAGCGACATCCAGAAAATTCTCATTGCAAATCGCGGCGAGATTGCGCTGCGCGTCATCCGCACCTGTCACGAAATGGGCATCAACACGGTCGCCGTCTACTCCACGGCCGACCGCGATGCGCTCCACGTCCGCTTTGCCGACGAGGCGGTGTGCATCGGCCCGCCCTCGTCCGCCGAAAGTTACCTCCGCCCCGATCGCATCATCGCCGCCGCGGAGGTGACGGGCGCCGACGCCATCCATCCTGGCTACGGCTTCCTGTCGGAAAACGCTGAGTTTAGCCAGATCTGTGACGACAACGACATTGAGTTTATCGGGCCCTCCCCCGAGACGATGCGGCTGATGAGCCAGAAGGACGTGGCCAAGGACACGATGGCCGAGGCCGGCGTGCCGATCGTGGAGGGGTCCGACGGCACCATCAGCGACATCGACGAGGCCCGGAGCCTGGCGACGGACATCGGCTTCCCGGTGATGATTAAGGCGGCGTCGGGTGGGGGCGGCACGGGGATGCGCCTCGTGCGCGAGCCCGAGGGCTTCGATCAGGCCTTCAACGGGGCCCGCTCCGAGGCCGACGCGGCCTTTGGCGACCCCGAGGTCTACATCGAGAAGTTTGTCGAAAAGCCCCGCCATGTGGAGATTCAGGTGTTGGGGGACGGGAAGGGCAACGTCATGCATTTCGGCGAGCGGGAGTGCTCGATTCAGCGGCGCCACCAGAAGCTCCTGGAAGAGGCCCCCTCCCCAATCGTGGACGACGAGCTGCGCCAGGAGATGGGGGAGACGGCCATCCGTGGAGCGGAGGCTGTCAACTACGAGGGGGCCGGCACCATGGAATTTCTGGTGGGGGCGGACCGCAACTTCTACTTCATGGAGATGAACACGCGGATCCAGGTCGAGCATCCCGTCACGGAGGAGATCACCGACGTGGACCTGGTCGAGGAGCAGATCCTCGTGTCCATGGGCAAAACTCTGGAGCGAACCACCGTGCCGATGGAGGGCCACGCCATCGAGTGCCGCATCAACGCCGAGAACCCGTTCAAAAACTTCAGCCCCGCCCCGGGCGACATTACGGCCTTCCACCAGCCGGGCGGGCACGGCGTCCGAATTGACACCGCGGCCTACGGCGGGTACCGGATTCCCCCCACGTACGACTCGATGATCGCCAAGCTCATTGCCTACGGCAAAACCCGCGACCTGGCGATCCGCAAGATGCGCCGTGCCCTCGACGAATTTGTGGTGGAGGGGGTTCACACCACCATTCCGTTTCACCAGCAGCTGATGCGAGACGAGCGCTTCCAGAATGGAACGTTTGACACCCGCTTCCTCGACGACTTCGAGATGAAATCGACTCCCGCATCCGCGTAGCCTTTTTATCTGCCGTTCTCTTTCTAATCCCCGATCGACCGCATGGATACGCCCGATGACCTGTACTACACCGACGATCACGAGTGGCTTCGCCTCGACGACGGGACCGCCACTGTTGGTATCACTGATTTTGCCCAGAGCGAGCTCGGCGATATCGTCTTCGTGGAGCTGGAGCCGGAGGAGACCGCCCTCGATCAGGGCGACGTGTTTGGCACCGTGGAGGCTGTAAAGACGGTCTCGGAGTTGTACATGCCCGTGAGTGGTACCATCACGGCTGTCAATGACGAGCTGGAGCTGGCCCCCGAGGTGGTGAACGACGATCCGTACGGGGACGGCTGGATGGTGGAAATTGAGCTCGATGACGAAAGTGAGCTTGACGACCTGATGGCCCCCGAGGCCTACGCCGACATAACGTAACGCTGCTTGGCGGGGCAAGGTGGAGGGACGGACGGCAAATCCGGGGAGATGGCCAGGTGGGTCGCGTGCGCGGCGCCTATTGCGTGAGGCCTGATCTGAAAGGCAACGCCCGGAATGCGCAATACGGAATGCGCAATACGGAATACGCAACACGAAGGATGCAGTAGTCCCCATGCACGAGACAATTCTGATCCTCGACTTCGGCTCCCAATACACCCAGCTCATTGCGCGGCGGGTGCGGGAGACGGGCGTCTACTCCGAGATTTTGCCCTGCACGGTCGATACGGACGCGGTGGCGGCGCGAAACCCGCAGGGGCTCATCCTGTCCGGGGGGCCATGCTCGGTATATGACAACGAGGCCCCGCCACTTGACCCTGACTTGCTGGACCTCCGCCGCGACGACGGGTCGTTGGTGCCTGTGCTGGGCATCTGCTACGGCCTGCAGGCCATGGCGCATGCGTTCGGCGGGCAGGTGGAGCGAGCCGATCGGCGCGAGTTCGGGCGCGCTCGCATTCAGGTTGAGAACGGGGCCGGCGACGCCCCGGATCTGTTTGCCAACGTGCCCGACGGCTCCACCGTCTGGATGAGCCACAGCGACCACCTCACGGCCTTGCCGGACGACTACGAGGTGATTGCCCGGACGGACAATGCCCCCGTTGCCGCCGTCCGTCACGCCGAGGCGCCCTACTACGGCGTTCAGTTCCACCCGGAGGTTGTGCATACCGACTTTGGGGGGCAAATCCTGGAGAACTTTGCGTACGAAGTCTGTGGGTGCGCGGGGGATTGGACCCCGGCGTCGTTCGTGGAGGACCAGAGCGATCAGATTCAGGAGCAGGTGGGCGACCGCCACGTCATCCTTGGCCTCTCCGGTGGGGTCGACTCCTCGGTGGCCGCCGCGCTGCTTCATCGCGCCCTCGGGGACCAGTTGCACTGCATTTTTGTGAACAACGGCCTGCTCCGGAAGGGGGAGTGGGATCAGGTGCAGGACACCTTCCGCGGGCATTTCGACATGAACCTGCGCACGCAGGATGCCACCGATCGCTTCCTGGAACGGCTCGACGGTGTGACCGACCCCGAAGAGAAGCGCACCATCGTTGGCAACACGTTTATCGAGGTGTTCGAGGAGCAAACCGATGCCATCGCCGACGCCCTGGGCCATCGGCCCGAATTCCTTGCTCAGGGAACCCTCTACCCCGATCTCATCGAGAGCGTCTCGTTCAAGGGCCCCTCGGCGACCATCAAAACCCACCACAACGTAGGCGGGCTGCCCGAGGAGTTGGGGTTTGAACTCATCGAGCCGTTTCGCGAGCTGTTTAAGGACGAGGTCCGCGACATTGGGCGCCTGCTCGACGTACCGGAGGCCATTGTGGGCCGGCACCCATTCCCGGGCCCGGGCCTTGCCATCCGCATCCTGGGGGCCGTGACGCGGGATCGCCTGGCGCTTCTCCGTGCGGCCGACGCCATCTTTATCGATGAGCTGCGCAGCAACGACCTGTACGACGAGGTGTGGCAGGCCTTCGCCGTGCTGTTGCCGGTGCAGACGGTCGGCGTGATGGGCGATGAGCGCACCTACGAAAGCGTATGCGCCCTGCGCGCCGTGACGAGTGTGGACGGCATGACGGCCGACTGGGCGCACCTGCCGCATGACTTCCTTGGGCACGTGTCCAACCGCATCGTCAATGAAGTGCCCGGCATCAATCGGGTCACCTACGACGTGAGCTCCAAACCCCCCGCCACCATCGAATGGGAGTAGGCCCACGAATGGGAGTAGGCCCACGCCCCCCTGCCATCAGCAGGGGCGCCCCGCCCGTCCCACGCCCCACGGTCGACACACACAACAGCCATCCTCTCGTGAACGCACAGTCCTTTCGGGCGGGCCGGATCCTTGTCATGCTTCTCTGGCTGGGCGCCGGACTGGCGTTTGGACCCGTTGGCCCGCAGGCGGGGTGGGCGCAGGAGCAAGACACGATTCCCCGCAATCCCGACGCGGAGCAGGTGTTTGAGGAGGGGATTGCGGCCTACGAGCAGGACGACTACGAGACGGCCTACGACCGCTTCCGCCGCGCCCTCGATTTCCCGCTCCATCAGAAGACCACGGCTTCCCTGTTGATGGGGGCAAAGGCCCTCGCGCAGACCGGGGATTACCAGGAGGCCGAGAATCTGCTGTCCACCCTCTTCGATCGCTACCCCAACACCTCGTATGGCGAACAGGCGCGCCAACTGCGGCAGGTTGTCCGCGAGCAAGGCGCGCAGGCCGATTCGAGGCCCGATACCCTGCACGTTGGCATCGTCCTGCCGATGGACAGCGAGAACGTGACGCTGTCGCAGGCCCTCTTCAACGGCATCCGGCTGGCCGTCGACGAACACAACGGCGTGCGACGGCGCTACGTGCCGCCCGACGAGCTAGCGTCGGCCGACTCGTTTGACGTGTACGACACGGCGTCGGCGGTGGGGGACAGCCTGGCCGCGGCGGAGGGGAGCACCACAGTGGCCACCCCCACCGATACGGTTCGGGTCGATTCGCTTAGCATCGTCACCGAGCGGGTGGATCGACCGGAGTGGGTCGCAAAGATGCACTTTCGCCCGACGGGCGACAGCGCGGAGGCGGTCCGGGCGGCGGTGGACTCACTTGCGCAGTCTGACGACGCCGACGTAATCCTGGGGCCGCTTTACAGTCCAAACGCCCGGGCCGCAGGGGCCGCGGCCGAGGAGGCCCGGACGTTGCTGGTGCCGCCCCTGGCCAACGCCGAGAGCGTGTCGGTTGGGCGCGACTATGTGTTTCAACCCAACCCGACCCGCCCGCTCCGGGGCCGCCTCATGGCCCGCTACGCCGCGGAGAGCCTGCTCATCGATCGCGTGGGAATTGTGTACGAGGAGGGCAATCGCATCGGCGAGCAGATGGCAACCAGCTTTCAGGACGAGGCCGAACAGCACGACCTGGAGGTGCCCTTTACCCTTCGCCTCAAGAATGCCCGCGACTGGTCCCGACTGCCGGATGTGATCGAGGACGACTCGACGCTCACCGACTCGCTCATGGCTGAGACCGAGGCGTTCTATCTCCCCATCTCTGGCCGCAGCGCCGCCGGAAAAATTCAGGATGCCCTGACGGGACTCGGGCGCCTTAACGTGGACGCTCGGGTGCTCGGGAACGCCGAGTGGCACGATCTTCCCATCAAAAAGCAGGCGAGCCGGTTTGAGGCCACCTATACGAACGACTTCCACGTTCAGTCTGGGCGTCCGGAGGTCCAGCGCTTTGTGCGTCGCTACCGGCTGTTGACGGGCAACACCCCAGGCACTTTGTCGGTGCGAGGGCAGCGGCTGGCCTACACAGGGTACGACGTGGCGCATTTTCTGCTCAGCGCGTTGTCGCCTGGAGAGGAGCGACCGCAGCCCCGGGCGCTGCGAACGGCTCCTGCCTACGAGGGCCTCGGCATCCGAATTGATTTTGAGGAGACCAACGTGAACCGGGCCCTGTTTTTCCATCGCTATCGGGCCAATCGGCTGGAGCTACTGCAGTAAATGGGGAGGGCACCTCCATCGTGGCTTAACGGAGGGACAGGAACAGACCCCCCACCGTGCGCCGTTTTGCCTGCGCGCTGCAACATCGCGACACCGACTGGGGCCCCATCGCGCGCTTCGTTCCTCGGGTTGATGGTCGCACTGGCTGTGCCTTGAATCGAACCCCGCTTATGCGCTCTCGCTCGCTTCTCTCTACGCTTCTCGGTGCTCTCCTCCTCGTTGGCCTCATGGGGTGCACGGGGGGCAATCAAATCACCCATAGTGGTCCCGAGGAGGCGTACAAGAAGGGGATGGATGAGTACGAGGATGAGGACTATGAGGATGCCATTCAGTACTTCCGAGCGGTCTTCGACTACGGCCGGGGAAACGAATGGGCCCCCGATGCGCAGTTTCAGCTGGCCATGGCGCAACGCAAGCAGGGGAAGTACCTGGTGGCCGCAAACGAATTTGAGCGATTCCAGCAATTGTATCGCACCGACGACCGGGTGCCCCGGGCCCAGTACGAACGCGCACGGGCGTATTACTCGCAGTCGCCCTCCTACCATCTCGACCAGAGCCACACGAAGCAGGCCATTTCGCTCTTCCAGCTCTTTATTGACCGCTACCCGGACCACGAACTCGTGTCGGACGCGGAGGAAAAGGTTGCGGAGCTGCGAGAAAAGCTTGCCCACAAGAAGTACGATGCCGGCACGATGTACGAGCAGCGCCGAATGTGGCGGGCCGCGACGGAGACCTACGAGCGGGTGTTTGACCAGTATCCGGATACCGAGTGGGCCGACAATGCCCTGTTGGGGGCTGTGCGGTCGTATGTTCGATACGCCGACCGCAGCATCGCGCGGCGGCAGGCCGAGCGGTACCAGCAGGCGATCGATTACTACGCCCGGCTCGAACAGCTCTTCCCCGACAGCCCCCTGTTGGACAAGGCGAAGCCCCTCCGCGACGAAGCAGAGCGGAAGCTTGAGGACGTCCGGGAACGAGAAGAACGCCAGTCGCTCGCTGAGGAGGACACGTTGGGAGACGCACGCTAAGCGGAGGACGCACCCACCATGGACATCGGTCTGTTTGGGGGCTCGTTCAACCCGCCCCACCTCGCGCATCTTGTGGTTGCAGAAGTGGTCCGCGACCAGTTTGGCCTTGATCAGGTCTGGTGGATTCCGAACGCCACCCCCCCGCATAAGCCCGGTACGGCGCTGGCAGGCGTCCAGGATCGGCTCGCTATGACCCGCGCGGCCACCGAGGACAACCCCGCCTTCCGGGTGTGCAACATCGAAGTGGAGCGGGCCGGGGTGTCGTACACTGTCGATACGGTCCGCGCCCTCCAGGAGCAGCACCCCGACACCGACTTTGGTCTCATCATCGGGAGCGACAGCCTCGACCATTTTGCCGAGTGGCACCGTCCCGAAGAGATTGCCGAGCGAGTTGATCTGATTGTATACAAGCGCCCCGGGGTGATCGAGGCCGTCCCGGAGTCGCGCTTTGCGAACCAGGTCCGGTACGCGGCGGCGCCCGTAATGGAAATCTCCGGCACCGAGGTGCGGGCGCGGTGGCGGGCCGGGCGCTCCATTCGCTACCTCGTCCCCGAGGCCGTGCGGGAGTACATCAAGGCGCACGACCTGTATCGATAGAGGGGCTCAGGAGGGGGCGTCCGAGAGGACGGTTCGAGCCGCGTGCAGTCCACACATGCCGTGCACGCCGCCGCCGGGGGGCGTGGAAGAGGAGCACAGGTAGAGCGGAGCCCCGTTCGCGGTTTGGGCCGGCATGCGGTACGGCGTCGGGTGGAGCACGGGTCGGGCGAGAAGTTGGTCCAGCCGCAGGTCGCCTCCGTTGAAGTCGCCTCCGATCAGGTTCGGGTTCCAGGCCTGCAGGGCCTGCGGCCCCATGACGTGCCGCTCCAGGATGGTGTCGCGAAAGCCGGGGGCAAACCGTTCGATCTGGCGCTCGATGTGAGGCGTCGCGTCGCCGGGCCATCCATTGGGCACGTGGCAGTAGGCCCAGGCCGTGTGCTGCCCGCTGGGCGCGCGGGTGGCGTCGAACGGACTGTGCTGCGCCACCAGCACAAACGGCCGGTCGGGCACGGTGCCGCCGTCGACCGCCTGCTCGGCCGCCGCAATCTCGTCGAGTGAACCGCCTACGTGGACGGTGCCGGCGTGCCGGCATGCCTCAGCGGCCCAGGGGATGGGATCGCTCAGGGCGTAGTCCACCTTGAATGCGGCGGCGCCGTACCGGTACCGTTCCAGCCGCCGTGTGTAGCGAGCGGGGAGGTGGGACCCAGCCACCTGGATCACCTGCCGCGGCGTGAGCCCGAGCAGGACGGCCCGGGCACTGGGGAGGGCGTCAACCGAGTCCACACGACGGCTTGTCTCAATGGTACCGCCCAGTTCGCGGAGGTGGCCGGCCAGGGCCTGCGTGATGGCCCCCGCGCCCCCTTCGGGAAAGGGCCAGCCCACCGCGTGTCCGGCCGCCCCGAGAATCAAGCCAAAGGCCGACGACCCTGGGGACGATAGCGGAAAGGCTGCGTGGGCGGCGCTTCCCGCAAAGAGGGCCCGCGCGTGGGCGCCTCCGAACAGTCCCTTCGACAAAAGGGTGGCGGGCCAGATTGCGCGGAGGCCGAACCGTGCCAGCAGGAGGGGGGCCGACGGGAGGTGGAGGACCGGCTGGAGCACCTCGTCCATCAACGCGTCCCACCGGTCCACCAGCGGGCCCATGAGGCGCTGGTAGGCGGATCCATCGCCGCCGAGGCGCTCGGCGGTCCGGTTCAGGGAGCGGTGCATCACAGCGGCGTGTCCGCCGTCCAGCGGGTGAGCGAGGGGGAGGTCGGGCTGCACCCAGGCGAGGCCGTGCGCCTGAAGGGGCAGCGTCTGGAAGAGCGGGGAGGCCGCGGCGAGCGGGTGAATGGCCGAGCCGAGGTCGTGGACGAACCCCGGCCGGGTCACTTCGGACGATCGGGCGGCCCCGCCCACCGTATCCCCCTGCTCCACCACGAGAACCGACCACCCGGCTCGTGCCAGGACCACGGCGGCGGACAGGCCATTGGGGCCTGCGCCAACGACGACGGCGTCGTAATCGGGCATAATTGCGTTGTCGTTTCGTTTGTAGAAAAATGGAGGGCGCCCGGCACGCGACTACTCGACAAAGCGCTCCACGAACGTGAACGCATCGCCGTCGAAGAGACCTTGATCGCTGAGTTTGAGCTTCGGGATCACGAGCAGGGCCATGAACGAGAGCGTCATAAACGGCGCGTCCATGGTACTGCCGAGGGCCTCCCGCGCAACGCGGCTCAGGGCGGTGTAGCGCCGAGCGACCTGGTCATAGGGCTGATCGCTCATGAGGCCGGCGATGGGGAGGGGAAGGACGTCGGTGTCCTCGTCCGTTGCGACGCCAATGCCTCCGCGTGCGTCAATGACCGCGTTGATGGCCCGAGCGAGGGCCGCGTCGCTCGTGCCCACGGCCACCACGTTGTGCGCATCGTGCGCCACACTGGAGGCGAGGGCGCCTCGCTCCAGCCCGAAGCCCCGGACGAAGCCGACGGCCGGGGGAGCGTCTTCGTATCGGGGTACGACGGCGAGCTTCAGCACGTCCTGGTCGGGGGCCGCAACGGCGTGGCCGTCCGTGATCGGCGTCTCCACAATCTCCTCGCCCGTCACGAGTTGGTTGTCGGCGGCAGTGATGACACGCAGACGGTTACTTGTGGCGGGTACTTGAAGGGCCGCAGGCGCTATGGGGCCGGCTACGAAGCGATTGGGCGTGGCGGACAGCACCCGGTCAATCTGCGTCGCTCCGTTCTTGGCCACGAGCTGCCCGTCCACATACGTTTGCTGTACGGTCAGCGTGTCTAGGTCGTCCACCACGATGAAGTCGGCCGGGTCGCCTTCGCGCAGCAGCCCCACATCCAGGTCGTAGTGTTCGACGGGCTGGAGGCACGCGGCCCGGAGCACGTCGAACCGGTCGTAGCCGCGAGCCAGGGCGCGGTGGACGAGGGTGTCGATGTGTCCCTCCGCGAGGGCATCCGGATGCCGGTCGTCGCTGCAGAACATGAGCCGGTCCGGGGCCTCGTCCATCAGGGGGATCAGCTCGTCAAAATTTTTGGCGGCCGAGCCCTCGCGGATGGCGATTGTCATGCCCGCGTCCAGCTTGTCCCGTGCCTCCGCGATCGAAAACGACTCGTGATCCGTCTGGATGCCCGCGGCGGCGTATTGCGCCGCGTCGTCCCCCTGCACGCCGGGCGCGTGGCCGTCGACGGGTTTGTCCCGCGTCTTCGCAGCCTCGATCTTTGCCATCACTGATGGGTCGCGGTTGAGGACCCCCGGATAGTTCATCACCTCGCTCAGGTAGGGCACGTCGCTCCGGTCGAGCAGCGCGGCCACCGCATCGGGCCCCAGCTCGGCCCCACTCGTCTCGAAGGGCGTGGCGGGCACGCACGACGGAGCGCCGAAGGCAAAGTGGAAGGGCACCTGTTCGCCGTCCGCGATCATGTACTCGATCCCGTCCACGCCGAGCACGTTGGCGATTTCGTGCGGGTCGCTCACCGTGGCCACGGTGCCGTGCCGAACGGCCGCTCGCGCAAACTCCGACGGTGGGAGCATCGCGCTTTCAATGTGGATGTGCGCGTCGACGAACCCCGGAAGCAGAACACGGTCGGGGGGAGAGTCGGCCGGTGCGATGCGCGCAATGACGCCGTCTTGGACGTGGACGGTGGCCGGACGAATCGTGCGGTCGTGGAGGTCGACGACGCGGCCGGCAAGTGAAAACGAGGCAGACACAGGAAGAAGCCGTACGGTGCGAAGAATGAGGACTACGCCAGCCGGGTGCCGTTGGGGACGGGTGCGTCCGGCCCGGCGAGGACGACCGTGTCGTCGTCGAGCACAAAGCCGGTCACCAGGCATTCGGACACAAAGGGGCCAATTTGCTTCGGCGGAAAGTTGACGACGCCGAGCACCTGGCGGCCTTCCAGGTCGTCGAGTGCGTATCGATCGGTGATCTGAGCACTGGATTTTAGGGTGCCGATTTCCGCGCCGAAGTCGATCCACAGCTTGTAGGCCGGCGTGTGGGCTTCGGGAAACGACTCGGCCCGCGTAATGGTGCCGGCCCGCAGGTCGACCCGTTCGAATTCATCCCAGCTAAGGGGCGCATCGGAATCAGGAGAGGGCATGGGGGCGGGAAAACCAGTCGGAACTCATGGAAGAGGCGCTCCGCAGCCTGCGTAGGACGTGTCGTTCAGCGTTACGGACACTGCATAGGGAAATTCATCGCCAC
>JAWOAQ010000033.1:0-2863 GCA_046498495.1 Salinibacter sp. | reverse complement strand
GGGCCGGGTGGGGCGGAGCGATCAGCAGAGCTACTGCATCCTGATGGCCGGGTACAAGCGCAGCCAGGAGGCCAAGCAGCGCCTGGAGGCCATGGTGCGCACGAACGACGGCTTCGAGATTAGCGAGACGGACCTGCAGATCCGCGGGGCGGGCGACTTCTTCGGCACGCGCCAGAGCGGCATGCCCGACCTCAAGATTGCCGACCTCACAGAAGACGACGACATTCTGGAGGAGGCCCGGGAGGCCGCATTTGCCGTCGTCGAGCGCGATCCCCACCTCCGCGCCGATACCCACGAGGGGTTGCGCCGCCGCTACGAGGCCCTCTATGCGGACGAAGGCCTTGGCTTTGCACGGGTGGGATAGTGCTAATTGCCCCCGATCGTCCCCGGCACATTGATCGTGTCCCCGAAAAAGAGGGCGTTCAGGAAGAGGCGGTTCGTGCCGTACCACATCCCGCGGAAGTTGGGATTGTCGACGAACAGGATCACGCGCCCGCTGCCCACATCGTCCACGGCCAGCGAGGCCGAGCCGCGGACCTCCTCCAGGTTCTCCTCCGAGACGTAGCCGCTCAGCAGTGGGTCGTCCGTGTAGCGCGCGACCGTGCTGTACGGATTGTCCGTGGGCGGCAGGAAGATGCGATGATCGCGGTACACCGGAAACTCCTCCTGCGTGAGCCCAAACGCGAGCGGGTGCGTGCGGTCGAGGTCCACCTCGTAGATCGATCCGCCGATGCGCTGGGCCCCCTCAATCTCCTGGGCGCGTGCGTAGTCGTGTCGTTCGACTTCGTCGCCCGACGTGTCGGCTTCAGCAGTTTCATTCTCCCCTGTCAGTGCCGGGTCGTCCACCAGTCCGGCCTCGACGGCCCATTCGGCCGCCCCGCGGATGGTGATGAGGGTGCCGCCGCGCTCCACCCAGCGCTTGAGGTCGGCCACGTCGTCTTCGTCCAGGAAACTGTAATTTCCGGACACAAGCACCATCGTGTTGTAGTCCGGCAGGTGGACGCGATCGTAGTCCGTACGGTCGACCTTCGTAATGGGCATGTCCACCCGCGTGTCGAGCAGATGCCACACCTGCCCGGCCTCATATCCGGAGGTGCCCTCGCCAATTAGCATGAGCGGCTTGGGCGCGTCGAGCGCCTCAAAGGTGCCGCTTCCGAGGTCGATGCCCTCTTGACTCAAGTTCGTGGGCGTGGCCTGAATGTTGAGGTCGGCGTGTTGCTCAGCGGCCTCCACGATTTGGTGCAGGCTGTCGGCCGAGATTGTTTGGTCTTGCACCCCCACCTGCACGGTGCCCCGTGGGTAGGAGCGGACGCCGTCGTGTGTGGTGATTTCGAACGGCTCGTAGGCCGTCTTTGTGGCGAGGTCGTGCTCTTGTAGAAAGCGAAGGGCCTTCGGTGCCCGGTAGTCGTTCCAGTCAAGCAGGTAGGCCGAGGCCGGTCGGTTGACGGTGCCAATACCCTCGCGCTCCGGGACGGCAGACACCTGTGGGCCCTGCGGCGGGGAGCCGTCCTGCACGGCGGTATGCGGGAGGCCGTAGGCCAGGGCCGCCGACCAGGCCGAGGTGTCGTAGAACGTGCTGTCGGGAAACTCAGTCACCGTCTCGAACAGCGACCGCACCATGAGGTACTGCGGCTGCTCCGTCGGCACCACGTACGCGGAGCCGGGCTCGTACGTCGTCCCGTCCGCCGAATACGCATCGTCCATCTCGTACACCTCAACCTCGTGCTGGAGCAGGAGATCGAGGAACGCATTGACCCGCGAGGTGTCCTGGCTGTGGCCAAACACATAGGCCTCCGTCTCAAACTCGTCGGCCCGGTCCAGGGCCTCCTGAAAGAAGGAACGCTGGTGCTCCAGAAAGACCTCCTTGCGCTCAATTGCGGTCTCGACGGTAGCGAGCGACGTGCGCAGGTGGTTGCGGATGGTGTAGCGGAAGGGGATCTCGCGGGTCTCATTCTCCTGCACATGTCCCCGCGAACTGGCCTGCTCGAACACGAAGCCGATGCCCCCTTGCATGTTCGGATACGTAGAGCCGTAGCCGGGGTACGAATTGTCGTAGACCTCCTTCGTGAAGTAGGGGGACCGGAGGTCGTCGAGGGCGTCGGACCAGCGCTCGGCGAAGACATTCGTCAGTTCACGGTAGACCCGCTCCGGCACGAGCTGATTCCAGGAGTTGACCGGTTCGGTGGGTTCGAAGAAGTAGGTGCTGTTCGTCCCCATCTCGTGGTAGTCCGTCACCACGTTGGGGCGCCACTCGTGATAGATGTCGAGGCGGTGGCGGCTCTCGACCTGCGTGAGCGGAAACCAGTCGCGGTTCAGGTCGAACCAGTAGTGGTTGGTGCGTCCGCTGGGCCAAACCTCGTTGTGCTCGCGATCGATTGGGTCGGCCACCGGCGGGTCCCCCTTGTGCATGTTGGCCCAGTGCGTGTGCCGGTCGCGCCCGTCGGGGTTGAGCACCGGCTCGATCAGGAAGATCCCCTCCTCCAGGTACCGCTCCACCTCGGGGCCCTGTCCGGCCACCAGGTGATACGCCTGGAGCATCGCCACCTCGCTGGACGAGGGCTCGTCGCCGTGCACGCCGTAGCCGAGCTGCACGACGATGGGTTGATCCTCGATGGTCTCGACCTCCGCGGAGGGATCGGTAAGGCGCATGTGCTGCCGCCGCAGTTCATCGAGGTTTTCGTGGTGCTCCGGCGCCGTGACGAAGGCGTAGATCATCGGACGGTGTTCGTTCGTCCGTCCGATTTCTGCAACGGTCATGCGGTCGGACCGCCGCGCAAGCTCGCGGAAATAGGCCACGATGCGGTCGTGGCGGGTGTGGTGCGTGCCGATCTCATAGCCTAAGAACTCGGACGGGGAGGGGAGG
>JAWOAQ010000125.1:0-21995 GCA_046498495.1 Salinibacter sp. | reverse complement strand
GCGGCATTGCAATCGCAACAACTGCTCGGTGGGAGTGGCGACCCAGCGACCGATGTGGAGATTGCTCCACTCCAAGCGCCTGTTGGCGCTCTCCGGTCGAAATGACGGCATGCCCCAAATTGTCGATTGACGTTGCTTAGCACTTTATCTTGTTCGAAAATTTATTATTCAGTATGATCTGTCGTAGGACTGCTTTACGCAATAAAACATGAGTAATGCGCCCCCAAGTACACCGCCGGACCAAAAAAAGCCCGCCGTCGCGGGCCGTTTGGCCTCTCTGGGTTTTTTGGGACCCTTGCCGGCGCGAACACGCACCGCACGGCGGAATCAGTCACGATGAAGACGCCAGCCAACCGAATGTCCCAACACAAAAGCGAGCGGTCGTCGGGAAGGACCGACTGATGATTTCCTGAGATCCATCGCTGTCCACAGTTCAGCCCCGCAGCCATGGTTTGTACGCCACTCCCGATTCTGTCCCCCATCACCTGGATTGTTCTTGCCGACGCCCTGAGCGCGGACCTTGCGGGCCTTATTTTAGGACCGCTCATTTTTTTGGTTATGAGCATTTTCCTGTTTTACGGGGCGACCAAACGGCTCCAAGAGAAGCGCCTGATGGAAAACGTGCCCACTTCGAAGTGCAAGGGGGTCATGATGGGCCTTAATGAACTGAAGGGCGAAGCAGTGGCCGAATCGCCGGTCCAGTCGTACCTGGCGGAGGAGGAGGTGATTTACTACAAATACGAGATTAAGGAGCAGTATGAACGAGAGGTGGAGGAGGATGGGAAAACAAAGACCGAGCGTAAGTGGAAGACCGTGAAGTCCAGAAAGGACATGTGCCCGTTCGTCTTACAGGACGACACCGGGGAGATCCGGGTCAATCCCGAGGGGGCCTCGTTCGAGGGCGATCTTGCGTTTTCTAAATCTGTCCGCCGGTCCGATCCGTTGTACTACGACAAAGGGCCTGAACGGTCGGTGAGCGACTCGACGGGCAGGCGGCGCTTCAAGGAATGGGTCATCCGCAACGAAGAGGACGTGTACGTGATGGGAGACGCCCGCCTGCGGGAGGACGCCGTGGAGCCCGAGATTGCGGAGGACGAAACGGCTCCGATGTTTCTCATATCCTCGAAGAGTGAAGATGCGCTCATTCAGAAATATGGTCGACAAGGGGTCTTCATGTATGCGCTGTCCATTGTGTTTGGGGCCGGCGCGCCCGCCATTTTCTTCATGGCGGCAGAGGTGACCACTCCGATGGGCGTTCATTTTGGGGTGTGGTCGGCCGGGGCCACACTGGGGATTCTGATCCTTATCGCGCTGTCCTACGTCCGAACCATTTACAACGGACTGGTTGATCTTCGGAATCGGGAGGATCGGGCCTGGGCGATGCTGGATGTTGAGTTTCAACGGCGCGCCGATCTCATTCCGAATCTGGCCGCCGTGGTGCAGACCGTGGCCGCCCATGAGAAGCAAATTCAGAAGCAGGTGGCAGAGGCCACGCCGTCGGAGTCCCTGGGCGAGACGGCCTCAGAAGCCGACCCCGAACAAGCGGAAGCAGCGCTCCAGAAGCAGTCAGGGGCGCTAGCGCGTGTTGTGGGGGTGGCAGAAGATTATCCCGAGATCGGGTCCGATGAGCACTTCCAGGAGCTAATGGACGCCTTGACGCACTGCGAGGACCGGATTGCGCTGGCCAAGCAGTTCTACAACAACAGTGTGGAGTGCCTGAACGACCGCGTGGACACGATTCCGGACAAGTATGTTGCCCCCCTCGCCGGAGCGGAGACAGAAGACTATCTTTCGCTGGAGGACTTTGAAAAAACGTCGGTAGATGTGGGCCGGGAACCGGCCGCATCGTGAATCGAGGCGCTCGCAGTAGGGGAGGTCTCGTCACCGTATATCCTCCGCCGGGCCGAACGCCCCCCGGCCGCCACGATGCCGGTCGCATGAGGGAAGAAGCGGGCTTCGGGGGCGCTCGACGGGGCTACAGGGCGTCCTCACTTTCGACCCACTGCACGGCGTGTTGCATGAACTCATTGGCGGAGTCCAGATCCAGCTTGTTCTTGATGCGGGCCCGGTAGGACTCGATGGTCTTGACGGAGAGGTGGAGCCGGTCCGCAATCTCGCGGGTGGTGGCGCCCTTGCCGGTCAGTTCGAACACCTCCAGCTCGCGGTCGCTGAGGACCTCCAGAGGCGACTGCGTGATGCGGTCCTCGCCACCGTCGGCCATGCGCTGGAGGAGGCGTTCATTGATCTCATCGCTTACAAAGATGCGGCCATTGAGCACCCGTCGAATCGCCTCCACAATGACGTCCCCGGCCTCCTGCTTCATCACATAGCCCTTGGCGCCCGCTCGAATGCAGCGCTCGGCGTAGAGTGATTCGTCGTGGCGCGACACCACGAGGGTGGCTACGTCGGGCATGCGGGACTGCAGGTGCTTGATGAGCTCCAACCCGCTCATGCCGGGCAGCGAGATGTCGACGATGGCCAGATTTGCGTCGAGGTCTTCGATGTTCTCCAGGGCCGCCTCGGCACTGTCCATCTGGCCCGCCACGTGGAGGTCCGCCTCCGATTCGATGGTGCGGGCCAGGCCCTTGCGGAGGAGGGGGTGGTCGTCTACAAGGATGATATCCGTCATGGGAGCGGGGGAGAAAGCGAGAGGGATCGTGAGGGCGGGGAGACCGGCAGCGGGTCCGCGCTACTCCGAGGAGGCTGGGCATGCCCCGGCGGGAGATTCCGTAGACGCGGGTGGAGCGGGTTCGTTCGAGGCGGGGGACGTTTCGGTTCGGGGAAGTGTGCAGGTCACAATCGTCCCCGAGCCGAGGTCGCTATTGACGTCGAGGGTGCCTCCCACGATGCGCGCCCGGTAGCGCATGATGCGAATGCCCATTCCGGCATCGTGGACGGACGTTGCCTCGAAGCCGCTCCCGTCGTCACGGATTTGCAGGCGGATCTGCTCGGGGCCCGCGGCGAGGATCAGGTTGATGTGCTCGGCGTCGCCGTGACGCACAGCGTTGTTTACGGCCTCCTGCGCAATGCGGTAGAGGTGCGTGGCGGTGGTGTTGTCGTAGACGCGAGCCGTCTCGACCTCCCGGAAAGAGCAGCTCACGTCGTAGAGGCGCCGGGCATTTTTGGAGAGGCGGCGGAGCGCCTCCGGCAGGCCGTTGGCCTCCACGTCGACCGGGATGAGGCCGTGGGAGAGGTCGCGCGCGTACTGGTCCGCTTCCTTCACGTGCTCGGTAATCTCGGCCATGTCGTCGGCTCGCTCGTGACCTTCGGCCTCCAGCTCGCGCGTGACGTTCTGGCTCAGCAGCCCGATGCCCGTCAGCATCTGGCCGAGGCCATCGTGGAGGTCCTGGCCAATCCGGCGGCGTTCCTGTTCGCTTATGCTGAGAATTTCCTTTTCGAGGCGACGGCGCTCGCTGATGTCGCGAACGATGCCGGTAAAGATCAGGCGGTCATCCAGCTCCACCTTGTTGACGGCCAGGTCCATGGGAAAGGTGGAGCCATCCTTGCGTCGCCCCCGCACCTCGCGCCCAATCCCGATAATCTTGCGGCGGCCGGTTTCGTGGTAGCTCCGAAGGTACTCGTCGTGCTCCGCGCGGTAGGGGGAGGGCATCAGGACCTTAACGTTTTGACCGATGACCTCGTCGGCGTCGTAGCCGAAGATGTCTTCGGCCGCGGGGTTGAAGGATTCCACAATGCCATCCGCATCAATTGTAATGATGCCGTCGACCGTGGTGTTGAGGATGGCCCGGGCCCGCGCCTCGCTCTCGTGCTGCGCACGGCGCACGTGCTTGTAGGCCAGCACGACGCCTACGGCCGTCCACAGGCCTAGAAGTACGATGCCATGGCTTGTGAGGGCTTCGACCGACGGGCCGGAGGCATCCTGCAGGCGATGGACGCCGTACCCCCCGACGACGAACACGGTGGTAATCCCCCCAAACACCAGGGTTGGCCGGCGTCCCTCGGCGAAGAGAGTGAGGAGCACCACGGCGACCTGGAGCATCTCAATGGGCAGCCGGGCGGCAAGAAGCCCATCGATCACAAACAGGAGCCCCGACAGAAGCCCCAGGGCCCCGTAGCACAGAATGGGACGCGATGGATCGGACATGGGCACAACTGAGCACTGAAGACAACAGGATGGACCGGGCCCGCCCACGCCGCCCCGCGGTGTGGGTGAACCCCCCACAGGGCCCCTCTGCCTTGTCCTACAGGAAGGCCGGGTCTGGACCGACCACAACAAAGGTAACAGGTTTGTTTGTTCATTCCCAACCTGTGATTCATTTTCTCGCGCTCCCTGGTGATCGGTCTCGTCCGGCACGGCAGAGCCTCTATGCTTCAGTTCGACGATCTACTCGGCCTCGTATCAGCGGCGACGGGGGCCGCGGTGCTCCGGGAGGGGGGGCGCCTCTCGGACGCATGGAAGACCGTTTTCCATGCCGCGCCGACGAACGACACATCGCCGGCGGATTTTGATCGACTCCTGCACCGCCATCGGACCCGAGAGGGACAAGACGGGGAGGCCATTCAGCGGAGATCTCCTGATGCGGGTGACGGGACGGAGCGGCTCGTGGTCGTGGGACAAGCAGAGGAGAAGACGGACGTTCCCCCTTTGGTGGATCCAGCCCTCGCGTCTTCTCTTGCAGACGGAACGCGCTCGGTGTTTGTGGTGCATCCGAATACAGCGCCGGCCACCGTCCGGCGCATTCTCGTGCCGACAGACTTCTCGGAGGCCGCTGCCGAGGGGGTGCATTGCGCACTGCGCCTGGCAGACGTATACGATGCCCGGGTGGTGCTCCTGCACGTGATTGAAAAGAGCCCGTACATCGCCCTTACGCGACGCGATCGCCTCTCGATGGGCCCTGCAGCCCTGCCGGAGCACCGGGCCCAGCGTCGATTGCAGCACTGCGTTCGGGCACAGGGCACGCCAGATGTCCCCATCGATCGTCGCATTCGAGTTGGTGCAGCGGCCGACCAAATCGACCGGGAGGCCGATTCGGAGGGCATCGACCTTCTGGTCCTTGTGGCCCACGGGGCGGGGCACGAAGGACAGGGGGGGCTCGGACACGTAGCCGAGCAGGTGCTGCGACGTGTGACGGGGCCGCTGTTTCTTCTGCGTCCCTCTCACGAGCTACCCGCATCGGCGAGTTGACCGGTTGGCGGGTCTGGAAGAGGGCCAGCGTGTGGGGGATCGCCCTACCCCCAAGCGAGGGGTTCCCGGGGGAGGGGACCGGGCATCTGCCGTCAAACGGGACCCCACAGCCGCCTCATCTTAGGATACCACAAATGGAGCCGGACCATCGCTTTTGAGGTCCGATCCATTCCGCCGTTCTGCCCATAATCCTCCTTCGAGATTTATGAATACATTTACGCGCATACTACACACACTTACGCTCCTGCTCGTGGCCGGTGCGCTTCCCATGGCCGCCGTCGGCCAGTCCGTTCAATATACCGACGACGTCCTACGGTACAATCGTCCCGTGGGCCAGGACGGCGTCACGACATTCGAGCCGTCCATGGAGGACGATACGCCGTACGATGGCTTTGCGGTGAAACTCGGCGGCGCATTTGCGCAGCAGCTCCAGGGCATTACGCAGAGCAATGACGCTGGTGATCTGACCGACATTGGCCGAGGATTTAACCTCGCAACGGCAAACCTGGACCTCGACGCGCAGATGGCGGAGGGCATCCGGTTGCACGTGCGGACGTATCTGTCGTCGCGTCACCACCCCGAGGCCTGGGTGAAGGGCGGATACCTGCAGGTCAACGAACTTCCGTTTGACGGGCTGGACGGCCTTATGCGGAACGTATCGATTCGGGCCGGCCACTTTATGCCAAACTATGGCGACACGCACTTCCGCCGCACCGACAACGCGGATGCCATCCAGAACCCGTTTATCGGGAATAACATTGTGGATGCATTTACCACAGAAGTTGGCGCCGAGGCGACCGCACAGTCCAATGGTTTTCTCGCGGTTGGAGGCTTTGGCGGACAGCTGAACCCCACGGTGGAGAACCCCGACGATCGAGCGCCCTCCTTCTACGGAAAGGTGGGGTATGACGACGAGGCAACCGACGGCGTCCGCGTTCGGCTGACGGGCTCAGTATACTACACGTCCGAATCCAACAGCGGCCAACTGCACTCGGGCGACCGCGCCGGATCGCGCTACTACAACGTTGTGTCCGGGGGGGACTGGTCAGGACGCCTCCGGGTCAACTACGGGGACCAGGTGACCGCCTTCATGGTAAACCCGTTCGTGAAGGTGGGAGGATTGGAACTGTTCGGCACAATTGAGACCATCGGGGGAGAGGCCGCAGGAAATAACGACGCTCGCACGAACCAGTATGCCGCAGAGGCCGTCTATCGGGTTCTGAATGATAATCTGTTCGTCGGCGCACGGTACAACACCGTCACGAGCGATCGCGATCTTGGAGGGGATACGCCGGACTGGAATGAGGTGTCCATCGATCGCTGGCAGCTTGGGGCGGGTTGGTTTATGACGAAAAATATTCTCGTGAAGGCTGAGTATGTCACGCAGTCATACAACGACTACCCGAGCGGGGCCACCGAGGCCGGCGCTGAGTTCGATGGGGTCATGGTTGAAGGCGTGGTCTCCTTCTAACGCCCATGATCGCGTCGCACCCCGAGCGCGCTGCTTTTCCCGTCCGGCGGGCCGGCCCAAGATGGGCGGGCCCGCCGCGGAGACGGGCAGCATTTCATACACGAAGCCGCAACATCCTATGAGATCCTTTTTTCTTTTTGCTCTTACGGGCCTTCTTCTTTCGGGGCTGGTCTTGGTGCCGCCCGCTACGGCCACTGCGCCCGCGGACTCCACCACCTTCCAATTTCATGAGGAGACCGAGATGACCGTTTACGGCTCCTCCAACGTTCGCGACTGGACGATGGATGTAGAGTCGTTCGAGGGCGAGGTGGACCTTGCGGCCGATGGCCAGGACACGCCGTCCATCCACTCGATTTCGGTGGAGGTGCCGGTGGAGGCCCTTACGGCCAGCCGAGGGTCGATGCAGGACAAGGCCCACAAAGCCCTCAAAAAAGAAGATCATCCGACGGTCCGGTTTGTATCGGACTCCGTTACCGTAGCGACGGCCGCTGCCGACTCCTTTGCGGTCATCGCCGATGGTGACCTCACCATTGCAGGTGAGACGCGAACCGTGACGGTGCGGGCGAAGGGCGCCTCACAGGGCGACAATGGGTTCCATGTGCGAGGAGAACACGAACTGGAGCTCAGTACGTTTGACGTAGAGCGGCCGTCCGCCATGCTGGGGGCCCTGCGCGTGACAGATGGCATTCGGCTGGGGTTCGATGTCGTTCTGCGCCCGTGATAGTGCTCTTTCCCATCGGTGGTGGTTCCTGCATATGCGCACACAAGCGTGGAGCATTGGCAGTTTGATTGGGCTTGTCATTGGTCTGTTGCTTTTTCCGGACCCGGCGCTCGGGCAGGAGAAGCGGTTGACCGTGCACGCCAAGAGCCAATTTCAGATTCAGGGCAACGCAACGGTCCGAAACTTTACGTGCGTGGTGGAGCAGGTTCAGGGGCGAGCCCGGCTCCCGGCCCCCCGCGATACCATCCCAGAGACGGTGGCTAAACGCCAGACCCAGGCCATCGTGCAGGTGCCGGTCCAGGAATTTGACTGCGGAAACGACCGTATGACCGACGATCTGCAGGAGACCCTGAAGATGGATGAGCACCCCGAGATTCGATTTGACCTCGTTCACGCTACGGTGGGAGCGCCGACGGACACGGCACGCCAGTGGCGAACGGTGAATGCGATCGGTGCCCTCACCATCTCGGGGAAAAAGCGTCTCGTTCGGCTTGAGGCCGCCGGGTACGCCTTGGATGCGGAGCACTTCCGTCTTCGGGGCTGCAAGCCGCTGGAGATGACCGACTTCAACGTGGATCCTCCTAAAAAGGCGTTTGGGCTTATTCGGGTGAAGGACCGGGTGGAGGCGCAATTTGATCTTCTCGCATACACGGAGGAGGGGTCGGCCGCTGCGCTCGATTCGCTCCGCCTCCGCTCTCCCCCTACGTGTTGAGGACCGCCTCGCGGGACCGACTGGGGGCACTAGGCGTATCCTTATCTCCGCCGTCTCCGCGCGCCCGAGGGGGCCACGAGAGACCGGCGGAAGACTGTCACGTTGTTGCGTCCACACTCGCTGGGGTCATGCCTGTTCATCTGTCGTTCGACGATCCGACCATCATTGCCACCTATTCCGCTCGCTACGACGCGGAGATGGCCAAGGGGCGTCTTGACGCGCAAGGAATACGGGCCGTCCTGGCCAGTGACGACGCGGGGGGAGCGTACCCGCAGATGCAGCGAACGCAGGGCGTGCGGCTCGTGGTGTCGGGGCAGGATGCCCATCGAGCATGGCACACGCTCGACGACCTGAACATGCTTCCCCCGGACGCGGCCGGCACCGGGGGAACCGTCGTGGGCGACGGATCCGCCGTGTGGCGCGCGCTGGGACGTGGACTCATGGGCATCGGGGGCGCTGTGGTGATTGCAGCGGGCATTGGGTGGGCCCTGTCGGGGTCGGGGGTGGCGATCGCCGTGGCTGGGCTGGGGTTTGCGCTCGTCATCGGGGGCGGACTCGTGCAACAACACGCGACCGACGCCTCCCTGCCCCGGGAGTCTCGCTCAGAACCGTGACACCGACCGACGGCACCACGACCTCGATGTGATCTGGTCGCCAAAAGATGCGCGTTTGTGCTCGGACCCGGCGCAACAATTTGAGGGAAATGGAAAAGTGGTGTCAAAACGTGGGGTTTTTGGGAGGGGCCTTGACATCCCGCCTGGTAGTGCCTACCGTTCGGCAGTCATGAATACACGCGCTCTCACATTCGGACGGTCGCCCTCGCTGGACGTGCGGTGTGTCCTTCACGCCGGCTTCGGATATCTGTATCTGTATTTTATCCTCCCAGCCGGCGGCTCATAGCGCGCACTCCCTTTACGCTCTGCATTACCTCCCGCCGGCCGATTTGCCCTCGGTCCCGGCGGGTTTTTGCATGAGCAGGGACGAGGGCAAAAGCAGGCGGCTCTGTTTTCGCCCACCAGGAATGTTTTTGCCCATGTCGACCCCGACCCTCCGTGACGCTCGCGATAGCATCGACGAAATCGACCGCCGTGTCGTCGAACTGCTCGCTCGGCGCTACGCCCTCGTCGATGACCTTTGTGAAACAAAAGCCGAAAATGGCGATGCGGTCCGCGATCCCGATCGGGAGCAGGAACTGCTCGATCGGGTGACGACGCTGGCGGAAGAACAGGGGCTGGCCCCCGACGTGGCTCGGCAGATCTACGAAGAGGTGTTGGCGCAGTCGGTCCGACGCCAGCGACGCCGGCGCCAGAAACAAGATCAGAGCCCGGCTGTGGCGGACGCAGCCTAATTGGCCTCGCGTCTGAATCTCATCTCCGGCCGGGCCATTCAACAGGCCATCATTCCCCTCACTGTTCCCACCGGTCCCATGAGCCCGCCGAGCGACGAGGCTCCGGAGTTTATGCCGGAGTACAACAAGCCGGATGCGCCCGGCATCCACATGAACTTCGATAATACCGTCTCCCTCTACCACATCGTGACGGAGGACGACGACTTCGAGACGGCTGCCCACGACGTGTTCGACCTCCTCGTGGAGGCGCAGGACCGGTTTCCGGACTGGCCGCGCATCTTGTACCTCGACATTGAGGGGCATCTCAATGAGGACGGACGCTTCGTCGAAGACATGGTGGAGTTGCAGCAAGAATTTTTGATCGCGGCGATGGGCAAGTTTTTTACCGCGTTGGCGCTGCCCATTGTGGCAGTTGTAAATCCCGACGATCAGGCAAACGACCTGCCCGATGAACTCGTCCTGCAGCCGCCCGATGCTGAGCTGCCAGAGGAGACGAGCTGGCCAAAAGAGTAGACTCGTACCGTAAAACGCAAAAAACCGGGGGCCGAACGGCCGCCCGGTTTCTTGCAAAGCCCCCGATGCGAGCGGGACGCTGCCCGCTCGCACCGGTTTCACCCCCTTCGGTGAAAGTCGTAAGGCCTCCGACCCGGAGGTCGGAGACCGGGCCCGTAAGAGGGCTGATGCAGGGTACGGACGCAGGAGAGACCTCCCCCGCAAGGATTGGCGCATCGGGGACAGGATCTTCGACCCGTTCCGCTGTACGCCGTCGACGGATCGCGTTAGGCAACATGCAGCTGGGGCCCGGCGGCCGCAATTTCGGGACCGGCCACATCTTCGTACGTCTCGAAGTGATCGTTGAAGAGACCGACGAGGTGCTCCGCCTTTTCGTCGTAGGCCTGCGGGTCGTCCCACGTCTCCCGCGGCATGAGGATGTCGTTCGGCACGTTGGGGCACTCGGTCGGCACGTCGAGACCAAAGACGGGCTCTGTCTCTTTGGCGACGGTGAGCAGGGTGCCGTCGTGAATCGCGTCGATCATGGCGCGGGTATACTTGAGCGGCACACGGTGCCCGGTGCCGTAGGGGCCGCCTGTGATGCCCGTGTTGACGAGCCACGCCTCGGCGTCATTGTCGCGGATCTTCTCGGCCAGCATCTCGGCGTATTTGCTGGGGTGCCACACGAGGAACGCCGCGCCGAAGCAGGCGCTGAACGTTGCCTGGGGCTCGTCGACGCCCATTTCGGTGCCGGCCACCTTTGCCGTGTACCCGCTGATGAAGTGATACATGGCCTGCTGGGGGGTGAGTTTGCTCACCGGTGGCATGACCCCGAACGCGTCGTAGGTCAGGAAGATGATGTTGTCCGGGTGGCCGCCCATCCCGGGGATTTTGGCGTTGTCAATGTAGTCGAGCGGGTAGGAGGCCCGAGTGTTTTGCGTAATTGAGGTGTCGTCATAGTCCACCTCGCGGGTGTCCTCGTCGTAGGATACGTTCTCGAGAACGGTGCCGTACTGGATGGCATTGTAGATTTCCGGCTCATCTTCTTCGGAGAGCCCCACAGCCTTTGCGTAGCAGCCCCCCTCAATATTGAAGACGCCGTCGTCGCTCCAACAGTGCTCATCGTCCCCGATGAGTTTCCGATTGGGGTCGGCCGACAGGGTTGTCTTTCCTGTACCGCTCAGACCGAAGAAGAGGGAGACGTCGCCATCGGAGCCCTCGTTGGCGGAGCAGTGCATCGAGAGCACATTTCGCTTCGGCATCAGGTAGTGCATGACGGTAAACACCCCTTTTTTCATTTCGCCAGCGTACTGGGTACCGAGGATCACCATCTCTGCGTCCTCGAACGACAGGTCCACACTCGTCTTCGAACTCATGTATTTTGTCTGACGATTGGCCGGGAACTCGCCCGCGTTGTAGATCACGAAGTCCGGCTCGCCAAACGTCTCCAGTTCCTCCTGGGAAGGCCGGATCAGCATGTTGTGCATGAACAGGGCGTGGTAGGGCCGGGAGCAGATGATCCGCACCTTCAGGCGATGGGCCGGGTCCCACCCGGCGAAGCCATCCATCACGTAGATCCGATTGCGAGTATTCAGGTAGTCCTGGGCCCGCTCCTTGTTGATGGCAAATGTATGGTCGTCAATCTCCATGTTGATGGGGCCCCACCAGATGTTGTTCTCGCTCTTCGGGTGGCGCACAATGCGCTTGTCGGCGGGGCTGCGTCCGGTTTTCTTGCCGGAGCGGATGGTGAGGGCGCCACTGGAGGCAATGGCGGCCGTGGGGTCGAGGCGCACGGCCTCTTCGTAGAGCTGGGCAGGATCGGCATTGCGAACAATCGTTTCGGGTTCGATGCCGTACGACGACAGGTCGAGCGCAGTCATGGGCTTAAAGATTTGGGTCCGAAGAAGAAGTGGTATGGCAAAACATAAGACGCCTGATCGTCGATTGCAGGAGGGCGTCCCTAAATGGGTGTGGGGGAATTCCCGAGGGAATCCTGGTTCAAAAGACCACACCCCTGAGGGAGCGATGGTGGGGGCCGTTCGGGGAACTGCAGCTGGATGGCCGAGGGAGGAAGGGCCGTCTGCCCGAGCCGGTGGCGCCTTAGGGCAGATGAAACGTTTCTGTTGTGTCTCCAGCGCGTTGGACGCAGCCCGTGCCGGTTGGTACATTGCAGACCTTAGACTCCTGTGGACCAGTCTCTTGATCCGTCGTGTCTGAATCACCTTCTCTCCGTACGCCTCTTGTGTACGCGGCCGTGCTGATCAGCACGCTCCTTGCTGTTGCGTTTGGCATCTGGGGTCCCCCATTGGGCGGCGCCCCCGCGGTCGCCATCCTCTTCATTGCCGTCACCATAACGGGGATTCCCCATGGGGCCATCGACCATCTGGTGGCGGCTCGCGTCTACGACCTCCGGCCCACGTGGCGCGACCAGGCGAAGTTCTATGGGGGCTACCTGGCCCTCATGGCTGCCTACGGGGCGCTGTGGCCCGTCACCCCGGCGGGATGCCTGGTGTTTTTCCTTGGCATGACGATGTACCACTTCGGGCAGGCAGACCTTGCGTATTGGGAGATGCCTCCTGTCCCGGCCCGGCTCCTGTACATTTCCCGCGGCCTCTTTCTGATCGGCCTTCCCATCGTTGCCTTCCCCGACATCGTGGATCCCATCTTTGAGGCCATCGGAAGTGTCCATTTGCTGGAGTGGTCGGCGGTGACGACGTATCAGACCGCCACGCTGGCCGGGCTTGTAGGGCAGCACGGCGTCGCGCTTGGCATCGCCGCTGCCGCGTCCAACGTGGCGGTGGGGACCGTCGGGCGCGAAGGGGTGAACGTTGCCGTGCTCACCGCCCTGTTTGTGTGGGTCCATCCCCTCGTCGCCTTTTCGGTATACTTTGCCCTCTGGCACTCGCTGGGCCACATCCTGGAACTGATCCGATTCTTTCGGGCCCGGGGCGAGTCGATGTCGCTTGTCGATTTCTACCGCGAGGCCGCCCTCTTTACCCTACTGTCGTTCGTGCTGTTGGGAGCACTCTATACCGGGCTGCAGGCGTTCGGCGACCGTCAGGAAATGGTTGCGCTTCTGTTTATCCTCATCGCCGTGATGACACTGCCCCACATGATCATTGTGGAACAGATGTACCGGCAACGCGAGCGACAACTTCCTTCTCCGATGTCATCCCCTTCTCACGAATCGGCCTAAAATAAAAAAGCCGCCTGTCGCGAACGACAGGCGGCCGTATGGTCCATATGAACCTGGAATGGGACTACATGCCCCCTCCGCTTTCGGGCGGCAGGAGCACCGTGTCAATCACGTGGATGACACCGTTCGAACCCTCAATGTCGGCCTGAACGACCGTCGCCTGGTTTTGGCCCTCCAGCATGACGGTGCCGTCGTTGACCTGAATGCCAACAGCGGACCCCTGCAGGGTGGACGCCTCCTCCATGTCCACAACGTCGCTGGCCATGGCCTTGCCGGAGACAACGTGGTACTGAAGGACGGAGCGCAGTTCGTCTTCATTGCCCTCCTCTAGAAGGACATCGAGCGTGCTGCCTAAAGCGGCGAAGGCAGAGTCCGTCGGGGCAAATACGGTGAAGGGACCTTCGCCCTGAAGATCCTCCACGAGGCCGGCGGCCTGGAGGGCTTCGACGAGCGTATCAAAATCGTCGGCCTGCTGGGCCACCTCAACGATCGTCGGTTGGGTCTGCTCGCCCTGCTCCTGGGCCTGGACGGGAACGGCCAGGAACGCAAAGAGCGCAAGCGACAGACACGCGGTAAGAAGTCGGGAATTGTGCATGGTTTGGTGCATGTCAGAAAAAGGATGTTTGAAAAGCAAGGGGTCTACGCTCCCAAAGAGGAAAATATTTCGCCGAAATGGAGACCTTTCGTCCCCGTTGCACTCTATTTCGCGATATAAGCCGGATGTAAGTCGGAAATCCGCCGTTGGTGGAGCCGGGGCCCCGCTTTTGCCGTGCACCACCCCCCGAGCAGCCGCGCCATTCGCTTGCGGGGGGCCTGAGCGCCGGAGCGAAGCAGGGCGAACACTGTCTCCCCCGGTGCGTAGACCCTTCCAGTTGCAACACACACAACACCTTTTGCACCAAACCGACACAGCGTCGTGGCAGAAGCGAAAAAAGGAGACGAGGTACAGGTCCACTACACGGGGAAGCTTGAAGACGGAACCGTGTTCGACACCTCGGAGGAGGGGGAGCCGCTCAGCTTCACCATTGGAGAGGAGCGAGTCATCCCTGGATTCGAGGAGGCCGTTACGGGCATGGAGCCCGGCGACTCCAAGACCACTGAGGTGGATCCCGAGCAGGCATACGGGGAGCACCGCGAAGACATGGTCATGGAGATGGAGAAGGACCAGATTCCCGATGAGGTCGACCCGGAAGTCGGACAGCAGCTCCAGCTGCGGCTCGAGAACGGCCAGACCGTGCCCGTACTCATTACGGCGCTCGGGGACGACTCGGTGACGATTGATGCCAATCACCCCCTGGCGGGCCGCACGCTCATCTTTGAAATTGAACTTGTGGACGTGGCGGAAGGCGACGGCACGGCCGGAGGCGAGGGAGGCAATATTGTGACCCCGTAGGTCCGCAACCGACCTGCGCAGGCGTCCTGCGCACACACTGGTTTTACAGCGCCCCTGTGCGGCTCCGCCGGGCAGGGGCGTTCGTTGTTGCGATCCCAATGCGGTCGAGGAGCTGTCGGGACTAAACAGCGGCAGTTCTCGGACGCCATTCTCGATACGCCCCCACAGCATCCCCTGTCTTTCGCCTATGTCTGTCGTTGATTCGTCTCCGCCCGCCGCGGCAAACCGCGGGGAGCGTCAGTATAACTTCTCGGCTGGGCCCGCGACTCTTCCGGAAGAGGTGCTCCGGGAGGCCAAGGAAGAACTGCCCGTGTACGACCACACCGGGGCCTCCGTCCTGGAAATCAGTCATCGCTCGGCGGCCTATGACAAGATCGAAGCGGCCGCACGCGAACACATGCGCGCGCTCCTGGGGCTGGACGACGCCTGGCACATTCTTTTTCTGCAGGGCGGGGCGCGAATGCAGTTCCATCAGGTGCCCCTCAACTTCCTCCCGGACGACGGGGTGGCCGACTACGTTGTCGCTGGCCGGTGGGGGAAAATGGCAGCTGAAGAGGCGCGGCGGTTCGGACGGGTCAATATCGCCGCCTCCAGTGAGGAGCAAGGGTATCGGGTTGTGCCCGACCGGGCCGACTGGGCCCTGAGCGACGATGCGGCCTACGTGCATGTGACCACCAACGAGACGGTGAACGGCAACCAGATGACGGACGACCCGGTGCTCGACGCCCCGGTGGTCACCGATGCATCGAGTGAGTTCTTGAGCCGTCCGATGGACCTGGAGGGGTACGGGCTCATCTACGCCGGCGCCCAGAAAAACGTGGGCCCGGCGGGCGTTACAATCGTGCTGGTCCACGACGATTTTCTGGCGCGGCGCAAGGCGTCCCTCCCGACAATGTTGGATTATGGCACCCACGCCGAGCGACGGTACAACACGCCGCCCGTCTACGCCATTTACATGGCGGAAAAGGTGGGCCGATGGCTCCGCTCCATCGGGGGGCTCGACGCCATCCACGCCATCAATCGGCGCAAGGCGGCGACGCTCTACGATCGGATCGACCGGAATGAGTTTTACCAGGGCACTGTGGCACCGGACGACCGATCGATGATGAACGTAAACTTCCGGCTTCACGACCCGGACCTGGAACCGGTCTTTCTAAAACAGGCTGAGCAACGAGGGCTAATGAGCCTGTCGGGGCACCGGTCGGTGGGCGGCATCCGGGCGTCTCTTTATAATGCCATGCCCCAGGCTGGCGTTGATGCTCTCGTGGACTTTATGGACACGTTCGAGGCGGCCCACGGATAAGGCGCACGGTTGCGGTCGGACACCAACGGAGCGAGACGGTTTGCACGCGGGGCCCCTTCTTCGTTTCTTCCCGTAGCCAAGACGGTGTAGCCGTAACGATACGGTCGGGTCGAAAACGAGCGGATCTCCGACCGATTCATCACACGCAGTTGTCTGCATAGTTCTTCTTACCCTTTCTCTGGTGCGATGGCGCTTACGATTGGCATCCCTCGCGAAACGGCGGACGGCGAGACGCGCGTGGCTCTCATTCCCGATGTGGCTGAGCGTCTGCAGCAGACCGTTGACGGGGCAACGGTGCGCGTGGAGACGAACGCTGGGCGCCACGCCTACCACGCCGACTCCAATTACGAAGCCGCGGGGTGCACTGTCGTCGACCGCGATGCCGTGTTCGACGCCGATGTCATCGCCAAGGTGGCGCCACCGTCGGACGACGAGGTGCGCCGCCTCTCCGACGAACAGGTGTACATCGGCTTTCTCGACCCCCTCAACCGGCCCGATACCGCACAGGCCCTGGCGGAGCGCGGTGTGACAAGCCTGGCGATGGAGCTGGTGCCGCGCATCTCGCGAGCACAGAAAATGGATGCGCTCTCGGCAATGAGCTCGCTGGGCGGCTACCGGGCCACCATCCGCGCCGCCGAACGGCTGCCCAAATTCTTCCCGCTTCTGACCACGGCGGCAGGAACGATCCGTCCGGCCCGCGTACTGGTGCTTGGGGCGGGCGTGGCGGGGCTTCAGGCCATCGCGACTGCCAAACGCCTGGGAGCCAAGGTGTTTGGGTACGACATCCGCGAGCCGACGCGGGAAGAGGTGGAGAGCCTGGGGGCAAAATTCGTTGAGCTAGAGGTGGACATCGAGGCCGACCAGGACGAGAGCGGGTACGCAGAGAAACTGGAGGAGGAGATCCAGGCGCGTCAGCCGGAACTCCTGAAGCCGCATGTGGCGGAGGCTGACGTTGTGATTTCGACAGCGCTGATCCCCGGTCGGCCCGCGCCGCTGCTGATCAACGAGGCGGCCGTGGAGGCGATGGATCCGGGTTCGGTGGTCGTGGACCTGGCTGCCCCCAACGGAGGAAACTGTGCATACACCGAGGCGGGCGAAGCGGTACGACAGCACGACGTGCAGATCCTGGGCCCCACCAATCTGCCCGCCGAGATGCCGGTGCATGCCAGCCAGCTCTACGCGAAAACCATTTCCGCAATGGTTGATGAGGTTGTGACGGACGGCGCCTTCACACCTGATTTTGACGACGACATCTTCGATGGGGCCTGCCTGACACACGACGGAGCCATTCGAAATGATCGGGTGCGTACCCTCCTCGAAAGGGAGGACGCTCCCGATGAGAACGCGTGAGGCATAAATGTTTGAGCCGAGTGCGCCGTCCGATCACGGCTCTCCCCGACTGTGCCCTGTCACTCCGGCACAAGGACCCCTCGTATCACGAATTCCAGATGGCCATGCTTGACAACCTGATTATCTTCGTCCTCGCGGCGTTTGTCGGCACCGAAATTCTCAGCCGGGTGCCGCAGACGCTCCACACCCCGCTCATGTCGGGCGCCAATGCAATTAGCGGCATCACCATTGTGGGAGCACTCGTGGCGGCGGGAATGACGCAGGGCCCATGGTCCACCTGGATTGGCTTTGGGGCCGTGGTTGTCGCCACGATCAATGTGGTGGGCGGTTTCCTCGTGACCGATCGCATGCTGAAGATGTTCGGCAAAAAGAAGGCCGCTCCTGCCCAGGTAGACACTGCTGCAGCCGGGCAGCCCTCGGACGGTACACCGGAATAGGGCGTATTTCGTGTTTCAACCCGTCAGACTGCCATGACGGAATACGAAATACGCAACAAGTCGCAGGACTCTCCTCCGAGGCATTCCCAGTCGTACTTTCTCCACCGTACGGTTTTGCCCATGAAAACCGCAATCATCGACCTTACGTACCTGCTGTCGGCGGTGCTTTTTATCTTCGGGTTGAAGAAGATGCAGTCGCCCGTCACGGCCCGCACCGGCAACGCGCTGGCGTCACTGGGCATGCTTGTGGCCGTGGTGGCGACGCTGTTTCTGTACGAGATCCTGTCGTGGCCCCTCATGATTGCGGGTGTGGTGCTGGGCGGTGCCATTGGTGTCGCGCTGGCACGCACCGTGGAGATGACGGCCATGCCGGAGCTCGTGGCGGTCTTTAATGGGTTTGGAGGGCTGGCCTCGGCGCTCGTCGCTGGGGCGGAGCTCGCGCAGTTTGTGGGCGGGGGGCGCCTGGTCGATCCCGAGGGATTTGGGATTGTGTCGGCCCTCACCATCTCGCTGTCCGTGCTCATCGGCACAGTTACGTTCTCGGGGAGCGTTGTGGCGAACGGAAAGCTGAGCGGCTGGATCACCGGAAATCCGATGTCCTTTCCGGGCCTGCGCGTGCTGACGGGGCTTCTGCTGCTGGGGGCGGGAGGGGCACTCGGGACCATGTTGGCGGCCGCTCCCGGCTTTCCCGCCATCTCCGGGCCGATGATTTGGGCGGCGACGGGCCTCGGGGCAGCGGCCTTTTTGCTTGGCATCCTGCTTGTCATTCCGATCGGCGGGGCCGATATGCCGGTCGTTGTGTCGCTTCTGAACTCCTACTCGGGCCTCGCCGCGGCGGCTACGGGCTTCGTGCTCGACAACACGGCGCTTATTGTAAGCGGCACGCTCGTGGGGGCGGCGGGCATGATCCTCACGGTGCTCATGTGCGATGCAATGAACCGGTCACTGGCAAACGTTATGCTCGGCGGTTTTGGGGGCGGAGACGGGGCCACGGGGGGGCTCGACGTGCCCGAGGGCAAGACCGTCAACGAAACCTCGCCGGAAGACACGGCGATCCTGTCGCGCTACGCCGACAAGGTCATCATCGTGCCGGGGTACGGCCTCGCCGTGGCGCAGGCGCAGCACGAGGTGCGTGAGCTGGCCGATCAGCTGGAGGCGCAGGGGATTGAGGTGACGTACGCGATTCACCCCGTGGCGGGACGCATGCCGGGCCACATGAACGTGCTGCTGGCCGAGGCCAACGTGGACTACGAGAAGCTCTATGAACTGGAGGAGATCAACTCCGAGTTCAAGACGACGGATTTGGCCATTGTGGTTGGGGCCAATGACGTGGTCAATCCCGCGGCGCGCGAAGACGAAGACAGCCCCATCTACGGCATGCCGATTCTGAACGTGGATGAGGCGGAGACGGTCGTGATCATCAAGCGCAGCCTGAGCCCGGGCTACTCCGGCGTGCCCAACAATCTCTTTTACGCCGACAATGCGAAAATGCTATTCAGTGACGCAAAAGAGGCCGTGGCGGGCATCACCGAATCGGTGAAGAAGATGGCGGACGAGTGATGATCGGGGCCTCTTCCGCGTTGCGCATCGGGCGGTGTCCCGGCTACACTCACAAAGCGTTTCGCACGACGGAATTCGCACTACACAATAGACTCTACGAACGAGTACGCATCGTCTCGAGGATTGGCTGGAGGGTTTCCCATACGTTTTCGGCCACGCGGCGCTGGCCGGCCGCGGTGGGGTGGATGCCGTCGTCCTGCATGAGGGAGTCCACCGTTGCTACGTTCCGAAGTATAAATGGACTGAGCGTGACGCGCTCGTACTGCTCGGCAATCGACGGGTAGAGGTCGCGGAAGCGTTCGGTATAGTCGGAGCCCATATTGGGGGGAATGCGCATGCCGGCCAGGAGCACGCGGGCGTCAGGGTAGCGGCTGAGGGTGGTGTCGATAATTGCTGTCAAGTTATCGCGGGTTTCCGTAAGGTCAACGCCGCGCAGGCCGTCGTTGCCGCCTAGCTCCAGTACCAGGACGTCGACGGGACGCTCCAGTAGCCAGTTGATGCGCCGTAGGCCGCCGGCGGTGGTCGCGCCGCTGACGCCAGCGTTTTGCACGGTCACATTCCAGTCCAGGGAGTCGATCTTTCGCTGAAGCTGGGCTGGAAATGCCTCCTGCGACGAGACGCCGCTCCCCGCCGCGATGCTGTTGCCGAGAACCAGGACGCGCACGCCCTCGCTGGCGGTGGTGTCGGGGGACGAGCGAGCGTCAGACTGGGTTGTGTCCGGCGCGGCCGTTTCGGCAGTGTCGGGGGAGGCTGTGCCGGAGTTGGAACGATCGGTCTCGCAGCCGGAGAGGAAGAGAACCCCGCAAAGCAGGAATAGGTATAGGCGGGCGGTCGGCATGGCAGGGAGGAAAAGACACAAAACATTGACGACGGCCCAACCGGAGGTCGAATGGGAGGGTTTCCGTCGCAGACCGCAGCCCCAACAACCGCACGTTTGAACAGCCGCACGTCCGCATGGCCAGCACTTCTGTTCTTCGGGTTGAGCATCTCACCAAAACCTTTGACAGTGGGGGCCGCACCCTTACCGTCATCGACGACGTCTCGTTCGACGTTGAGGCGGGGGACACATGCGCCATTGTCGGTCCCTCCGGCAGCGGGAAAACGACGCTGCTCGGGCTCTGCGCGGGACTCGACCACCCCACGAGCGGATCCATTACGCTCTGTGGGACGGCCCTCGGGCCGCTGGACGAGGACGAACGGGCCGCGGTGCGCAATCAGCATGTCGGGTTTGTTTTCCAGACCTTCCGCCTGCTCCCGACCCTCACCGCACGCGAAAACGTGATGGTTCCCGCCGAGCTCCGTGGCACGGCCGACGCCCGCGGCCGGGCCGAGGCGTTGCTTGAGGAGGTGGGGCTCGGCGACCGCTTCGGGCACTATCCGTCTCAGCTCTCCGGCGGTGAGCAGCAGCGCGTGGCCATGGCCCGCGCCTTTATCAACGAGCCGCGCATTCTGTTCGCCGATGAACCGACCGGCAACCTCGATGCCGAGACGGCTGAGCGGACGGAAGAGGTGCTCTTCCGCCTCAACGAAACGGCGGGAACGACGCTCGTGCTCGTCACCCACGACCAGAAACTCGCGGCCCGTACGCAGCGCATTCTCCGCCTCCGTGGCGGGGCGGTCATTGGGGACGAACGGCACCCAGATGAGGACACAGCTGCCGTGGCGTAGCCTGCGCCCCGCAGGCGCGAAGGCCACATTATCCGGGCCATTGCTCGTCGGGGTGGGGGGGGGCGGGCCGTCAGTCGTTGAGGCCCAGTTGACTGGAGGCATCCTTTACCAGGGCCTCTGCGGCCTCGGGGGACTCGGCCTCCGAATAGACACGCAGGACCGGCTCGGTGCCCGAGGGGCGAATGAGAAGCCATCCACTGTCGGTGACGTGCTTGAAGCCGTCGAGCGTCTGCACCTCCGTCACCGAGTGGCCGCTCACCGTATCGAGCCCGCCCTGCGTGTCCAGCCGATCCAGGACGTTCGCCTTTTGGTCTTCGCGGATGTGGATGTCGTCGCGGTAGTTGTAGTGCGGACCGAACTCTTCCAGCAGCTCGTCGACGAGCGCCGAGAGGGGCTTGCCGCGCTCGACCATCATTTCCACAATGAGCAGGCCGATGTAAATGCCGTCGCGCTCGGGAATGTGACCGGCCGCCGCGATGCCCCCCGATTCCTCGCCTCCGACGAGTACGCCTCCTTCGGCCATCTTGGTGGCAATGTGCTTGAACCCGATGGGCGTTGTCTCCAGGGGGAGCCCGTAGCGCTCGGCCATGCGGTCGAGCATGTGCGTGGTGGAGAACGTTTTGACCACAGAGCCCGAGAGGCCGCGCTCCTCGTAGAGGTACTTGACGAGAAGGGCGAGCAGGCGGTGCGAGCTTACAAAGTCTCCGTTTTCGTCCACCATCCCAATGCGGTCGGCATCGCCGTCATTTGCAAGGCCCACCGCACAGTCCGGGTCCGAGGCGACCACGCGCGAAAGGTTCTCCAGGCGATCCGCGATGGGCTCCGGCGCCACCCCATGAAAGCCCGGATTCAGGTCGTGCCGAAGGGGATGGACCTGGTCGTCGCCCAGGAGTTCGGTGACGAGCCCCTGCCCAGCGCCGTACATCGCATCGTGGGCAATCGTGAAATCGCCCGCGGTGATGGCGTCGATATTGAGCGCTTCGTGAAGGGCATTCAGATAGCCAGAGCGGACGTCGTTGAGGGCCACGCGGCCGCCCGCGGTCAGGTCCTCAAAGGGCGGCAGCGTGTCAGGAAGGCTGGCAGCCGGCCGGATTGCTTCCTCCACGGCAGTGATCATCGGGGGCGGGGCGGGGCCGCCGAAGTGCGCCTTGATCTTGAACCAGTTGTACTCGGGCGGATTGTGGCTGGCGGTGATGAC
>JAWOAQ010000043.1:0-20453 GCA_046498495.1 Salinibacter sp. | reverse complement strand
CAAGCCCCGAGGGCTTTCGGGGCGCCGAGCCGGGATCGATCCAGCCAACTCAATGGGGCTCGACTGAGGAAGAATGGCCCTGTGGGGGGCAGAGCGGAACCCGGAGTGCTCTCTTCTACCGCTGTATAGATCCCGGATCTCCGCTCGTACGCTCGCTCCGCCCGGGATGACAGGGTGCGATTTTTCTGTGCAAGAATCACGGTTGACACGGCACTACGCTGTGCTCGGGGCTTCGTGGGGGCTCTTCGCGGCACTCCTGCTGGCCCCGGACATCAGTATGGTCGGGTATGCCTGGGACCCGCGGGTCGGGGCGGCGGCCTACAACGCCGTGCACACCTCCCTCTTTCCCGCTGTTCTCGCGGCGGTTGGGCTTGGTGGAGGATGGACGCTGGGGGTGTCCCTTGCGCTGATCGCCACCGCCCAAATCGGCATGGACCGCGCGCTGGGCTACGGGCTGAAGCGCCCGACGGGATTCCACGACACGCACCTGTCGGCGCCGGACGGGAGAGAGCAGTCGGCCGAGGCGCTCCCCCCGGCTGCGACGGCCGGGTAGGCGCTCACACCACGTCCACGCCGAGGCGCTCCTGCAACTCGTCGATGCGGCCGCGGCTCACGCTGACGCGTGTGCCGTCTTTCAGGCGCACGGCGTAGTCGCCCCCGCCTCCGCGGAGGATGACCTCCACCTCATCGAGACGCACGATGGCCGATCGGTGAATGCGGACGAACTTGCTCGGGTCGAGGCGGGCGGCCAGGGCCTTCATCCGCTCCCGCACCACGTGCGTGCCGTCCTTGGTGTGGAGTTCGGCGTAGGATCCGTCCGCGGTGATGTGGGTGAGGTCGTCCACCGATACGATACGGGCCTTCCCGCGGCCCTGCACGGCGATGCGCTCCAGGTAGTCGTCCGGGTCGTCGACCGTTTCGTCCAGAAGCGACGGGTCGCGTTCGCGAAGCAGCGTCATGAGGCGCTTCGAGATGGCGTCGGTCTCCTGGTTAATCACGCGCTCGCGGGCCCGGTCCAGGGCCTGCTCAAAGCGGGCGTCGTCGAAGGGCTTGAGCAGGTAGTCGATGGCCGAGAGGTCGAACGCCTTGATGGCATACTGGTCGTAGGCGGTCACGAAGACGGTGACGGGCATGGCCTCGCGCCCCACCTCCTCGATCACGTCGATCCCACTTAGGCCGGGCATTTGCACGTCGAGAAAGACGAGGGTCGGCTGGATTTCTCGAATGGCATTGACTGCCTCGGGGCCGTCCTCGGCTTCACCGACCACGACGGCGTCGGGCACGTCGGCCAGCAGGCCGCGGAGGCGCTCGCGGGCGAGGGGCTCGTCGTCGACGATGAGGGCCTGGAGGGGGGCAGTCTCGTCAGCCATAGCGGGGGAGAGTGGGGGAAATCAGTTGGGAGTGCCGTCGTGAGCCGTACGGGGGAGCGGCGAGGGGGTGCCCGCGGCGGTGTAGAGGTCGGTGCTCGTGTGGTAGGGCAGTTCCATCCGGGCCGTGGTGCCGTCCTCGGTTGCGCGTAGGGTGAGGGTCTGGTCGTCGCCGTAGAGCTCTTCCAGGCGGGCGCGCACGTTGCGGAGGCCGAGGCCCTCCGCCGCATCGTCGGGCGGGCCGGGGCCATTGTCGCGCACGCACACCACCAGCCGGCCGTCGTCCCTCCGGGCTGCGATCTCGATGCGGCCTGTTCCCCGCACTTGGCTGGCCCCATGTTTGATGGCGTTTTCGACGAGGGGCTGCAGGATCAGGTTGGGCACCTGGGCGTCGCGGAGCGCCGGCGTCACATCCACCGCCACGTCGAGTCGGCCCTGGAATCGGATCGTTTGAATCTCGAGGTAGTCGTCCAGGAAGTCGAGCTCCTGGGAGAGGGCAACCTCCTGGGGCGTGTCCTCGTCGAGCACGTGGCGCAGCAGCTCGCTGAGGCGGGCAATCATGCGTCGCACGCCGTCGGGCTTGCGGTCGACGAGCGTGCTGATGGCATGGAGCGTATTGAAGAGGAAGTGGGGATTGAGCTGCATCCGAAGGGCCGCCAGCCGGGCTTCGGTGAGCTGGGCCTCCAGGGCCTGTGTTCGTTTCTCCAGGCGTTCGGCCTCTGCCTGCCGGGCCTTCTTCTGAAAGTAGTAGCTTCGCGCGAAGCCAGCCATCAGCACGACGAGATACACCACCAGCTCGTCCATAAACCAGAGGTTTAGGATGGGACGGAGCAGGTCGAACGCAGCGTCTGGGTCGTCCGTGACGGACAGGCCCACCAGGTCTTCGCTCAGATCCACCAAGATGGCCCCGGCCAGAGCGGCCGCGGCGTGCAGGCCGATGTTGCGAAAGGCCGTCGGCCGCTGCGTCGACAGGGTTTCCACGACGGGGAGGGCCTCGACGAGCCGAAGAACAAGGGGGGTGAGTGCGGCCCAACCCCCATACTCTACGAGCTCGCCGGCCATGCGGCCCCAGTGCACGCCTTCGTCGTGGTCGCCAAAGACCCCCTGCGCCACGGACAACAAGGCGAACGTGCCCCAGAAGGCACCAATGATGCCCCACTCCAGGCGGCTCGGCCACGGGGAGGAACGGAAGGAGGCAGTCGACACGAGAGCGGGAAGGCGGTGTGTAGGTATTGCGTCTACTAAACGTCGGACGCGCACGTACAGGATCCATCGGTCGCCACGAAACGCATTTTGTTGTGCCGAACCGCCCCTACAGGTTTGTGAGCGCCGTTGACGGAGGACCCGGGAACGATGTGTCGTCGACTCGTTCAACGTCGGCGCCCATCGCGCACCGACCCGTTGCCCTCCTCCCTCCGACCGCCTCGGCATCGCCCGCCGTCGTCCCAATGCGCCGTCGTGCTCTCCGGTACGCCCTCTTCGCCGGGCTTCTGCTGCTGACCGGCTGCCTGCCGTACAGCTGTCGGCCGCAGACCGACGAGGCGCTCTTTCCCGCCGATTCCCTCTCTCGCCAGGTGGCTCAGCAGGCCCCGACCGACACGCTCCGGCAGCGCTGGCGCACGCAGGGCACCGATGCACACCCCCTCCGGTATCCGCGGACGGTTCGCTTCGTGGGCGACAGCAGTCTTGCTGTGAGCGACGTAGATCGCAACAGCCTCTTCCGCTTCGAGGCTGGGGGAGATGTCGAGCAAGAGATGCGCGACGACGCGTTCGCCGTGCCCTACCTCGCGGGGGTGCGTCAGGATACGCTCATCGTCTTCAACGCGGAGGCGAACCGGTTTGACTGGGTGGCGGAGGGGAAGCGTCTCCCCGATCGATCCCGGACCATCGAGCGCCCGGACGAGGAAACGCTTGTCTATCCTCTTGCCACCGATCGCCACCTCTACGCCAAGGTAGTGGGGGAGGACATTGCCCCCGTCCTCCTCCGCTTCGACGCGACGGGAGCACGGCGCGCCCGTACCGAGCTTCCCGGCCCGTACTGGCAGCGCTCGGGCGTCCTCCGCGCCTGGGGCAACCGTCTCGTGAGCGTGTCCGGCTTCCGGCCCGTGGTCCACACGGTCCCAGGAGGCTTTGCAAATGGGGCCCAATCAGACAGCCTGCGACTCGTGGGCTTCGACTCGCCCATGCTGGAGCGCAGCCACGCCCACGCGCAGGGGGATGCGCAGAAGCCGCCCCTCCTCGCCGCGTCTGCCGCCGCAGTTGGGGACACCCTGTTCGTCCTCAACCTGCGCCCGGGTTGGGTGCAAATCGACGCGTACGACCGTCAGGGACAGCTGCAGCGCCGCCTCGTGGAGCCCCACGACGAGGCCAATCGCAACTTTTATCCGGTCGATCTGGACGTGCACCGGGCCGGCGAGACGTACCGGTTTGCCGTTACGGTCCGGTCGCCCGAGCCGCAGCTCCGGCTCCTGGAGTGGACCGCCACGGGGCCGGCCGACGACGCAACGGCTCAGAAGTAGTAGCGAAAGCCGAGGCCGCCGCCCACGTCGCCTTCCGTGTCCGGGATCACCGAGATCCGGGGCGTGACCTGCCCATAGAGCTCAAACTGGTCGTTGACGATGAAATTCAGCCCGACCCGCCCGCTCACGCCGAGGACAGCCTCGTCGTCTTGCGAGTTGGAGCGATCGGCAACCCCGATGAACGCGCCCGGGCCGAAGAACCATTCAAAGCCCTGGTTGACGTTTTGGGCGTTCAGGTTCTGATTCCACTGGGCGTGGGCGTTCAGGAAGAAGAAGTCGTCGGAAAAGCTCCAGGCGGCCAGAAAGTCGTAGGAGGGCGCGCTCTGGTTGTACACCTTCAGCGTCAGGCCGCTCGGCTCGCCGATTTGGCCCCCGAGCCCCGCGGCGCCGGAGGTGCGCTGGGCCTCGGCCGGGAGGGCCATCACCCCGGCCATTACGACTGCGAGAAGGAGAGGACGGAGGGAGGAACACGTCATAAGAAGGGGTGACGTTGGTTCAAAAGGCAGCCGAAAGAGACGACTTGAGTGCGGCATCCGTTACAATGAGCGCCGGTCGGTGAATGGTCGGGGGGGAAGCGGAGTTCACGTTTCGGATACGAAACACCCGCGAAGTCCCAGCAGGAGGAACAGCCTCGGGGCGGCGGTGGTGCCATTTCGCGTCCTGTCTCCCCGGGGCCGTGGACCCCTCGACTCTCTTGCACGAACCGCGTTTTCGCATGCCTGCCCCGACTGACCTGTCGACCCTCGGCGAACTCCAGGCGTCCGATTATCAGGCTCGCTCCGTAAAAGACGAGATGCGGGCCAACCTCATGCAAAAGCTCCGGGCCGGGGAGGATGTTTTTCCCGGCATCATCGGCTACGACCAGACGGTTATTCCGCAGATTCAGAATGCCATCCTGGCGAAGCACGACCTCATCCTGCTGGGGCTCCGCGGTCAGGCCAAAAGCCGCCTCATTCGCCTGCTGCCGCGCCTGCTCGACGACCACATCCCGGCGCTACAAGGCACTCCGCTCAACGAGGACCCCTTCCGCCCCGTCACGAAGCAGGGGCGTGAGATGGTGGACGAACACGGCGACGACACGCCCATCGAGTGGATTCCGCGCGAGGCGCGGTACGGCGAGAAACTGGCCACCCCGGATACCACGATCGCCGACCACATCGGCGATATCGATCCCATCAAGGCGGCCAATCAGCGCCTCACCTACGCCGATGAGGAGGTCATCCACTTCGGCATCATCCCGCGCACGAACCGCGGCATCTTTGCCATCAACGAGCTGCCGGACCTGCAGCCGCGCATCCAGGTGGGCCTCTTCAACATCATGGAGGAGCAGGACATCCAGATTCGGGGCTTCAACGTGCGCTTCCCGCTGGACGTGATGATGGTCTTCTCGGCCAATCCGGAGGACTACACGAGCCGCGGCAACCTGGTGACGCCGCTTAAGGACCGCATCGACAGCCAGATCATCACGCACTACCCAAAGACGGTCGAGACGGGCATCTCAATCACGAAGCAGGAGGCATGGCAGGACCGCACGGACGGAGCGGCGGCAGTGGACGTGCGCATCCCGTACGTCTTCCGCGAAATCGTGGAGCAGATCGCGTTTGAGGCGCGCGAGAGCGAATACATCGATCAAACCTCGGGCGTCTCGGTGCGCGTGACGCGGGCGGCGCTGGAGGCCCTTATCTCGGCCGCCGAACGCCGCGCCCTGCTCAACGACGAGGACGAAACCACGCTCCGCGTGAGCGACCTGATGCACGTGGCCCCGGCCATCACCGGAAAAGTGGAACTCGTGTACGAGGGCGAGCAGGAGGGGGCACAGAACGTGGCGCTGTCGCTCATCGGTCAGGCGGTGCGCACCACCTTCGCACGCCACTTCCCCGACCCCTCCGACAAAGAGGAGGGGCGCCCCCACTATGGCGACGTGCTCGATTGGTTCTCGCAGGGCGGCTCGGTGGATCTCAATCAGGACATGAGCGCCGGTGCGTACGCCGAGGCGCTCCAGCAGGTCGACGGCCTTGCGACCGTCGTCAACGACCACACGACGCCTGATGCAACCGCGGAACGCCTCGTGATGATGGAGTTTGTGCTGGAGGCGCTGCACCAGCACTCGCTCCTGGGCAAGGAGCTACGCGAGGGCGCTCAGTCCTACGACGACATCATGGGCTCGATGCTCTCCTCCCTCGGCGACGGCGGAATGCCCGACGACTTCGACGACGAGGACTTTGACGACGACGATGACGACGACCCGTTGAGCCGGTATCGGTAGGGCGTTGAACGTTCAACGTGGAACGTTGCACGTCGGCTCACCAATACTATGACTCTCTTTTCCTCTATGGACGATCTTCCTGTCGCCTCCATCCGCAAGGCCACGCCCGACGATGCAAAGACGCTCGTCGACCTCATTCTGGAACTGGCGGCCTACGAACAGCTGATGGACGAGGCTGAACCGAGCGTCGAGCTTCTGGAGGAGCACCTGTCGGCCGAGGCCCTCACCGGCTGCGAGGCCCTGCTTGCGGAGACGAATTCCGGCACGGCGGTCGGGTTCGCGCTCTTCTTCCACAACTACTCTACGTTTTTGACCAACGCGGGCCTCTACGTGGAGGACCTGTACGTCCGGCCAACGTACCGGGGCGAGGGCATTGGCTTGGCTCTCTTCCGGCGCCTCGCCACGATTGCGGAGCAGCGCGGGTGCCGCCGCATCGACTGGGCGGTGCTCGACTGGAATCAGGAGGCGCTCGACTTCTACGATCAGCTGGGGGCGGAGCCGCTGGACGACTGGACGACCATGCGGCTGGACGAGGACGCGATTGAAAATGTTGCGTCGGGCACGGTGGAGGCGTAACGAGTGGGCGCCGGCGCTCTCCAATCAATCCCCCCGTTCCCCCCACACGTTCGCTCCACTCGTGACTGTTCTTGTCCTCATACCGGCCTTCAACGAAGCCCGTGCCATCGAGCAGGTGATCGGCGACATTCCCGACGGCCTGGCCGACGAGGTGGTCGTCATCAACAACGCCTCGACGGACGAGACGGAGGACAACGCCCGCGCCGCTGGCGCCACCGTCATCGATCAGCCGCAGCGCGGCTACGGGGCGGCTTGCCTCCGCGGCCTCGAATACGCACAAGCGAAGCAGCCGGACATCGTCGTCTTCCTCGACGGCGACTACAGCGACCACCCGGATGAGATGCCGCGCCTCGTTGCCCCCATTGCCCGAGACGAGGCGGACTTCGTGGTCGGGTCCCGCATTCGGGGCGATGCCGAGCCAGGGGCGCTCCTGCCGCAGGCCCAGGTGGGCAATCGCCTCGCCTGCACGCTCATGCGCTGGATCTGGGGGGCCGAGTACACCGACCTGGGGCCGTTTCGCGCCATCCGCTACCGCGACCTCCGGGCCCTCGACATGCAGGATGAGGACTTTGGCTGGACGATTGAGATGCAAATCAAGGCCGCTGAGGCGGGCCTGCGCATTCAGGAAGTTCCCGTCTCGTACCGTCGCCGCGTGGGCGTCTCGAAAATCACCGGCACCCTCACCGGCACCCTCAAGGCCTCCATCAAGATCCTGTGGACGATTGGGCGCATGGCGGGGACCCGGCACCTCCGCACCCCTGTGCTCCGCGAGCGTCGTCTGCAACGCTACGAGGCCGTGGGGACAGTTCCCCCTGAGGGTTGAACCTTTGGCCCCCCGGCTCGTTTTTCTTGCGGTTCGTTCTTCCACTCCCGATTCCCCCGTCTCCCCATGAAGCCCGAGATCTGGTTCAACGGCGAGTTTGTTGCCCACGACGAGGCGCAGATTCACGTCCTCTCGCACGTCATTCACTACGGGTCGTCGGTCTTCGAAGGCATCCGGTGCTACGACACCGACCGGGGCTCAGCCGTCTTCCGACTGGAGGAGCACATGCAGCGCCTGATCGACTCGGCGAAGGTGTACCGCATGGAGATTCCCTATGCCCTCGACGAATTGAACCAGGCGGTCGTCGATACCATCGAGCGCAGCGGGCTGGCCGAGTGCTACATCCGCCCGGTTGCCTTCCGGGGCGAGGGCCCGATGGGCGTCAACCCCCTCAACAACAGCGTCGACACTTTCATCGCCGTCTGGGAATGGGGACAGTACCTCGGCGAAGAGGCGCTGGAGAACGGGGTCGACGTGGAGGTGGCCAGCTGGAACCGCATGGCCCCCAACACCTTTCCCGCCATGGCGAAGGCCGGCGGCAACTACCTGAACGCCTCCCTCGTGAAGATGGACGCCGTGAAGAACGGCAAGATGGAGGGCATCATGCTCAACACCGAGGGCTACGTAGCCGAGGGCAGCGGCGAAAACCTCTTCGTGGTGAAGAATGGTACGCTCCACACCGCCCCGGCCGGCCTCTCCATCCTGCCCGGGATCACGCGCGACTCGATAATCACGCTCGCGGAAGAGCGCGGGTACACGGTGAAAGAGACCAAGCTCCCACGGGAGGCCCTGCTTACGGCCGACGAACTCTTCTTTACCGGCACGGCCGCCGAAATCACGCCCATCCGCACCGTTGACGACTACACGATTGGAAACGGCACGCGCGGGCCCATCACGAAGGAGCTGCAAGATGCCTTCTTCAACATCCTGCACGGGGGGAACGACCCGTACGACTGGCTGACCTTTGTCGATGTGTCCGAGGAGACGGAGGTGACGGCGTAGGGACCGCAGCGCCTGTCGCCTGTCGGTCGTCAGGCCCGTACCGGGGACGAGGACGGGAGAGGGGAAACGGATGTGGATTGCTGGGGTTGGGTGCGCTTCACCCCCTCCCCACCACGCCGTTTGTCGCGAGCTCGCGCGGGTCGTCCTGGATCCAGTTCGTGAGGTAGTGGGTCGCGACGTAGAAGAGAGGCGTGTCGAGCGCGGCGATGCCGATCTTGAAGACGTACTGCCCGAACACGATGCCCTGCCACGTCTCGAACGCCAGCGGCTCGGTGGCCGCATTGCCGTCAACCGCCGGCCAGACGACGAGCGCGATCGTCACCACCATGGTTGTGTCCACCAGTTGACTAAAGAAGGTAGAGCCGTTGTTGCGGAGCCACATGTACTTTCCGTCCGTGAGGCGGCGCCAGAACTCAAAAATCTGGACGTCGATGAACTGGGCCACGAGGTAGGCCACCATCGACCCGAAGACCACGCCGGGGAGCAGGCCGAAGACCTCGTTGAAGGCCTCCGCGCTGACAGCCGACTGCTCGAAGGTCGGGGCGCTGTTGGCGATCCACACGACGAGCGTGATGAAGACGCTCACCACAAACCCCGCGCCCACCACCGTGTTGGCCCGCCGCCGGCCGTAGATCTCGGAGATAAGGTCCGTGGCCAGAAACGTGACCGGGTAGGCGATAATGCCGCACGAGAGTTCCTGTCCAAAGAGGACGAAGAACTTGCCGGCAATGGCGTTGGTGATCACCAGCGCACCGATGAAGATGCCGGCCAGGACTACGAACGCACGCTCGGCTCGCGTGGGATCGGCGGACCGCAGGCGGTCGAGGTCGCGCGTGGCAAAGGTGGAGGGCGGACCGGACGGTTCGGTCGTCGTGTCGGAGACAGACACGGGGACGGGGGCGTTGGGCAAAAATTAGGGAACGCTCTGTCAAAATCTGGTACGGGCCGTTGGTTTCCCGGGGGGAGCGGTTGTAACGGGATTGGCGCGTACGGGGCCTGAGACAGACCTCCAACCAGACGCTAGTGGGGGCCCTGGCGGAGGGGCGGCGGGTCGAACTGATAGGTGTCCGTCTCGATCATATCGAGGATCTGCCCAATGGTTGGGCGGTCGCCCCAATAGCGCCCGGTGTAGGCAAAGCGAACAATGCCGTCGGGGTCGACAATTACAGCGGTCGGGCGGTTGACCAGCTCGGAGTGCACCGCAAACTGCAGCGGGTCGATGCCGTAGCGGAGGCCGGCCGCCGCGCCGCGGTCCACGAGATGCGGCCACCAGCGCTTCTCAGGGTATGGGGCCAGTGGGTGATGGTCGCCCGGAACGTCGTCGGCAAACCAGTAAGGCGGCCGGATTTCCTGGCCGACCATCACCCGGCTCCGGTATCGGTCGTGGCACTCCAGGGTGACGACCTCGATGTCCTGTTCCCGGAATCGGTCTTCCCGTCGGATAAGGCTGTGAAATTCCTTGTGGCAGACGGGGCACCAATCGGCAAAGACCCAGAGCAGCACCACCGTTTTGTCGCCGTGTCGGTCCGAGAGACGCCAGTGAGATCCGTCCGTGTCCTCCAGGACCACGTCCGGCGCCGGGTCGCCCGGCTGCACGCGTCCGAACGCGGAGGGATCGAGTGCGGCCCACTGGTCCGCCACAGCGGGCTCCACCGCCTCGCCCTGTTCGATGCGGGCCTGGGCCACGGTGCACGGGTGGCGCACGTCGCGGTGGTCGGCGGTGGTGGCAAGGCGGGCGACGGTCTCGTTCGGGGTGCCAATCTGCCCGAGTGCGATCGCCGCGTGGGCACGCACCACCGGGTTGGGATCGGCTTGGAGGCGCTGGGTGAGGGGATCGTTGGCGCCCTCCGCCCCGAGGATGCCCAGCGCCAGTGCGCCGAGCGTCCGGACGGAGGGGCGGTCGTGGTCCAGCATATCGACGACCGGCCCAATGTCGTCAAAGCCCAGTCGCACGAGGTCGCGGACGGCCAGGGTCCGCACGCGCCAGTCTGTGCTTTTGCGATCCGCCACCCCATCGTAGCCGGTGTCCGGGTCGACGGTAAACCCATTCTCGGTGGGGGCAAAGGCGTGGGCGGCAACGCGAGGGCGAATGGCGTCGAGGGCCGAAGCGGAAGACATACGCGGGACAATCCGCGGAGGGGCGATGCGACGTAGGCTTTCGCAACGGACACGGATTGCAGAAGCTCCTCGGGGTGGTGCCGCGGACGGCAGGGGCGAGCCGGCCGGTTCCTGGTATGCGTTTGGCTACGTATTCTGCTCTACGAGGCGGTGGAGGGGGCGGGCGATCGTCGCGGCTTGCCTTCGGGCGCGTTCGCCCGTCTTTACGCCGCCCACCCCGATGGCATCGCCAATCCCGAACACGGAGTCAAACCGTTTGTGGCGGAGCGACTCGGGATCGACCTCCATGTAGCCCTTTAGGGGGCCGTCGCGGTAGGCGAGTTCGCTCTCTTCGAGGAGAGCGGGGGGGCGCATCGGGGGCACGATGTGGAGGAGATCGTAAGAGAGCACGTTGTGGCTTTGCGACTGCCCTTTTTGGTGGACAAATACGGCCTCTCGGGCCTCGGGACGCACTTCAACCAGGTCGTGCCCAGTGTATACGTGGAGACGGCCAGAACTGGTGGGGTTCGCTTTTTCGGCCGCGGTCGCATAGAAGAGCTCTGTCTGGGCCCGTACGCCCGTCTCTTGCCAGAGGGATTCGGCCCGGCGAAGAATCTGAAACGGAGCGTGGCCGCCCTTGTGGGGAGTGGAGGGCGCCGTAAAGACGGCCTGGCCGCCCGCGAAGGTGCGAATCATCTCCCATGTCCGTTCGGCCTGCTCATAGCCGTAGACGCTGCAGATTCCATGGGAGCCCAGGCTGGACGTGAGGCCTCGGATGCGATCCCAGAGGGTTTCGATCCCGAGTGCCACCACAAGATAGTCGTAGCGGACCGTCGGTCCCTCCTCCGTCATCACAGCGTGCGCTTCGGGTGCGATTGCTGTCGCTCTGTTTTGAATCCAGGCCGTGGCCGACGGGAGTTCGGATTGCCTGGCGGTCCGTGTGCCTTCCTTCGCCGTTCCCTCCGTGCCCACGTGCACCCATCTGGGCTGGTCGTAGTGGTCGGGCGACGGCTCAATCAGCGTTGCGGCGCCCGCCAGTCCCAGGCCGTCCAATTCGTTGAGAAGGGCCATTCCGGCCGCACCGCCGCCGAGAACGACAATGGGCGAGACGAGATCGGCGTCCACCGCTCCGTCCGATGGGCCGGCAGCGTGGGGCGACGTAGGGGACGACCAAGACGAGGAGTCCGGAGGATTCATGGACCGAGGGATGTGAGGAGAAGAGAGAAGACGTGGATGACTGAACGCACGTTCTTAACGTAGGGTTGCAGAGCGAGAAGCGCGCGACAACAGACGCATTGCGTAGAGCAAAGCGCACGCATTCTGATGTAAGGAGGTGGAGCAGATGGGGTCCGGGCCCCGCGCCTTACCGGGCAATAAGGACGACGCTCGACTGTGCGGCTACGGTGTAGCGGGTCTGCTGCTCAAGGGGAGATGCCTCCCCGAGTGGGTGGATGTCATCCGGCGAGGGGCGGGACGTGTCCGCCTTGCGGGCCCAGGTCTGGGGGCCTCCGAGGAGGGACAGATGGAACGTGGCGGCCGCTGAGCCGGCATTGAAGAGAAGCAGCACGGAAAGGTCGCCGGACGCCGGCAACTCGCAGCCGACGGCACGGGCGTCGCGATCGTCCCACCTCGGCGCAGGGTCGCCCGGCCCAATCCAGCAGAGCGACTCATCCGAGTAGAAGCCGGCGTGCCGGAGCGGGGCGTAGGCCTTCCGGGCTGCGATGAGTTCGCGCGTGAAGCGGTGAATCTCGTCGTACGTCTCGCGCCGGTCCCAGCACCACCAGCCCGCTTCGTTGTCCTGGCAGTAGGCGTTATTGTTGCCAAACTGCGTACGCCGAAACTCGTCGCCGCCCAGCAGCATCGGCACGCCGTGGGAGAGCAGAAGGGTGAGAAGAATATTCTTGACCTGCCGCGTGCGGACGGCCTCGATCTCCGGGTCGTCGGTCGGACCTTCCACGCCATAGTTTCGGCTGTAGTTGGCGTCGGTGCCGTCGCGGTTGCCCTCGCCGTTGGCTTCGTTGTGCTTGCGCTCGTAGCTAACGAGGTCGTTCAGCGTAAAGCCATCGTGGCTGGTGACGTAGTTGACGCTCGAATCGGGTCCCTTTTCGGTGTCGCCGTAGAGGTCGGAGCTGCCCGCGATCCGCGACGCAAAGGCGCCGAGCATGCCAGGGTCGCCCCGCCAGAACCGACGCACGTCGTCCCGGAAGCGCCCGTTCCACTCCGACCACCGGTTGTGAAAGGCCCCCACCTGATAGGCGCCGGCGGCGTCCCAGGCCTCGGCAATCATCTTCACGTTGCGGAGGACCGGGTCGTTGGCGATGCGGTCCAGCAGCGGCGGATCGGCAAGGAGGCGCCCCGTCTCGTCGCGCCCGAGCACCGAGGCCAGATCGAACCGAAAGCCGTCGACGTGCATCTCCACCACCCAGTACCGAAGGGCGTCCAGGATGAGATCGCGCACCACGGGGTGATCGGCTTTTACGGTGTTGCCGGTGCCGGTGTAGTCCTTGTAGAAGCGGGCGTCGTCTTCCAGGAGGTAGTAGAGCTGGTTGTCGAGTCCTCGCCAGCTAATCGTGGGGCCGCGCTCGTTGCCCTCCGCCGTGTGGTTGAATACCACGTCGAGGATGATTTCGATGCCCGCCTCATGGAAGGCTTTCACCATGTCCTTGAACTCGCCCACCTGCTCGCCCTGGTGGCCGTCGTGGGCGTAGAAGCCATTAGGGGCCAGAAACGCCACGGGGTTGTAGCCCCAGTAGTTGCGAAGCGGCTCCCCGGTGCGGGGATTGGTGCGAGTCAGTTCGTCTTCATTGAACTCCTGGACGGGCATCAACTCGACGGCCGTCACGCCGAGGTCCTTGAGGTACGGAATTTTCTCGATGAGCCCGCGGTAGGTGCCCGGATGCTCGACCCCGGCGCTGGGATGGATGGTGAAGCCCCGCACGTGCAGCTCATAGATGATGGTATCAGACCAGGCATGCTGTGGAGGACGTGTGTCCTCCCAGCCGGTCCGACGCTCCGTCACGACGCACTTCGGTGCCTGTCCGGCGTTGTCCGTCGTGGAGCGGGACTGGTCCTTCTCGGGAGCCTCGGGATCGTAGCCGAGGGCCGCCTCGAAGTCCCAGTCGTCGAGGTGGGTAATTGCAGAGGCATAGGGGTCGATCAAGAGCTTATGCGGGTTAAAGCGGTGCCCCTCGTGGGGGGCGTAGGGCCCATCGGCCCGGTAGCCGTAGAACTGGCCGGGGCCGATTCCTTCCACCCAAATGTGCCAGATGTCGCCCGTGCGGTGCCGCGGCGGGGCCAGTTCGATCCGATGGATGGGAGCCGCCGCGTCGTCCGCATCGTACAGCTCCAGCCACACCCGCGTGGCATGGCGGCTGACGACGGCAAAGTTCGTCCCGCCCTCCCGAGCGTGCACGCCAAGCGGCAGGGGAAGGCCGGATTCGGTGGCGGGGGGCGAGGGGGCCTGCGGGGCGGGAAGGGAGGAGGGAAGGGCAGAGGGCATGACCGGGCCAGACAGGCAAAAGAAGAGAACGTCGGGAGATCTGACGAATACGTCTCGTTGACTCTCTGATTTGGGAAACCACCGCCAGCCTTCGTACCGTCATTAAAATACACAAATCAAAAGCGGGAATCTCCAGTCGCATCCAAAGAATCATTGCGTGGGGCCCCGTGGCTCGGGTGCTCCTCGCCTTGCACGCGAAGGCCGCTCAGTCGCTGCGCCGGTGTCTTCCGACTCGCTTCTCATCGCGCCGCAGGCCCCCTCTCGTCGCGGCTAAAAATCCGTAGCGTCTTTTCTGTAGAGCCACGAACGTCATGAGCGAATCTCCTGCTGCGTCTGTCCGAGCCACGCCTGGAGGAGATACGACCGATTCCTCTCTGGATCGATCATGGCACGCCCAGTCCGCCGAGGCGGTGTTGGATGCGCTCGGCGTGGCGGTGGAGGGGCTGTCTACGGCGGAGGTGGAGGAGCGACGGGCACAGTTTGGCCCCAATACGCTCCGTCAGGAAGCGCCGGATCCGTTGTGGTGGCGTGTTCTGCGGCATTTCCACGACGTGCTTATCTACGTACTCCTCGGCGCCGCGGCGGTCACGGCCCTGCTCGGTGAGTGGATCGACACGGGCGTCATCGTCGGGGTCGTGCTCGTCAACGCCCTCATCGGATTTGTGCAGGAGGGCAAAGCCGAACAGGCCCTTGCCTCGATTCGGGGCATGCTCTCCCTGAAGGCCCGCGTGCGGCGGGATGGCGCGCGTCGCGAAGTGCCGGCCGAGTCGCTGGTGCCCGGCGACATCGTCTTCGTAGCGTCGGGCGACCGGGTGCCCGCCGACCTCCGGCTCTTTTCGACCACCAACCTGCAGGTTGAAGAGGCGGCCCTCACCGGCGAGTCGGTTCCTGTGACGAAGCACACAGCGCCTGTCGACGAGGCGGCCGGGATCGGCGACCGGACGTGCATGGCCTATTCGGGCACAACCGTGACGCGCGGCCAGGGGCGCGGCGTGGTGGTGGCGACGGGGGGCGACACTGAGATCGGGCGCATCGGGAAGATGCTGTCGGAAGTGGAATCCTTGACCACCCCGCTCCTGCGCAAAATCAACGCGTTTGGGGGGCGGCTCTCGATCGCCATTCTGGGAATCTGTGCCGCGACGTTCGGCTACGGCTACGCCTTTCAGCCCCTCTACGGGGTGGAGGACCTTTTTCTCGTCGTGGTGGGTCTGGCGGTGGCCGCCATTCCGGAGGGGCTCCCGGCCATCATGACGATTACGCTCGCGCTGGGGGTGCAGCGGATGGCGCAACAGAACGCCATCATTCGTCAATTGCCCGCCGTCGAGACGCTCGGCTCCGTGACGGTCATCTGCTCGGACAAGACCGGCACCCTCACACGCAATGAGATGAGCGTCCGACGTGTCCTCTGCGCGGGTCGGAGCTACACGGTCACCGGCAGCGGATACGCGCCCGAGGGGACGTTTCGGCTCGACGGCGACGAGGTTGCGGTGGAGGACCACTCCCCGCTGTGGGCGTGTGCCCGGGCGGGGCTTCTGGCAAGTGATGCGTCGGTTCGGCACGAAGACGGCACCTGGCGGCTCGACGGCGACCCGACCGAGGGCGGCGTCGTGGCGATGGCGTCGAAAGCGGGGCTGCACCGCGACGCGGTAGAGGCCGAGGCGCCCCGGCTGGACCTCATTCCGTTCGAGTCGGAGCACCGCTACATGGCCACTCTCCACCGCACGTCCGATGGCGACCGGTCGATCTTCCTGAAAGGAGCGCCGGAGCGCATCCTGCCGCTCTGCGACCGGGAGCGGACAGAGGGGGGCACGGCCTCGCTCGATCCGGCACCCTGGGAGACAAAAATGACGCAGATGGCCGAGGAGGGGCACCGCCTGCTGGCCGTGGCCGCCCGCTCGCACGACGCGGATGCCCTTGGCCCCGACGACGTGGAGGGCGGCGGCTTTGTGCTGCTGGGCGTGCTCGGCCTTCTCGACCCGCCCCGTAACGAGGTCGTCTCGGCGGTCGAGGCCTGCCACCGGGCCGGCATCCAGGTTAAGATGATTACCGGCGACCATGCGGTGACGGCACGCAGCATTGGCGCGATGCTTGGGATTGGGAACGGAGAGGACGCCGTAACGGGCGCCCAGCTCGAGGAGGTGACCGACGAGGGGCTGGTGAGTGTAGCCCGGGCCCACGACCTGTTCGCGCGCACGAGCCCTGAGCACAAGCTCCGCCTCGTGCAGGCCCTCCAGGCCGACGGGCAGATCGTGGCGATGACGGGCGATGGGGTGAACGATGCCCCGGCCCTGAAGCGGGCCGACGTGGGCGTGGCCATGGGCGTGAAGGGCGCTGAGGTGTCGAAGGATGCCGCCGATATGGTGCTGGCGGACGACAATTTTGCGACCATCAAGGAGGCGGTGGAGGAGGGGCGCACCGTCTACGACAACCTGACGAAGGCAATTCTCTTCATCCTGCCGACGAATGGGGCGGAGGCGCTCATGATGATCGCAACCGTGCTCTTTGCTTTTGCTCACCTGCCGATTACGCCTGTACAGATCCTGTGGGTAAACATGGTCACGGCCGTCACACTCGCCCTGGCCCTCGCCTTTGAGCCGTCCGAGCCCGGCATCATGACGCGCCCGCCCCGCGCCCCCGACGCGCCGATCCTCTCCGGGGCGCTCCTGTGGCGCATCGGATTTGTGTCCGTCCTGATTGCCACAGCGGCCCTCCAGCTGTTCCAGTGGCAGCTGGACGGGGGGCGGCCGACGGTCGTTGCACAGACGATTGCCGTGAATACGCTCGTGGCCGGGCAGGTCTTCTACCTGTTCAACAGCCGGTACCTGCGGCGGTCCTCGCTGTCGCTCCGGCGCCTGTTTCAAAACACATATGCGCTGCTTGCGGGAGGCATCCTGCTGGTCCTGCAGCTGGGCTTTACGTACCTGCCGTTCATGCAGACGCTCTTCGGCACCGCCGCCATCACCGCGGCGGATTGGGGCGTCCTCAGTCTCGTGGGGATCGGGGTCTTTCTCGTGGTTGAGGCGGAAAAGGCGCTGCTGCGGTGGTGGCGCAGTCCCCGCACGTCGCCGATGTAGCTCGCGGTTGCGGTGGACGGGTGCGCCTCTGATTTGGCACAAGAGGATCCGTCCACATCGGTCCCGTGTTGAGTCTGCTCCATGTGTTGGTCATCCCTCTTGTTCTCCCGTCAGGGACGGGAGAGACTGGGCCTTCGAAGGGTGGGCCGTTATCGAAGGCCGAGCGAGAGACCGAAAGAGCCCCCCTCGTTCGCTGAAAGAGGGACAGGGAGGACGAGGGTCCGGGCGGGATCAGTCAGACCGGTGTGGGCCGAACGGAGAACCAGATCAACCACATGTAGTCGAGTGCGTGCAAGCGGGCGCACGAGACGGAGTTGCGTGCTCTCCCCGAGGCAGAGTGCAATGGGCCTGAAGGGCCGTTTTTTTGTCTCGCCTCTCTCTTTCATGGGCCCTCGATTCTGTTGCAATGGCGGTTGTCCTGGGCATCCTCGTCGTCACGGTGGTTCTGATCGTGACGGAGGTCGTGCGCATTGATGTGGTGGCGCTTCTGGCGCTCCTGGCCCTGTTCTGGGCGGGGGCGCTGACGCCCGAGCAGGCGCGGTCCGGTTTTGCGAGCAACGCCGTTCTGGCGATCGTTGGTGTGATGATCATGGGACGAGGGCTCTCTCGATCGGGCATCACCGAGCAGGTCGCCGCGTTCATCCTTCGGGTGGCCGGGCGGGGGCGTCGACGCATCGTCTCGATGGTGTCGATGAGCGTGGGTGTGTTGTCCGGGTTCATGCAGAACATCGGGGCGGTGGCCCTCTTTCTGCCGGTCATGCGAGACATCTCGCGGCGGGAGCAGTATTCGATTTCTAGCCTTCTCATGCCCATGGGCTTCGCGGCCCTCTTGGGCGGCAATTTGACAATGGTGGGCTCCAGCTCGCTCATCATTCTTAACGACCTCCTGCGGGAGCAGGGCCTGCCGGCCTTTGGGCTGTTTCACGTGCTTCCGATCGGGGGCCTCCTGCTCGGCATGGGAATCGTGTATTTTCTTGTATTTGGGGCGGCGCTGTTTCCGCGCCGGTCCGGGAAGGACGAGAACGACACGTCGCAATCCCACCTGCTCGACGTGTGGGGGCTTGCCGATACCCTCTTCGTCTGCCGGATTCCGGCGGACAGCCCGCTCGTCGGCCAGTCCGTAGGGGAGGCCGACATCGGCGCCCGCTTCAACGTGAACCTCCTGAAGGTCATCGCCCCGGACGGGTCGATCTACGATGTTGGGGCGGGCGATCAGTTTCGCCCCGGTCAGCGGCTGCACGTACAGGGGCGGCCGGGGGACGTCCGCCGGCTGGCTGAAAAGGCAGGGCTTGCGCTTGAAGAGACGACGTTCCGGGCCGCCGAGGAGGAGGCCTTCCTGGAGGTCCTCATCCCCGCCCACTCCTCCGTGACCGGAAAGACCCTTCGCGAGCTTGGGCTTCGAGACAAGCATGACACGCAGGTGGTGCTCTTTTTTAGCGAGGGCGAGGTCGTTGAGACCGGCGTGGCGGACCGTCCCCTGCGGGCAGGCGATACCCTGGTTCTGGAGGGGCAGGAGGAGCGTCTCCTGTACTTTGACGACAGCGACGACTACATCAGCGTCACCTCCCTCGATGCGGAGCCGAAACACACAGAACGCGCCCTGCGCGCGGTCGGGTGCTTCCTGGGTGCCATCGGCCTTGTGCTCGTTCTTGATGTGCCGATCTCGATGGGCTTTCTCTCCGGGGCTGTGGCGATGGTTCTGACCGGCGTGCTGACGATTGAGGAGGCCTATCGGGCCGTCGAATGGAACGTGATTTTTCTCGTGGCGGGCCTGATCCCCCTCGGCATCGCCATGGACACGTCGGGGGCGGCCTCGCTGCTGGCGGACGCCCTCGTCGCGGGAGTGGAGGCCCTGCCGGCGTTCTGGATTCTGTTCGCGATCGGGCTTTTGATGACCGCCCTATCGCTGCTGATGTCCAACGTGGCCGCCACGGTACTGATGGTGATTCCCGTGCTGGAACTGGCGGGGATCGGGGGCCTCAGCGCTGAGGTGCTGGCCCTGCAGGTGGGCCTCTGTGCCGGAAACTCGTTTGTTCTGCCGACCCACCAGGTCAATGCGCTCCTGATGACGCCGGGTGGGTACCGCGTGGCCGACTACCTGCGGGCGGGGAGCCTGCTTTCGCTGCTCTACGTTGTGGTCTGCACGGCGATGCTCTATTTTCTTTTTCTGTAGTGGGGCCCGGGCTTCGCTCCGATCCCGGGTGGGACTGGGACGATCGCTGAGAGGCTTTCCACCCAAAACGACGATCCGAAAACGGACGGAATCCGAATTCGGCGATAGGCGTCTATACTACGACCCGATCCAATTCATTTTGTCCCTCTTCTCTCATGTCCGAAGAAATCCTTTTCGAGTTTGAACAGTCGATGACCCGTGCCGACGCGGCTGCCTACCTGCGCTCTGTGGCGGAGAAACTGGAGGCCGACGGAGGCCTTCAGCTTACCGCCGGGGCCCGGTCGCACACCGTAGATGTCCCCGATCAGTTCGAGTTCGAGGTGAAGGTCGAACGCGAAACCGGTCAGAGCGGCACCGAAATGGGAATCGAGTTTGAGCTGGAGTGGACGGAGGGCGGCGAGGCATCCGCCGACGGCCCCCTCGAAATCAAATAGGCCGCTGTTCCCCCAGGGCTGTGTCCCGAAAGGGTGGAGACGAGCGCCCCGACGACAAGAAGGGACGAATGTCAGGCGTCCGTATCCGGGAATTCCGCCACCACATCCTCATTGTACACGGCCCCGGTTGCCTTGCTGACGATGCGGGCCGGCCACCGCCCGTACTTCCCGTGGTCCTTCTCGGTTGAGAGCACGAAGGGCCACGGCTCGTCTCCGGCGTGCTCCTCGAACCAGTCTTGGGCAAAGGCCGAGTGGACCTGTCCCCGCCGGTACGTGTCGGAGTCGTGGGGCACCCCGTACACCTCCGCCGTGTCGACGCCCGTCACCCGCACGCGCACCCGCTTCCGCGTCCGAAAGCCGAGGTCCACCACCAGATCCATCGTGTCGCCGTCCACCACCCGGGCAAGCCGGGCCTGAAACGTAAACCAATCCGTTTCCATCGTCGGTTTCTCTGCCAGTGCATGAGAGATCAAATGCGGCGCATCGCGTTTGTAATCTGACGTCCGCTCCCGAAAACCACAACCGGCATACGCCCACGGCCATACGACCAGGAGGGTCTCGGAAGACACAGGCAGCGGCACAAGAAGCCGCCGGTTTTTCCTTTCCGTTCCAACCGGTATACT
>JAWOAQ010000042.1:0-5278 GCA_046498495.1 Salinibacter sp. | reverse complement strand
GGCACCGCGACCTCGTAGGTGCAGCCAATATCCAAAAGAAGTATCTCGGGCAGAACGAACCGGAAGGTTCTTCTCTCCGAGTAGCTGGCGAAGGACCTAAACGGTCCGTCATGGCTTCGCCCACCGGGGTGCGGTACCGACCGCACATGCGAACCGAGCCGACAGGCTCTGAACCGCAACGGTGTAACCCGGCGAGTTCACGTACGACCGCCTTGCAGCGGCAGGGATGCAGACCCGTGGAATGAGGGCAGCAAAGCCCGTGAAGAATCTCCCGGCTTTGCCCCGAAGGGGTACTCGTCGAGCAGCCGGGGGAGAAGTCAATTCTTCTCGCCCTCGTCCTGATGTAGGCAGAGGGGGTGAATGTAGGCAGAGGGGGGAACCGATGTCGAGGACCGGCGTCCGAGGGGCGCTCATCCTGTATCCGTCCCTCGTGTGCTGGAGGGCCTGCCCGTCCTGCGATGGTTTCTATCTCCTTTTCTTCCGCGCCCCGTTCTCCGGCCCCGTCTCCGTCGCCCGAGGCGCTTCGGAGTGGCGTTCCGGAGTCCCCAGCGGCTGCGGCGGCATCTCCCGAATCGACCGAGTTGGGGCGTGGGGCACGCTGCCAAAACTGTGGGGAGGGGCTCCGGGGACCGTACTGCTCCGCGTGTGGCCAGCGGAGCGGCACGCCCGCCGTTCCGCTCTGGCGGGTTACCAACGAGTTTCTGGAGGACCTGATGGAATTGGACCTGCACATCCTGCGCACGCTCCCGACGTTTTTCTTCCGGCCCGGTCGCCTGACGGTTGAATATCTGGAGGGGCGCCGCCGGCGATACATTCGTCCCTTCCGGCTCTACCTCTTCTCCAGCTTTCTCCTCTTTACGGTCCTCGCGCTTTCGAACCTCTACGCCTGGTCGCCGCCGCCCCGCCTGTCGTCCACGGCCGACCCGCAGAGCCAGCACGACGTCCTGGGGGCGACGCAGGACGATCCCCGTGCCGAAGCGGCGTCGGGGCGGCTCGGCCCGGCGGCTCGTTCGGGACCCGTCGGCGATTCGACTGCGGGAGAGGGGGTGCATGGAGATGTCGCCTCGGGAGGGCCTGGACGGGAGGAACTCGATGCAGTCCTGGCGTCCCTCAACCACGCTGAAAAGGAGGGGGCCCGCTTAAGCGTGTGGGGCGTCCCGCCGGCCCTGTGGACCTCCGCGGAAGGGCGGGCTGGAGCTCCATCAACGGTCCAGGGAAAAATCCTTCAGGCCGCCCAGGACCCGGCGGCCGTCGTTCAGGGGATGATCGACCGGGCCCCGTACCTCATGTTTCTTCTCGTGCCTACGTTCGCTTTGCTGCTGAAGCTTTTGTATCTGCGGCGCCGTCGCCTGTACATTGAGCACCTTATTTTTACGCTTCACGTGCATGCCCTGGCCTTTCTGGTGCTCACGGTCAGCGTGTTGTTGGGCACATTCGAGGTGGGGACGGCCGTGCGTGCCGAGCAGTGGGTTGCGGCAGGGCCGGTGGTGTACCTGGTCCTGGCCCTGCGGCAGGTGTACGGACAGTCCTGGTCGGTCGTGGTCGGGAAAACATTTGCTCTGCTCCTGGCATACGGGCTCCTGCTGGCGGGGACGGTTGTGGGACTCGCCGTGTTCACTGTCGCGCTGTCGTAGGCGCTTCTTTTGGGTTGCGTCCGTCCTGTCATGGACTCTGACTCTGGTGTTGCACCCTTCCCCGTGGCGGCGGACGGGCCGGGCCTGTGGGGGGCAACGGTGGTGAGCTACGTGGTGAACCCGCTCGTACTGCCGCCCCTCGTGTACGGCCTTGTGCTCGGGCACGTGGGGGCGCCGCCGCAGGAGGTGGCGACGGGCGTCGGCATTGCGGTCCTGTTTCTGGGTGTGGTGCCCCTGGCCCACGTGGGCTGGATGCGATGGCGAGGCGTGGTGCGCTCGCTGGAGATTCGAGACCGTCGCAAACGGACTGAGCCGTTCCTCGGCGTGCTGGCGGCCGGCGTGGTGGCTTTGGGCGCCGTCACGGTCGTTCAGGAGGTGGGGCGCACCCTGCTGATGGCCCTGGTGGGATGTCATCTGCTCAACACGGGCCTCCTCTTTCTCGTCACCACGCGGTGGAAGATCTCCGTGCACTGCGCGTCGATGGCGGGGGCGCTGGCCACCCTTGTCTATGCCCGCGTTCACGTCCCAGGCGGACTCCTGGATGCTGCCGCGGGTGGCATCGTCCTTGGGATAGGGGCATTGCTGGTGCCACTCCTGTTCTGGGCCCGCGTCCGAAGCCGGGCGCACACGGGGGCGCAGGCCGCGGCCGGGACGGCATTGGGACTTGTGGCGCCGTATGCTGAGTTGTACGCGATCGGGGCCGGCATGGCGGGGTAGCGGGCCCGGCGTGCCCCGCGTATTGTCTGGAACTTTCCGTAGGCATTCCAGCGTAGAGTCTTCTGGTCTCTAGGCCTGAGAATTGGGCTGGGCTCTCCCCTTCTCACATTTCCTTCCGGATCACCTCTTCTCCCGCATCGACGACCGCTACGACCGTTCCCTCCATTTTTCTGCATCGGGTCTGCCCGTCAGATGCGCCTCGTCTACGCCCTTCTTTGCAGCTCGTGCTTTCTCCTCGCCGTTGCCCCCGCCCAGGCCCAAACATGGGGCCGCGTGACCGGCACCGTAACGGACGCCGCGGATGCGTCGCCCCTGCCGGGCGTGACGGTCCTCGTGGAGGGGACCGATTATGGCACAGCCACCAACCGATCGGGGACGTACACCCTGCGCCTGCCCACCGGTCGCTATGCGCTTCGCTTCTCCTCGGTCGGCTTTGAGACGCGCGTCGACTCGGTGGTTGTGACGGAAGGCGAGGCGGCTCGCCTCAACGTCTCGTTGACCGCGACGGTGACGGAGATGAATGAGGTAACCGTCGTGGACTCGGCCCGGTCGCAGGCAGCAAGTGTGTACCGGGTGGATCCGGAGGAGGTGCAGGACATCCCGACGCCGTTCAAGGACGGCTTTCGGGCACTCAAGACGGTGCCGGGCGTGGCGACGAATAACGAGCTCTCTCAGCAGTATTCCGTACGGGGCGGCGGGTACAACGAGAATCTTATCTTCGTCAACGGCTTTGAGGTATTCATGCCGTTTCGGCCCCGACAGGGCGAACAGGAAGGCCTGGGCCTGCTCAATCCGGCCCTCGCCACAGACATGACGTTCTACACGGGCGGCTTTCCGGTGCGCTACGGCGGCAAGCTCTCCTCGGCCCTCGACGTGCAGTACGCACAGCCGGAAGACCAGCCCCTCACCGGCTCGGCCGATCTCTCGACCCTCGACGCCACCCTGCATGCTCAGTCCTCCGCCCTCGACGGCGATCTGGGCTGGGCAATGGGCGTGCGGCGCGCCCAGCCGGGCCGCTTCTTTGGGACACAGGACCTGAAGGGCGACTACAGCCCGCGGTTTACCGATGTCCAGGGCTCGATGGTGTATCGGTTCAGTGACGCGGTATCGATCGAAGGCCTCGGCATCTGGACGGACAACGCCTTTGAGCTGAAGCCGGAGGAGCGCACCACCTACTTTGGGGTCATCAGCCTGGACCCGGACCGTCCGTCCGACTTCAAGGCCCTCCGCTCCAACCTCAACGGCGCACGAAACGACGGCTATCGCACGAAGGTGGCGGGCCTGCGCCTGAACACCGACCCCACCGACCGGCTAAAGCTGCAGCACAGCCTCGGATACTTCGGCACCCGCGAAACTGAGTCCTTCGATATCACGAGCAGCCAGCGAATCTGTCAGGTCGATCCCACCGGCGGGACCTCCGACGCGAACTGCTTTCTTCTCGGGGAGTCCGAGCGAACCAGCCGGGCGGCCAACAGGGTGGACGTCCGACGGCTGACCGGCAAGGGGCGCTACGAGTACACGCTGAGCCGCCACGCGCTGACGGCCGGCTGGCATGTGCGCGATCTCCAGTTTGACGATCGGCTGAACGAGAAAACGGTCATTGAAGGAGAGCGAGAAAATGGAGTGCAGGAGCGCATCGTGGTGGACAGCCTCCGCGACCGGGCCGTTTTCAACGAGCAGCAGGCGGGCTTCTTTGTGCAGGACGCGGTGGACCTGCTTCCCGAACGCGACCGACTCGTGGTGACGGGCGGGGTGCGCTCTGACTACTACACGTTCAACGACGAGTGGACCGTGTCGCCGCGAATCTCGGCCCGCTTCGCCTACAACGATCAGCTGACGCTCACCGGGGCGTGGGGCATCTACCACCAGCAGCCCACGTACCGCGAGCTTCGAGGCACGCCCGAGGACGAGCGGTCCATCAGCGACGCGCTGAACCGCGACATCCGCTCGCAGCGCTCCATGCAGTTTGTGTTGGGGGGTGAGTACTTCTTCCCCGACAGTCGAATGTACGTTCGGGCCGAAGGGTATTACAAAGACCTTGACGACATCATCTCGTACACGATCGACGACGTGCGTGTCGACTACTCGGGTGAAAACGACGCGGACGGCCACACCTACGGCCTCGACCTGCAGCTGCGGGGCGAGTTCGTGCCCGGCCTGGAGAGCCGCTTCAACTACAGCTTTATGGTGGCCCGTGAGCGCTTCAAGGAGGCGGCCCTCGATGAGATAGAAGAAGACGCTCCGGTAGGATTCGAGGAGGCCTTTCGGGAGAACTGGGAGGGCTTGATTCCCCGTCCCACCGACCAGCGGCACACCTTCTCGGCCTTTGTGCAGGACTACGTGCCGGGCGACGAGTCGTGGAAGGTGCACATCCGCATGCTCTACGGCAGCGGATTGCCCTACACCACCACCAATCCCGGACCGGAGATCAACGGCGCGCAGTTTCGCGTTCCGGGTGAGCGCATGGGCGGGCGCCTCCCGGCGTACCGGCGCGTGGACGTGGGGGCGACGAAGGAAATCGAGATTGTGGAGGAGGGGCTGTCGGCCCCCGTTACCCTCGACCTCACGCTGGAGGTGCTTAACCTCTTCGACATGGACAACACGGTCGACTACTCCTGGACGCGCAATTTTGAGCGCGTGCCGAAGCGCCTCACGCCCCGCACGCTCAACGTGCGGGCCCACAGGCCATCGGAGTCGAAGAGGAAAAGCACGTCCAAATCACTATGATAGTTGGGTTCCCGGCCTCCCAGTTTTCCCAGAGCCAGAATCGTCCAACCGCATGGATGCTTTGCCTGTTCCCCCTCTCCCGTCACCGGTAGCCCATGCCGTTTGACCAGCCGGTCGAACTCGCGCCGGGCGATTTCCCGCAAGCAGACTTCCGCGATATCAGACAGCGCCCGATGGCACTCCTGTAAGTCATCCTTCCC
>JAWOAQ010000274.1:0-3071 GCA_046498495.1 Salinibacter sp. | reverse complement strand
CGGCCGACGAGGCACAGCAGACCCTCCGGACCCCGGGGCGCACCGCAGTGCTCGTAACAGCCGATGCGCCTGTCGCCCCAAAGCGGATGGTTGGCGTCACGGAGGGCGACCGTCACCAGTCCCTTGCGGCCCTCCGTACGCTTCTGGATGTGGCCCACGTCGTCTTCTTCCCCGAGCCGGCCCACGACGGGCACGACTGGAGCCTTTGGTCCGCCCACCCCATGCAGGAGCGCCTCGTGGCGGCGTTCCGATCGCATCCAACCGATGCGACGCGCCGGTTTGTTCTTCCCCACGAGCACACCCGTTCTGAGTCCAAATTCTACTTCGACACATGGCAGCTGACCGAGACGTCACCGCTTCCCGACTACATCGAGGAAGTGTAGCGTCGGCCGGAGAGAGTGGGCACGAGCGCTGGATGGAGCGCGCCCTCGACCGGGCGCGAGCGGGGGCGGGTCACGTAAGCCCCAATCCGATGGTCGGGGCCGTGCTCGTGACGCCGGATGGGACCGTGCTGGGCGAAGGAGCGCATCGGCAATATGGGGGGCCGCACGCCGAGGCGCGCGCCATCCAGGACGCGGAGCAGCGGCATGGGCCCGACGCGCTCCGCGACGCGACGCTCTACGTGACGCTGGAGCCGTGCCGCCACCATGGCAAAACGCCGCCCTGCACGGACCTCATCGTTGAGACGGGCATTCCGCGGGTTGTTGTCGGAACGATCGACCCGTTTCCGTCGGCGCAGGGGCAGGGCATTCGGCAGCTGCGGGAGCAGGGCGTGGCGGTGGAACTGGGGGTCTGCGAGCACGCCTGCCGTCGACTCAACGAGGCCTTCTTCCACCACGTGGAGACGGGCCGCCCGCTCGTGACGCTCAAAATTGCGCAGACGCTCGACGGCCGCGTGGCCACCCGCACCGGCGACAGCCAGTGGATCACCGGCACGGCGGCCCGCACCCTCGTCCACCAGTGGCGCGCCGACCTGGACGGGGTGCTCGTGGGCACCGGCACCGCCCGGAGCGACGACCCCCGCCTCACCGTGCGCCACGTCGACGGGCCCCAGCCCCTCCGCCTCGTCCTCGACCGTGAGGGCACCCTGCCGCTCGACCGCACCCTCTTCTCGGACGATCACACCGCGCGCACGCTGGCCGTGATTGGCGAGGACCGCGACCGGCCCGCCTACGCCGATGCGCTGGACGACGCGGGCGGGCACCTCCTCCGCGTCCCCGAGACGGCCGACGAGCATCTCGACCTCCGGGCGCTCCTCCAGCGCCTGGGCACCGACGCGGGCCACGATGCCGAGCCGCTCCAGTCGCTGCTCGTGGAGGCGGGGCCCGGCCTCGCCACCGCCCTGCTGCGCCAGGATCTCGTCGACCGCTTCTTCTGCTTCGTCGCGCCGAAGGTGGTGGGCACCGGCACGCCCAGCGTCCGCGACCTCGGCATCACCGCAATGGGCGACGCCCTCACCTTTGTCGAGCAGGCATGGGAGACGGTGGGCGAGGACATGCTGCTGCGGGGCTACTGCCGCGAGGTCTGATTCCGCCGCGTTGCTGGTGATTGTAGAAGGGAACCGGCGGGACGGGCGTGCTCGTTCCGTTCCTGCACGATGCTATCACGAATCGTCCGTGCCGCCATGCCGACGCCTGCCGCCGACCGGCCCGAGGTAGACCTCCCCGAGAAGGAAACCTATACCTACGAGGACTATCGCCGGCTCCCCGAGGGCGCGCCGTACGAGCTCATTTGTGGTCACCTCGTCATGTCTCCTGCTTCCACTCCGTACCACCAGCTCATCCAGGCCAACCTCTTTTTTGAGTTGTCGAAGGTCGTACGTGAGCGCAATCAGGGACGGGTGGTAGGTCCCCCGCTGGACGTGCGGCTGGACGACACGACCGTTCTCCAGCCTGATCTTGTGTACCTTGCGACCGCTCGCGTCGATCGTATTGGCGAGCAGGCCATCGAAGGGGCCCCCGACCTGGTGGCCGAAATTCTTTCTCCAGCGACGGCGCACCGCGACCTTACGGAGAAGAAGCGCCTCTACGAAACGCACGGGGTTCGCGAGTACTGGGTGGTCGATCCCGACCAGCAGACCGTGGAGGTGTTCGGCAATACCGAGGAGGGCTTCCACCAGCGGGCGCGCGTCGTGGAGGACGGAACGGTGACGTCCGGCGTGCTCGATTCGTTTGAGATCACCCTGTCCACACTCTTCCAGTAATCCCCGGCTCGCCATGCCGACCCCTGCCGCCGACCGGCCCGAGGTGGATCTACCCACGAAGGACCGGTACACCTACGAGGACTATCAGCAACTCCCCGAGGGGGCCCCGTACGAGCTCATCCACGGACACCTCGTCATGTCTCTATCTCCCTCGACCCACCACCAGCGCCTCGTTCGCCGATTGAGCAGAATGCTGGAGGACGGCGTTCGCGGGGGAGAGGTGTTCTTTGGGCCGATGGACGTGCGCCTCGCCGACGAGACCGTCGTGCAGCCCGATGTGCTGTACGTGGCGCCCGACCGGACCGATCGAGTCACGACGCAGGAAATCGACGGCGCGCCCACGCTCATCGTTGAGGTCGCCTCCCCGTCCACCAGCCACCTCGACGCGTTCGACAAGAAGCAGCTCTACGAGGCCCACGGCGTTCGCGAGTACTGGATCGTGGACTCCGACACCGAAACCGTGGAGGTCTACACCTCGGGCGACGAGGGCTACGCCCTTCACCGGCGCCGCGTGAACACCGGCACGGTCGCCTCGGCCCTCCTCGACGACGTTGCAGTGAATCTGGACGAACTCTTTCAGACGGGGGCGTGAGCGCGGGGGAGCAGCTTCTGGCATTTGGCAGGGCCGGGTCTGCTTCCATTTCTTAGAGACGCGCCCGTTGTCTCCAAGCATCCCGCTCGTCCATGCCCAGTCGTCGTCAGTTTTTGAAAATGAGTGCCGCCGGAAGTGCGGCGATCCCGTTCGTGCGCTGGTCTGGGACCGGGGCCGAGGGGCCCGCCCGCCAGCCCATCGTGATCTCCACCTGGAGCTTCGGGGAGGCGGCCAACGAGGCCGCGTGGGAGATTCTTCAGGAACCCGACGGGTACG
>JAWOAQ010000270.1:0-9994 GCA_046498495.1 Salinibacter sp. | reverse complement strand
AGCCTGGTGTAGTGCCGGACAACTTCAAGTTCGCTGAGATCGGGAAGATCAGGACGCCGGGTTTCGGCTTCCGGGGGAAGCTCCGCCTCGGGAACATCCCGGGACGGGGGTTGATTCGTTTCAATCAAACCTCCGATCCCAGTACGCCGACCTCCACCGGCAGACCCAGGACCGCCTCCTTCCCGACCCGTCCCATCTGCCTGCGACACCCGCCGCGGCTGCTCCCGATACGGTGCTGTCGTCTTCAGCCGACTCGGCCCGCCAGTGGATCGCCCTCCAAGGCGTCAGCCAGACACTGACCCTCTCCACCCTCTCCAGTGCGCTTCGCGACGCCCGCTCTCTGCAGTCGACCCTCGAAAATACACAGCGGGACACCGAGTGGATGAGCCAACGGGTTCGTAGTTACCAGGTGGAAATCTACAAAAAGCTATCCATCGCGCTGGCGTGTATTGTCTTTATGTTTATCGGCGCGCCCCTGGGCCTGACGCTGCGACGCGGAGGCCTGGCAACCATCGGGGCTGTGGCCCTGGGCATCTTTATGTTTTACTGGATCACTCTTGTGCAGGGCGAAAAACTGTCGGAACGGGGCTTCTTTCCCCCATGGCTCGGCATGTGGATCGCCAATTTCATCATGTCGGGAGTTGGCCTTTGGCTTATCGTCTACGTGGTGCTCGACCTCGGGGCCACGCCGCCCCTGCGCCGTCGCCTGTGGAAGTGGGCAACCGAGTCGGACTCTTCCTAATCCCCATCTCCCCCTCGCCCGTGCTCTACCTTGTTCCCACCCCCATTGGCAATCTTGAGGACATTACCTACCGGGCAGTGCGCACCCTGCGCGAGGCGGACCTCATCGCCTGTGAAGACACCCGCACCTCGGGTGTCCTCCTCGACCACTATACCATCGACACTCCCACCACCGCCTACCACGAGCACAACGAACACGAGAAGACCCCGTCCCTCATCGCCCGGATGCGGGCCGGGTATGATATCGCCCTCATTAGCGATGCGGGAACCCCCGGCATTTCCGATCCCGGATTTTATATTGCACGAGCCTGCTGGAACGAGGGCATCGAGGTACACGCCCTCCCGGGTCCTACAGCCCTCGTTCCCGCCCTCACGGCCAGCGCCCTTCCCAGTGATCGCTTCGTCTTCGAAGGCTTCCTTCCCAAAAAGAAGGGGCGCCAAACGCGCCTGGAAACGCTGGCCTCTGAGCCGCGAACCGTGGTCCTGTACGAGGCCCCGTATCGCCTCCTTCGCACCCTCGACGATCTCATCGAGCACTTTGGAGGCGACCGCCGCGCCGCGGTGGCTCGGGAGCTCACCAAGAAATACGAGGAAATCGAGCGAGGAACGCTTGCGGAGGTCCGGTCGTATTTTGGCGCGACTGACCGAGTCCGAGGGGAGTGCGTAGTTGTGGTCCATGGGGCCGGCTGACCTTTCTCTCCCTCCGACTTCCTCGTCTGTTCCCTTGCCTCCCCAGCAGCCTGCGTCTCGCCGTCGGCCTCCAGATGTGTCACGTTTTCCTGAACCGCCTCCACGTGGATTTTCCACAATAATGGAGCCTGTCCGTACGCTTCCCTTTTTTGGAAGGGTGAAATGTTCTTGTTTACTCCTTGAGCGGAATAGCGGGGCACAACGAGGATTGTCCTCGGCCGAGCCCTTCCTTCTTCCCACCTGCGATTTCTCTACGAGCTGTCCCGACGCGTAGCATGAAGAACTGGAAGCAGATCGACCGAATCACGGCCGGCGTGGTCTTTCTTTGGGCCCTGGGCCTGTACCTGGCCACCATGGCGCCCACCGTCTCCTTCTGGGACCCCGGCGAACGGATCGCCAGTGCCGTCAAGCTACAGGTGATGCACCCTCCGGGAGCGCCCTTCTACCTGTTGGTTGGGCGCCTCTTCTCGATGTTCGCCCCGTCTGGCGAAACGGTGGCGTGGATGGTGAACTTGATCTCTGTACTGGCCAGCGCGGGAACGGTGATGCTCACGCATCTCATCATCGTCCGTCTCGTGCGGCGCTGGCAAGGAGCTCCGAGGGAGTGGTCCACCAGCCAATACGTCATCAGCCTGGCCAGTGGCGTTATCGGCGCCCTCACCTACGCCGCCTCGGATTCGTTCTGGTTCAATGCAGGCATCGCCGAGGTCTACGCCCTCTCCACGTTCTTTACCGCCCTCGTGGTGTGGCTGGTGCTCCGCTGGAGCGCAGCCGCCCGGCGGGAGGAGGCCCAGCTCCGGGGCGCCCAGTCGCACCTCTTTCAGCTCAATGCGAATCGCTACCTGGTGCTCATCGCGTTCCTCTTCGGAATAGCGATCGGGGTTCACCTCCTCAGTCTCCTCGCATTCTTTTTTGTGGCCCTGATTGTCTTCTTCACGGAGATCGACACGGAGGAATGGACCCCTCGGCAGCGTGGGCTCCGGCTAATCCTCGCCGGCGCCATCTCGGCCGGAATTTTTCTGGCGGTGTATCCCGGCCTCGTTAAAGGCCTTCCGAAGGTGTTCGATGCCACCGGCGCCCCGCTGATTGCCGCCTTCGGCATTATCGCCCTCGTCATGTACGGCATTTACGCGACCCACAAACGACGGATGTCGGTTGCCAACCTGGCGCTGATGTGCCTGGCCGTCATCCTGATCGGCTACGGGTCGTACGCGCTCGTCTTCGTCCGGAGTGCCACCGAGCCCTCTATCGACATGAACGACCCGGACACCATCGAACGCTTCATCTCCTACCTGGAGCGCGAGCAGTATGGCGAAACGCCGCTCCTGCAGGGGGTCACGTACGATGCCGAGTCTGGCCGGGTCAACCCGCGCGAGGGAGAGACGAAGCTTTTCCCGCGGCGCCACTCGATCGACCCGCAGCACTGGAGCGTCTACGAGCGGTATGACTCGGACCTCGAGTTCTTCATCGATTACCAGGTCGGGTACATGTACCTCCGGTACTTCCTGTGGAACTTCGCGGGGCGTGCCAGCGACGTGCAAGGGGCCCCCGCCATCACGGGGCTTCCCTTCATCGATCCCGCATCGGAAACCGAGCACTCCGTCCAGACCCCCAGCGAACGGGACTCGCGGAATATTTACTTCGCCCTGCCCCTCCTCTTGGGCCTCTTCGGTGCCTTCTATCACTTCAATCGCGACTGGCGTCGGGCCTTCAGTGTCTTTGTCTTGTTCTTCATGACGGGCATCGGAATTGTACTGTACCTCAACCAGGCGCCAATGCAACCGCGCGAGCGGGACTATTCCTATGTCGGAAGCTTCCTTGCCTTTAGCCTCTGGGTCGGCATCGGGGCCGGGGGCCTCTTACAGATGGCCTACGAATCCGTCCAGGACACCCTCTCGTCCACCGGTCGGATGGCCACCCTCCTCGGTACGGGGCTCCTCATCTTGCTTGCGGTGCCTGGATGGATGACAACCCAAAACTACGACGACCACGACCGCTCCGATAACTACGTGCCGAGGGATTATGCCCACAACATGCTGAGTAGCGTCGCCGAGGACGGAATTCTCTTTACGAACGGCGACAACGATACCTATCCCCTGTGGTACCTCCAGGAAGTCGAAGGGGTGCGAACCGACGTGCGCGTCGTCAACCTCTCCCTCCTGAATACACCCTGGTACGTTCGGCAACTGAAAGATCACGCCACCTACGAGTCGGAGCCGCTCCCCATCTCGATGTCGAACGACCAGATTCAGGACCTCCGGCCTCGCCAGTGGGACGCCCGGGAGGTGAATCTCCCCGTCCAGACCGAGGCCCTGGCCTCTCGGTGGAGCGAGTACCTCCCGGCCTCCGATCCCGACTCCTCAGCCCTCGAAAGCCCCATGCAGTGGAACCTGCAGGGACGTCCCTACGGGGAAGACTCCCGCATCTTGCAGGTGGCCGACCTCGTGACTTATAATCTGCTTCGCACCAATGCCGAGCAAAGCTGGGAGCGACCCGTCTACTTTGCCGTGACGGTTGCCCAATCCGGTCAACTCAACCTAAGCAATTACTTCCAACTGGAGGGCCAGGCCTATCGCGTCCTCCCCATTAAGCACGAACAGCCGCTGGGTCGGGTCATCCCCGGACTCACAAACGAGCGGATGGATTCCTTTCGGTTCACCAACCTCGCTGACTCTTCGGTCTACTACAATGAGAACGCGCGGCGCATGGTGGACGGCTACCGCCTCCACTTTTCCCACGCGACGGAGCAACTTGCCCAGAACGACCACCGCGATGAGGCAGAGACGCTCCTGACTAACTTCACCGACCAGGTCCCCTTCTCTACCATTCCTGGGGACGTGCAAACGATGATGTTTACGGCCGATGCCTTCCAGGCCATCGGCGACAGCGAAAACGCCGTGGCGGTTCTGGACGAGGCCCAGTCCGTGGTCTTTGAGGAACTCCAAACAGCCGACTCCCAGCGGGGACTGAGCCGGGCCCTGCAGTATGCCGGAATGATGCGGCGTAGCTACATGAAGACGGGGGATCGGGAGTCGACCTCCGCCTTTGACGACCGACTGCAGGATATTCTGGCCCAGGTGCCGTACGAAATTCCGGACCGCGTGCGGCAGGCCTACGGCCTGACGGGCGACACAGCCGCCCCCGATGAACCGGATTTACAGGCGCCTGGGGCTCCCGGCGGCGCTCCGGGCGGCCAACCCCCCGAGGGGGCTCCGTCGTCCCCCTCCCCTCAAAATGAATGAGGGGGGAGGCCGGACCGAGAATCCGTACGGGATTGTCTGTCCGGCTGGTGGTCATCGCAGGGGGAAAATACTACGCAACCCGGACAGAAGGATGGATCCAAGGACCCTCTTATTGCCTCCGCCCTTTTGACTCAATGGCCCCCGGGGTCCCTCTGGCTGTGAACACTCTCTGGTGCGCAGTTGCTTGCCGCACACGGACTTGCTTTGCACTTGACAGCCCCCCTGGCCCGGTCTATGTTTAGGACAACTTGTAGCCTCTCCCGTTCGCAATACATCGGTGCTCTCGGAGCCTGCCTCCACTGAGAGTGCCCGACGAAAACTTCCGCCCCCATGCGATACAGTACAGTCAAGTGGTTCGACGCGAAGAAAGGATACGGCTTCATTGACCATCCAGACGAAGGCGACGACGTGTTCGTCCACTACTCCAACATTGAATCGGACGACGATTTTAAGACCCTCCGGGCCGGTCAGGATGTCCAGTTTGAAATGAACGATGGGCCAAAGGGCCTGCACGCCCTCAACGTGGTCCCCGAAACGGCTGCCGACGATGGAGCGGAGGAGACCCCTGATGACGAGTCCACCTCTCCTGACCTGGAGATTGATCCAGCGGACCTCGATCCAACGGCTCAGGTGGACCCCCTCGCCTCCTAGTTCTTCTTTCCCTCCTGGCTCCTCCCTTTTCCTCCCAACCGTGGACGACGCGTACGCGACGCCTCTTTCTATTCAACAGGTCCATCCCTCCCTGGAACTCCAGCAGGAGGCCCTTGAACAACTCATCCACCACGTGATCGACGCGGAGGACGGCCAGTTGGTGCATCTCAGCGTCGTGCTGACCGGTCACGAGACAGTCCGATCCCTCAACGCGTCGTACCTCGACCACGACTACGACACCGACGTACTCTCCTTTTCTCTTCGTCATGAGCCCAAGGACGAAGAAAACATCGTTGAGGGCGAGATTTATATTGACCTGGATACGGCCGCCGAGCGTCACGCGGACTTCAATGCGACCTTTGAGGCGGAAGCCCGACGCTATGTCGTCCACGGCCTCCTTCACCTGTTGGGCTACGACGATCAGTCCCCGTCAGGGCAGGACACCATGCGTGCGCTCGAAGACCAGTACCTCGATGCAATGCCCCCTGTCTCGGAATAGGCCGCCTCCCTACGGAAACATCGGGGCGCCGTGGGAATGAGAGATGCACACCCTTCATGCGCTCCCCTGTCACCAATCCCGTCTGTTCCCTATGGCTTTCCAGACGCAGATTACTGCCCGGCACGTGGACATCAGCGACCGGATTCGTGAGTACGCTGCCGAACGCACAAGCAAGCTCGAGAAGTTTTACGACGGCATCGTAAATGCCCACGTCATTCTTGGAGAGGACAACTCTCCGGCAACCAACAAGACGGCCGAGATCAACATCGAGGTGTATCAGAAGCAGCTTTCGGCTGATGACAGTGCGGATACCCACAAGGAGGCGATTAACCTCTGTATAGACCACCTTCGGCGTCAACTGGAGAAGTACAAGTCCAAGCTCCGGGACAAGACGAAGGACGCCCACTGGTAACGCCCCTCCTCAACGACTTCTGTACTCCCGCCGACAGCTTTTCGTGCATCCCGCCGGGCCCAGCCTGCAGGCTGGGCCCGTTGTTTGATTGTCCCGTACCCCTAAGCCATTTCGCGGAGAGGGGAGACAACTTTCTTTACCGTCTGGGCGCTCGACATAATGTAGAAGTGAATGCAGGGAACCCCCGCGCTCATGAGCTCCTCCGTCTGCTGGATGGCCCACTCCACGCCGATGTCTTCAACATCCTCGGGATCGGCGGCGTCCACCTCGGCGGCCAGCGCCTCGGGGATCTCGGTGTAAAAGTGCTTCGGCAAGAGGCGCAGGTGACTCTTGCGCTTTAGGATCTTGATGCCCGGAATAATAGGCACATCAATCCCAACGTCTCGGCACGCATCGACGAAGTCGAAGAAGTACTCGTTGTTGAAGAACATCTGCGTGACGATGTAATCGGCCCCGGCCTCCACCTTTTGCTTGAGCCGCATAATGTCCCACGTCAGATTGGGGGCCTCGAAATGGGATTCCGGATACCCTCCCACCCCAACGCAAAAGTCCGTGGGCTCCGCGTTGGCCAGGTCTTCGAGATACTCCCCTCGGTTCATGTCGTCGATCTGACTCACAAGGTCAACCGCGTACTTGTTGCGGGACCGGCTCCCCTTAAGCGGCTTCTCGTAGCCATTGTCGTCCCCTCGGATGGCGAGCACGTTGTCGATCCCGAGGTAGTTGAGCTCTATGAGGGCGTCCTCGGTTTCCTCGCGCGTAAAGCCGCGGCATAAGAGGTGCGGTACCGTGTCGATCCCGAACCGGGCCTCGATGGCCGCACAAAGTCCAATAGTACCAGGGCGCTTGCGCTTTACTTGCCGGACCCACGTTCCATCGTCTGTTTGCTCGTAGTTCACCTCCGCCGAGTGACTCGTGACGTCGATAAATGGAGGGTCAAATGCCATCAATTCATCTACGACCTGCAGCATCTGCTCTGCAGAGCCGCCGCGCTGGGGCGGAATAATCTCATAGGAAATAAGCGGGTTCGAGGCGCGATCGAGATGTTCAGAGACCTTCATGCGACGCGTCGCTTTCGATGGATCGTGTGATCGAGCGGGCAGAGCCCTTCAATTTGCCGCCTATCATACTTTCCTCCGAGACGGGTGTTCGATGATTGGGGTTGCCTTTTCACGATCGGAAGAAGCGTCTCTTTCCCGAACGCGCATGCCAATGGGCACTTCGAGGACGGGACGATCGCTCCCCCGTCGTACCGGTACTCCCTCTCGGTTGCGGTCACCGGGCCGCGGCAGGATCGATGCAGCGCTTGTCACCGCGCGTCCCCTTCGGGCTCACAGTATGGATTCCCCCCACCTCAGGTCCTGCGTGGCGCTGTCGGAGGAGATATCTTCGGGGCCACGGGCCGGAGCCACGTCGGTGCTGATGTGCGCCCGCCACTTTGTCGAACCCAAGGGGCCCCCTTTTCTCGGCTCCTCCTTCCCAGGCATCGGCGGCATTCCGTGGTCGAGACCTTCCTTCGTACGGAGTCAAAAGAGATGATGTGCTGTGCGGAGGCGACCTTAAAATCCATTCAGCCGGTCGCTTCGAGCGCAGCCAGGAGGCCTCCCAGAGCAGGGCGGCTTCAGTACGGAGCTGAATTGGGTCACTCGCTCCGCTCGTGTCTCGACGCAGCGCGAAATGACGTGCTGGTGTTCCGGGGCTTTGAGCTCCTCACTTGGGCTCCTAAAGCGCTAACCGGACAACGTACTTACGTGCAATCAATCTTCAGTTTGTGGATTACAATCGTCGGATCCACCGACCTCTTCGTTCTTCGAGAGTGGGGGCGGAAACAGGACGTTTTCGCTGGATCTGTGGAGATTGCTCCACTCCAAGCGCCTGTTGGCGCTCTCCGGTCGAAATGACGGCATGCCCCAAATTGTCGACTGACGTTACTTAGTACTTTGGCAAGTAAATTCTTTGGCCATCAAAGCGAACTCAAAATCCCGGAAATCCAGCACGTCATTTCGAGCAACGTCGAAACATGAGCGTAGCGACTGACGAAGTAAATCTCCCTGACGAAGCCGCCTGCCTCAAAGAGGCTTCTCGACTGCGCTGGGAGCGGAGCGACCGAGTGCTCTCCGGAGTGCGCTCGAAGCGACCTGCCTGAGGGATTTTAAGTTCGCTTTGATGGCCAAAGAATTTACTTGCCAAAGTACTTAGTCGGTTGCGCCGATGAGACGCATAAACTCTGCTCGCGTTGCGTGCTTGTCAAACGCACCACTCACCGAGCTGGTGGTCGTCTTCGAATTTTGCTTCTCCGCCCCGCGCATCATCATGCACAGATGCTGCGCCTCGATGACGACGGCCGTCCCCATCGGTTCGAGCACCTCATCGATGGCGTCCCGGATCTGGAGGGTGAGCCGCTCCTGCACCTGCAGGCGGCGCGCAAACACCTCAACCGTGCGCGGAATCTTGCTGAGGCCCACAATATTCCCATCGGGGATGTATGCGACGTGGGCCTTTCCGTAAAACGGCAGCATGTGGTGCTCGCAGAGCGAGTAGACCTCGATGTCTTTCACGAGAATCATCTCGTCGTAGGCCTCTTCGAACATCGCCTGCCGGAGAATGTCTCGCGGGTCCAGCGCATAGCCGTGCATCAGAAACTGGTAGGCCCGGGCCACGCGCTTCGGAGTGTCGAGCAAGCCCTCCCGCTCGGGGTCTTCCCCGAGGATGTCGAGAATCGACTCGATGTGGTCGGTCAGGGCTTCAGTGGTCTCTTCGTCGTACATGTCCCGCCGCTCATAGAGCTTTGGGGGCATGCCATTGGACCTGCCGTTGGTGCGAAGCCCGTCCGATTGGATCTTTTTTTCAGCCATTACAGAAAGTACGCGTTGGAACAATACAGAAGGACGTGAGCGATTCTGGCCTACTCGCCCCGGTACTCGACAAAGTTGCGGGGCGTCTCGTAGAGCCGAACGCAGTGGAGCTGCCCGCTGGACAGGGCACCGTGGAGCTCGTCCCAGATGGCGATTGCAAAATTTTCGGAGGAGGGGATGACCCCGTCCATAAAGTCGACTTCACGGTTTAGGTTTTTATGGTCGACTGCGTCGAGCACCCGCTCGTGAAGGATCGACTTGAGTTCCTTAAGGTCAAGCACATAGCCCGTTTCCGGATCGGGCTCCCCGGCGACCGTCACCTCCAGCTCGTAATTGTGTCCGTGCCAGTTCGGATTGTTATCTTTCCCAAAGGTGTCCCGGTTCCACTCGTCCGACTTTTCGGGATTGTGGAGGCGGTGAGCAGCGTTAAAGTGGACCTTGCGCGTGACGTAAACGGTTGGCATTGCGTTGGAAACAACAGGCAAAAGATGTTGGGAAACCGGGCCTAAGTAGATACGCAGAAATACATTTATTCGAGAGTCATTCTGAGCGACCGACGACCGGAGGGAGGAGAAAGTCGAAGCGCTGAGAACGCAGTGATCGAGTGCTCCTGGGGTAAATCTCTCTGTGTCCAGCGAAGAGTCTGATTTTTGGATGCATCGGCCTGAAGGTCGATTATAGTGATCTTTGGAGAGATCCCTCGACTCCGCTTCGCTCCGCTCGGAATGACTCATCGTTAAGGTTCTTTTGCGTATCTACTTAGGCCCTGAGGGAGGCGTAGGGAAAGGAAAACGAGGGAATTTACTCCATGCGAACAAACCGTCGGCCCCGTAGAACTCCATGGGCCGGGGGAGGGTGAAAACCTGCGGATGAAGGGTGTGCTGGAGTTCATACTGGCCGTGCGAGG
>JAWOAQ010000244.1:0-15969 GCA_046498495.1 Salinibacter sp. | reverse complement strand
GGCCGATTCCCTTGTTGAGGAACTGACCGGCCCTGCCTCCTCGTCCGACTCTTCGGCTTCGTCTGATTGATCTCCGCAGTTTGAATGCTTGCTTCTTCGATGCGCCGCCCGGTTCTGGTTTTTTGCTCGGTCCTGATCGTCGGTTTCCTTGCCCTCGTCGGGTGCGGAACGCCGCGGGACACTGTGTCGGTGGGGGACCGGCCCGAGTCAACGGCCGATGCTACGCCCCCGTCGTCGGATTCGGTGGCGCCGCTGGTGCCGGTTCCCAGCGAGTACGATACGGCCTCCGTCGGTCGCTTTGACCGGGGCAAAATGTGGCTCCTCAACGACCTCCCGTCGGCGTATTTCGAGGAACAGTATAACCTGTCGCCGGACGAGGAGTGGCGGACGCGTGTCATGCGGGCATCGCTTCGGTTTGGGGACAACTGCTCCGCCTCCTTCGTCTCCGCGCAGGGGCTTGTCATGACCAACCACCACTGTGCCCGAGAGCACGTGACGTCCCTTCCGGATTCGGGGAGGCACTACTTCCAGAACGGGTTTTACGCACCGTCTTCGTCGCAGGAAAAGCGCCCGCGCGGCCTGCATGTCGACCAGCTCCTCGAGATCGAGGATGTTACCGATCGGGTCACGGACGAACTAATTCAAAGTGGGGACACACGGGGCCAGCAGCGCCGCCAGCGGGTCCAGCAACTGGAAGACGAAATGACGGCTGCTGCACGAGAGGAGGATGAGCGCCGCCGGGTCGAAATTGTGTCCCTCTATCGGGGCGCCCAGTACGCGGCGTACACATATCGTCGGCATGAGGACGTGCGGCTGGTGATGGTTCCCGAACAAGCGCTCGGGTTCTTTGGGGGGGAGCCGGACAATTTCACCTATCCACGCCATACCTTAGACGTGGCGTTTTTCCGGGTGTACAATCAGGAAGGGGAGCCGCTTCAGACGGACCATCATTTTTCGTGGAACCCGGAGGGGGCCGAGGAGGGAGACGCGGTGTTTGCCGCGGGAAACCCGGGGTCGAGCAGTCGCCTTGACATGGTATCGCAGTTTGAGTACGAGCGCGACTACCGGCTGCCCGGCCGGCTGGAGGTGCTTCGCTCCCGAAGTGAGGTCATGGACAAGTACATGCAGGAGCACCCCGATTCTGCCGCGGCGTACGACCTTCAGAATACCTACTTTTCCATCCGCAACACGGTGAAGAGCCTTGAGGGACAGTTGCGGGGCCTTCGGGACCCGTACCTTATGGCGCGTCGGGCCCAGGCGGTTCGGTCCCTTCAGGACACCCTCCAGTCCATTGATTCGCTTCGCTCTGCTGGGCGATCGGTTCAGGAAATTGACCGCCTCCAGCAATCGAAACGGGTGCTCGCGGATCGGCAGAAGGCCTTTACCACAATGGGCAGTGTGCAGCTGGGATCGCGGGTCCTGACCCGTGCCCTCCACGGCTACTATTACGACTTTCTGCGGACCCGGGGCGGCGATCCGGAGCAGATGGAACGCATTCGGTCGGATGCTGAATCGATTGTGAACTGGCCGCCCTCGCTGGAGCGCTCCATGATTGTCAGTCAGCTTCGAGATATTCGGCGCGCCTACGGATCAGATCACCCGACCGTCCAGCGTGTCTTGAAGGAGCGGTCCATCCCTGATTTGGCCTCTCACCTGGTGGAGAACAGTGCCCTGACCGATTCCACCTCGTTCATCGGCCTTCTGGATGAGGGATACCTGCAGAGCGGCGACGCGTCGGTTACGGTGATACGAGCGTTGGGCCCGCTTTTCTTGAACGTGAATCGGCAGATGAGTGATCTGCAAAACTCCGAGGAGACGCTCAACCGTCGCCTCTCGGAGGCCCGCCGGACGATTTACGGATCGTCCATCCCGCCGGACGCAACCTTCTCACTCCGGATTTCCGACGGGGTTGTGAAGGGGTATCAACAGTCCGGGGCCTCCATTCCCGCCTTCACAAACTTCCACGGGCTCTACGACAAGTATCATTCGCGTGGAGGCGGCGACTGGGATCTGCCCGGGCAGTGGGTGCCTGCGCCGGACTCGCTTGCGCTCACCACGCCGCTTAATCTGGTGTCGACGAATGACATTGCGGGGGGAAGTTCCGGCTCGCCGCTCCTGAATCGGGACCTGGAGGTGGTTGGGGTGGTGTTCGATAGCAACATGGAGGCGCTCCCGAACCAGTTCCTCTACCGATCTAAGGAGGCGCGGGCCATCTCGGTCGACGTGCGGGGGATACAGGAGGCCCTGGAGGAGGTGTATGGGGCCGACGCACTGGTCCAGGAGCTTACTGGGACGCCGCGGAACTAGGCGTCTCATTCGTCGGCCGTTTCGTCGTCGCCCTCGCGTTGAGGACGGGTCTCGGCGTCTGTCGTCTGGAGGGCCCGCAGGATGCCGGGGGCCACGTCGGCGAGTGTGCTGGCGTCGGAAAAGTAGGGGGCGGCCCAGCCTCGAACAATCAGGGGGACCGGGTTGCGGGTATGCTGCGTGTGAGATGCTGCTTCCAGGTTGCCGTGATCGCTCGTGATCAGTAGCGTTTCTGTGGACGGGCTCAGGGTTTCCAGCAGCGTATGCAGGAACTGGTTGAGCCGAGCCAGGAGGGTGTGGGGCGGGGTATCAATGCGCCCGTGGCCCACCTTGTCGGTCTGGAAATACTCGAAGAACGTGAGGCTGTGCTGACGGGCGAGGGCGGCAAGGACGCGGGCGGCATCGTGCGCGTCTCGCTGGGGCACCGAGAGGTTCAGCTGACGGTGCCAGGCCCGTCCGGTGAGGTCGGCCGCGAGGGCCCGGCCTGTCCGAAGAGCGTCGATGTCACGGAGCCCAAGGCCGGCTGCCCGTACGCAGCGGGTCGTTACGCTTTCCCATCGTCGGCGGCGGGCTTCGAAATACTGGGGAGGAAACGCGTTGGCGAAGGTGGGAGGGGGGAGCCCGAGCGCGGCCACCTTGCGGAAAATTCCGTCCTGGTCCAAAACCGCATGAGTTTTGGAGTGGGGGTAGGGGCCGAAATGCCGGCCCACGAGGCGTGCACAGTTGTGGCCGGTCAGGAGGGTGCCCTGGCCCGTCCCACTCTGAGGGAGGCCCTTGGTATTGAGGGTGGCGTCGAGCGACCGCACGCAGTGCCGGGGCGTCCGTCGTTCCGCAAACGGTTCGACCCACCGCTGCCCCCCGGCCAACCGCTCGAAGGCGTCCAGTGCAGAAGTGTCCAAAGGGTTGTGAGGGCCGGCGGCCCCCAGCCCGACCCCGTCCAGGAAAACAAACAGGAGACGCTTCACGGAAGCGGATGAGGATACAGAGGAAAACGAGGAGTGCTGTGCAGAGCTGGCCGGCCCAGGGGCGTCAATCAACGAGGACCGACTCGGTTGCGCTTTTCGCCAGTGGCGGTGACCTTTCGCGACAGCAGGCTTTTTGAAAGCACCGGTCCTCCCGTGTTTCGAGACGCTCTACACGCCCTGGGGCTAGAGACGCTTCTGCCTGGGGCTTCGTCCGACGAACCGACGTATGCACTTGTTCTCAACGGCGGCGGGGCCCGATCGGCGTATCAGGCGGGCGTGCTTCGGTACGTGGCGGAAACCTTTCCCGGAACGTATTTTCCGGTCATGGCGGGCGTCTCGGCCGGGGCAATCAATACCGCCCACCTCGGGAACCATACGGGCACATTTGGCCAGGCAACCGAGCATCTGGTTGAAAGCTGGGAGGGACTGGAGCTCGATCAGATTGTGGCCATGGAGTCGGGGCTGAGCATGCTCTGGGGACTGCTTTCACGACAGTGGCCGCCGCCTCCCCCCGACGGAAGAGACACAAAGACCATCCGCCGGACCCAAGGCCTGCTCGACACCACCCCGCTGGCGACGTATCTGCGCCGCCGATTCAACGCCCCGACCGGGGACCTCACGGGGGTAGAGGCCAATCTCGACGATGGGCGCCTCCAGGCCTTGGCGGTCATCACCACCCGGTACGCAACCGGCCAAACCGTTACGTGGGTGGGGGGGGAAGACGTAGATGCCTGGGAGCGACACGACCGTGTTGGGGTGCAGACCCAATTGACGGTCGATCATGTCATGGCGTCCACCGCCATTCCACTCGTTTTTCCAGCCGTTCAGATCCAGGACCACTGGTATGGGGATGGAGGCATCCGGTTGTCGGCCCCGCTTGCCCCTGTGGTGCACCTGGGGGCCGATCACGTCCTGGCCGTATCAACCCGGTATCAGCACACGCAGGCCGAAAGGGAGAACGTACCGGAGACCGGTTATCCGCCGGCCGCCCAAATTTTCGGGGTGTTGATGAACTCGATTTTTGTGGACGCACTGGAGCAAGACGCCCACGCCCTGCGCCGGGTCAATGCCCTGCTGCGGGAGCTGCCCCCCCGAAAACGGCACGACATGCACCCGGTGGACATCCTGCAGCTGCGCCCCTCCGTGGATCTCGGTCGCCTGGCCCACGATTATCAAGATCAGATTCCAAGCGCCTTCCAGTTTTTAACCACCGGACTTGGGGTCAACGAAACGCAAAGCCCGGACTGGCTCAGCGTGCTTCTGTTTGCCCCGTCCTACATCGACCGCCTGCTCGACATTGGGTACCACGACGCACGCCGCGCCCACGACCGCATCGAGTCCTTCCTGGCCGATCAGGCACAAGGGGCGGACGCGGGCCGCGGGGCGCGGTCCGTCCCGGCGCGTAAGGAGGAGTTGACCTCGGATGCCGCCCCATAAGAAGACATGCTGAGGAGACGTGGAGGCCTGTCGGCTCGGGAAACGTTAGACGGAGCGGCTGCTGCGTGTCTACAGCCTCCCCGATGTCTCTTCCGTCTTCGTCCCTGCGGCCGTCTTATGCTCAGCCAAGTCTGGAGTGGCACCACCCATGGCGTAGAGGCCCTGCCCGTCGAGATCGAAACCAATGTCGCCTCTGGGATGCGCGGCCTCTCCGTCGTTGGCCTTCCGCGGGCCGCCGTGCGGGAGAGCTTTGACCGCGTGCGGGCGGCGCTGGAAAACAATGGCATTCCGGTCGAGTGGGGGCGCATCACGATCAACCTGGCGCCCGCCGATGTGCCCAAGGAAAGTGCGGCCTTTGATCTCCCCATGGCCGTTGGATGGGTCGCCGCCAGCACAGAGCAGGTGCGAGAGGATTTGCTGGATCGCCACTGGCTGACCGGCGAACTGGCTCTGGACGGCACCGTGCGGCCCGTTAAGGGGGTGCTCCCAATGGCCATCAAGGCGCACGAGGAAGGCTGCGACGGGGTGATCGTGCCCGCCCAGAATGCCCCGGAGGCAGCGGTGGTGGAAGACCTCACAGTGTATCCGGTGGAGACCGTTACCGAAGCCTTCGAGGTTCTCCGGGGGCCTGCACGCAATGACGCCCCCGCCCCCTACGAAAACGACATGGCATCGCTCTATGAGCAGGCCCGCCAGCACCCTGTTGACTTTCGCGAGGTGCGAGGACAAGAAAACGTAAAGCGGGCACTGGAGGTGGCCGCGGCCGGAGGACACAACGCGCTCATGGTGGGCCCACCAGGATCGGGGAAAACGATGCTGGCCCGTCGGGTGCCAACCATCCTGCCGCCCCTCTCATCCGAGGAGGCCCTGGAAACGACCAAGATCCACTCCGTCAGCGGAGACCTAAACCCTGAGCACGGGCTGCTGGCCACCCGTCCGTTTCGGGCCCCGCACCACACCATTTCCGACGCGGGCCTGTGTGGCGGCGGCGCGCATCCCTCGCCCGGAGAAATTTCGCTGGCCCACAACGGCGTTCTGTTTCTCGATGAGCTACCGGAATTCCAGCGCCGAGTCTTGGAGGTGCTCCGCCAACCCATGGAGGAGGGCCGGATCACCATCAGCCGGGCGCAGTCGACGGTGACGTACCCGGCCCGGTTCATGCTGGTGGCGTCCATGAACCCGTGCCCGTGTGGGCACCTGAACGACCCGAATCGTGACTGTGTCTGCACGCCGGCCCAGGTGCAGCGCTATCTTAGCAAAATAAGCGGCCCGCTCATGGACCGCATTGACCTACACGTGGAGGTGGCGCCGGTGGATTTTGAGGAGATGAGCGCGGACCGGGAGGGGGAGCCCTCGGCGACGGTTCGCGATCGGGTGGTGCAGGCCCGCACCCGGCAAAAGTCGCGGTTTGAGGATCCGGAGGTGCACTGCAACGCGCAGATGGGCGCCCAGGCGGTTCAGTCCCACTGCCAGATTGACGACGCCGGCACCAACCTCCTCCGCACCGCCTCGGATCGACTGGGGCTCAGCGCACGAGGATATACCCGCATTCTAAAGGTGGCCCGCACGGTGGCCGACCTGGACGCGGCGCGCCACATCCGCCCGCGTCACCTTTCAGAAGCCATCCAGTACCGGTCGCTTGACCGGGAGTGGTGGAATGGGTGAGACGATGCGGAAGGGTGTCAACTAGGCCCGTCAGAGCGCTCGGTGGCCACGAGGATGCGAAGGTCCAACGCCTGGGCCGTGGAGGCAACGGAGGCAAACTGGCCGATCGTGGCCCCTTCGTCTGCTCGAAGAATAAGAAACTGCTGCGAGGTGCGGGCCGCTCGGATTTCTTCCAGCAGTTGGGCGGCGGGGACGGGCTCGCCATTCACGTAATAGGAGCCCTCATCCGTCACGGCAACCGTGATGGATTGCTCTTCCAATGGGGACGAGCTATCGACCTGGGGAAGCTCGACCTGGATTCCCATCTGAGGGATGAAGCTGGAGGTAAGCAGAAAGAAAATCAGCAGGAGAAGCACAACGTCCGTCATGCCGGCCAGGCTGAAGGACGTCATCGGCTCGCGGGACGGGGAGAAGTCGAGGGGCATAGCGCACAAGGGAGTCGACTCTGGAAAGGGGCGGGAGGAGGCTCTGGGCGCTATCCCACAGGCTCATTGCGCTGATCCGTCGAGACAGGCTCCTGGAGCAGATCAATGAAGTCCGTGGCGGACCGCTCCATGTCGTTTGTAAGGCGCCGGATGCGACCGATCAGGAAGTTGTACGCGAAAAGTGCCAGGATGCCGACCAGAAGGCCCGTGGCGGTTGTCACCAGGGCTTCCCAAATGCCGCCCGCCAGAACACTCGGGTTTACATTTCCCTGGAGGTTTTGAATCTCCTGAAAGGCCCGGATCATGCCCAGGACCGTCCCGAAAAAGCCAAGCATGGGGGCGATGCCGGCAATGCTGGCCAGCAGATTGGTCCGTTTTTCCAGTTCAAAGGTCTCGTGCTTTCCCGCGGCCTGTACGGCGTCCTGGATCTCGGAAATGGGACGGCCTAGCCGTTCCAGCCCCTGTTTCAGAATGCGGGTAATGGGTACATCCTTTCGATCGCAGTACGCGACGGCACCATCGACATCTCCGTTCCGAACAAAGTCGCGGACCCGATCGGTAATTGTTTCGGGATTTGAGGCGGCCTGCCGGATGGTGATGAGGCGCTCAATGAACAGGTAGATGGTGAGGAGGGACAGGAGCACGAGGGGAACCATGACCCATCCACCGAGGATGAGCACATCCAGGACGGACGTGGCCTGCGAGGCCTGGGCGGCGGCCTGAGCTGAATCGGCGGCGGCCTGGGCCGTATCGGGGACGGACTGGGACTGGAGCAGCATAGGACGAAGAAGGAAAAAAGGCACAGTCACTGCGAAAATCTAAGGCGGTTACGGGAGTCGGAGGAGCCACACGCCGTCTGGAAGTTGGGACTGATATTCCTCCATGGCTTCCAGGGCGGCCTGACGGGACTCAAACTCTCCGACGGCGACCCGGTACCGCGTTCCATTGTCTGTTTCTGCCGCCCGAATGTCGAGGGACATGTCCTCGTCCGCAAGACGAGAGCGGTACGTTTCGAGGTGGTCCTCGGCGTCGGAGCGGGATCCCCGAGACGCCACCACCAGCGCCCATTGGGTCGTGGAGGCCTGGTCGTCGGGAGACGTCTCCTCGGCCCGGTTCGTATCGGAGGGAGAGGTCGTTTCGTCGGTCGTCGTATCGTCTGTAGCGGCCGTGTCCGTGGAGGCCGGACTGGATTCGGACGGGCCGCCCGGGTTGGAGGCCGTCGGGGCTTCCGTGGAGGAGGTGAGGACGGACGGCGGTGGGGGCACCACCCCTTGCTGTCCCAGAATGAGCCAGCCCGCCCCCACCAGAAAGAGCGCGGCGAGCACAGCCGCCGCGATCCGAGGTCCCGAGCGTCGACCGCGGCGGGGGCGAGAGGGGCGGGTCGGGGCCGCGGACGAGTCGTCCGCCCCTTCGGACGCGTCGTTGGCGCCGGAGGTGGCCTCCGGCTCTGGGTGGGGAGGCGAGTCGTCCAGCGACGTCCACACATCAACTGGAGCCGGCACGGAGTCCGCCGGACGGGTCAGCGAGAACGCGTCGGGGGCCGCGTCGAGCGATGGGCGCGTCAGCAGCGGAGACAAGAGGTCGGCCATGGAGGGACTCGCCTGGGCCCCCGTCTGCTCGGATGCGTCGGGCGGCGCAAGCCGAGAGGCCGCCTCGGGCGGCAGCCCTTCAAACGATTGGTTGACGTATCGAGCCAGAGAGGGCGCCGGCTCAAACGTGAGCGTTCCGTCGTTTTGCCGAAACGTCCCCAGGCCCGAGACGTGCACCCCGGTGGCGTCTGCGTGATCCCGAATTGCGTCGGACAGGCGCTCAAGAAGCTCCTGGGCCTGCTCCTCCGAGAGGTCCAGTTTGTCCGCAAGCAAAGAAGAAAGGGAAGAAGGCATGGCGCCGGCGGGTTACTGGTCGGAGGCGGTCGCGTCGTCCGGGTGGAAGGTAACGACAGTTCGTGGAGGCGTTCGGGTGGCCGCCTCGGTACGCTCACTGGGTCGATGCTCCACGGAAAAGGTTCCGAGCGCGGGCATCTCTACGGACTCGCCGCGCGCAAGTTGGTCGCGGATCGCCTCGGATACCGCGCGGACGAGCTCCTCTGGGGTGGGAGAAGGCATAACGAACGGGGCGCAGATGTATGTGCGAATGGGAGATCAACGTGAGTCGGGACTACCACCGGATCCGGAAGCCCCCAGTGATTTGGGTCGGCGGGCGGGGGTACCGGAGCCACTGTTCGGGGGCCCCAGGGCTCAGGTTTTTCGCCCGAAGGAGCACCTCGATGGTAGAGCTTATTGTATACGACCCTTCCACGTCAACAGCGACGTAGGCGTCAAGCTCGTTCGTCCCGGTTCGGTCCGTCGGGCGGGGGCTGTTTAGGGTGCCGGTTGTCTGTAGGGTGGCATCGCCGTCCGCGAACGTAACAGAGAGCATGGCATGGGATTGCACGGGGGCGAAATAGGGGATCTCGTCGTCCTGCGACGACAACGTTCCGTCCCGGACGGAGACCCCAAGTGCAGCCTGCACGTTCTCTAAGCCCTGAAGGGCGATCTCTCCGCCGCCGTGGAAAATCCGCGCGGCATCGTACTGGACCGCAAAGCCCCGCACGCCGGGGACGTAGTAGCGGTACGAGGGGGAATATCGATAGCCGGCCTGGGCCTGGAGCCGGACCCAGCCCTGCGTGAGGTCAACGCCAGCCTCGGCGTCCGTCGTGTAAACGGTGGGGCGGGTGGACGGGGTCTCCTCGGCATAGGGATTCTGCGAGTGATACGTGCGGAGCGAACCGCCTGCCAAATTAGGGTCATTTTCGGCAAAGATCGTCACCGGGGGAGCCGCCGACCACTCGGCCCGAACGGTCGGAAGTACGTAGAGGGAGGAGGCTGTAGGCGATGACGACTGGAAGAGAAACGAAGGGCCTCGATTCCACAGCAGACGGGCGCCGGCCGCCACCGTTACGTCGGGCCGGCGAAAGACCTCAAGAGAGGCCCCCGCGTCGAGGTCCGATTCCGTCCCCCCAGGCACGTCGCCCCCGAGGATCGAACGAGCGTAGGCGACGTCGAGCTGCCCGTCCATCTCGTCGATCGGGAGGGAGAGATTTCCCTCCAGGCTCAGCCGACGCTCCCGGAACGAGGCGGTCACAGTCTCGGACCGGTCGGTGGTATACCGGTGCTGTCCGAGACTGACCTGCAGCGCGCCGGGCACGGTGCCGGTGGTTGCCAGCCGACCGGTGATTGCGCCCGAGTAGAAGGTGCGATCGGGCAGGAACGCGTCGGCTCCCCGGGCGGCCCCGTAGAGCGTGTAGTCGTCAATGAGCCCCTCCAGGGCAAGCGACGCCCGCACCGGCTCCCGCCGGCTCACGAGGCGAACGGTGCCGTCGATCGCGTCGGAAGGGGTTTCCACACTGGCATCCGCAAATGGGGAAAAGCCCTCGATTCCCGAATAATCGGCCCGCACCGACACGTGCTCACGGGAGGAGAGCGGAAGGGAAGCGTGCCCGGCCGCAAATCGGGAGAAGTACCGCCCGGTGCCGGCCTCAAGGTATCCGATGCCCGGAGATGCGGAGGCAGACTGCACCGGGGCGGACACGGGATCGGGCGCAACCAGGCGCTCCGGGAGAGAGTCGAGTTCTTGCTTGTACGGTTCCACGTAGGGGGTCCGGGCCTGCGGGACGGACGGCCGAGACGGGGCCGACGCAAATCCCTGAAGCGGTTGACGTTCAAATTCGGGGAATGCGATTTGCAGTTCCCCCCGAATCTCGAACTCCCGTGGGGCAATCTCAGGGAGCTGGGGCGACTCGTCTTGTTCGTCGGGGGGGTCCGGGTCCTCGTCCTCCTCTTGGGCCGTTGCTGGTAGGGGCGCCACCACCAACCCGAGCAGGAGCACAATGCACAGGGAGCGCAGAAATTGAATCATGGACGGGGGGCGACTGAAGCGTCTGGAGCGACAGGCAGGGGGAACAGCATTACAGGGACTCGCGGGCGGTGCGGGCCGAGTCGGCAAAGGGCGTGCTTGGATACGACTCAACCACCTCGTCGTAGCGTTGGGCCGCCTGGCCCGTTTCGCCCAGTTGCTCGTAGGCCCGGCCTTGCTCCACGAGCGAGCGCGCAATCCACTCCGGGTGCCCGCCGTACAGCGACGACATTCGATCCAATTCTTCGACGGCCTGGCGAGGGGCACCTGATTGGCGAAGCAGGCGGCCGAGGCGGTAGAGGGCTTCGGCGCCCGTTTCACCGTCGGAGGCGTCGATGACGGCCCGGTACAGGTCTTGGGCCTCATCGGTTCGCCCGTCATCCTGGGCGATGCGGGCGAGCCCGAGGCGGGCGGAGGCCTGTATGGGGGCCTGATCGTTCTCTTCGAGCAACGTGTTGAGACGCGACGCGGCGTCGTCATTGCGATCAAGGCGAAGCAGGGCCACGGCCTCCCCGTAGCGGGCCTGCGCCCGGAGGTCCTCACTAATCTTCTCGCTTTCGGCGGCAGCCTGATAGGCGGTTAGGGCTGCCTCATGCTCCTCCTGATCGCGGTAAATATCGCCGAGGCGCAGGGCGCCTTCGGGCGTTTGCTGGTGGTCAGGGTACTCGTCGACGAGTTGCTGGAGGTAGTTTGTTGCCTCGGTCTCTTGATCCTGATCCGCGTAAAGGAGGCCCAGGTAATAGTACGCGCCGGGGAGGTACGTGTCGCTAGAAGAGCGTCGAACAAAGTCCTGAAAGAGCGACCGTGCCCGATCCGATTCGCCGCTTTGATACGCTGCTCGGGCTCGGCTGTAGCGCAGCTGATCTTCGAGGTCAGGGGTTTCCTCTGCAATCTGGGCGATCAGATCTTCGGTTCGGTCTTGTTGTCCGGACGCGTTGAGGGCAAAGAAAAGGCCGGAGGCGGCTTCTTGGGCACTGTTACTGTTGGGGTGTTCCTCCAGGACCGTGCGGTACGCCTCTACGGCCCGCTCCATGTCTCCGGCATTATAGTAGCTGTCAGCGATGCCGTAGCGTGCCTCCGCGGCGAGGGAGTGATCCGGATATGCATCCAGGAACTGACGGTAGGCGGTTCGGGCCGGTTCGTACTCCTGATTTTGAAAGTGAATCGACCCCAGCTGGTAAAGCGCCTCGGGACGCCACTGGCTCGATTCATACTGGTCGACAAAACGCTCCAGGATCCGAATGGCCTCCTCGGGACGCCCGGCATAGTTCAGCGCCTCGGCCGACTGATAGGTGGCATAATCGGCGCCCTCGCCCCCAATTTCTTGATACAGATCCACCGCGTCGTCGTATCGTTTGAGGGCAAAGTACGAGTCCGCCAGGCGGAGCCGTGCATCTTGCTGATACGGAATGTCGTCGTCCGTTCCGTCGAACCCGTCGAGGAATCGCTGGAAGTATTGAGCCGCCGGCTCGTACTCGGACTCCGTGAAGTACGTCCAGGCCAGGGCGTACAGGGCGCCGTCCCGGTGAGAGCCGTCTTCGTACCGATCAAGATAGCGACGAAAGAGGCGCCGGGCGCGGGCCACATTGTCCTGGTTGAAGTGGCTGTCGGCGCCCCAAAAGAGCGCGTCTGCGCCGCGGTCGGAGTCGGGGTGGCCGTCGGTTAGCGCCAAAAAGGCGTCGGCGGCATCGGCGTACCGGGCGTTCGTGTAGTGGGCCCAGGCCTCCTGGAATTGGGCTTCCCGGAGGAGGGAGTCGGGAACGGCATCCAGCGATTGGGCCTGCTCGTACGCCTCCCGTGCGTCGTCGACGCGGTTGCCCGCCAGTAAGGCATTTCCACGCCAGCGGGCGGCATCGCCCTCTCGGGACGCATCGGGGAATTCGTCCAGCACAGACTGAAAGGACGCGGCGGCCGCATCGTAGTCTTCTTGCTGATAGAGCAGCAAACCGGCCTCATAGAGCGCCTCTGCTCCCAGTCGATGATCCGGCATGCGCTCCGCTGCGGTTTGGTACTGTTCAACGGCCTGAGACATCTGACCCGCCTGGGCCCGACTGGCGGCTTCGTAATACAGGGCTCGATCGGCCAGGGCCCCTTCGGTGGACGAGGGGGCGTCCTGCACGTCGGAAAACGCTTCCGCCGCGCGCTCGAACTGGTCGTCGCGGTAGTGCTGCCAGGCCATTCCGTATCGGGCCCGGAGTACGTAGGGGCTATCCGGGTGCTCCTCAATCACCTGCTGGTACTGCACCTCCGCATCCTCGCCTTGTCCGAGCTGATTGTACGACTCGGCCAGTAGAAACAGGGCTCGCGCCTTCTCGTCTCCCGAAAGAGCCGATATACGGTCGGTCAGGGCCGAGACCACTTGCTCGTAGTCTTCCAGGCGGTAGTACACTTCAGCCAACGCGGTCCCCAGATTTTGAGCATAGGGCGAGTCGGGATAGGATTGGCCCAGCTGCTCAAACGAGGCGGCCGCCGCGTCGTACTGCTCTTGGCGCACCTGCGTGGCGCCCGCGGCGGACAGGGCCGCCGGGGCCACCTCGCTCTCGGGGTGCTCTTCGTAGGCCCGCTCGTAGTCCCGGAGGGCCGTCGTGAGGTTTCCTTGCTCTCGGGCAAGCTGGGCCCGCAGGTACAGGGCCCGTGCCACCTGGGGGCCGGATTCGGCATCGATCACAGCGCTGAGTTGACGCTCGGCTTCGTCGATCTCGCCCGCATCCAGGTAAAACTGGGCCAGCCCCAACCGGGCGTTGGTGCCCTGGGGATGGAATGGATACTGTGCCTCCAGCTTTTCGAACAACCGGGCGGCCTCGTCATCGTAGCCCTGGGCGAGAGCCGATTGCGCCTCCAGGTACAACGCCTCGCCCGCCAGGACGTGACGGGGATGCCCGTCCCGAAACGTCGAAAATGCCGACATCGCGTCGGCGTACAGGCGCTGCTGGTGAAACTGGACCGCCCGGGCAAATGCCGCCTCTGCATCCCCCGACGACTGCGCCTGCGCTGTTGGGGCCCCCAAGACAACGAAGAGGGCCAGGGCGGAAGCAATGACGGATGGAAGGCGTCGGGGAACCATTTCAGACGGAGTGGGAATCATATTCGCGGCGGTACGCACACGGACAAGTTCATCACCTTCCCTACGGCGGCCACGTCCAGAGGTGCCGTCAATTATAATATCCGGCCGCACCCCTGGCCCTTTTCCCGCTCGGAAACCGAAAGCGGACGGATCGTGGCTCTCTTCTCAGATCTAGCCTTCATGGTATGACCGAATCACGAGAAAGCGCAAGCGCCTCGTCCTCAAACACAGCGTCCGGCCCGGGATTTTCCTCTGATTCGGGGGGCAAAGGGGCGGGGCCCCCGTCGGAACCGCCATTTGCGATGGATGACTTGAAGCAACAGGCATCGCTAGGAGTAACCATGGCGCGGGTCTGGGTCCGTGAGCACCAAAAGGCATCGATGCTCGGGGCGTTTGCTCTGGGAGTTTTTACCGGCGCCTGGTTCCGCAGCTCGGGGTGAGCCTTCGGGGCATTGCCCCGCCTTTCGTTTCTTTACCACCGTCCCCTCTACCCATGACCGACGCCTCCCAGAACGCCCCCAACGCAGACTCCTCGCCCCAAGACGAATCGTCGACCCATGACGATCACGACAAGGGTGCTTCCGATTCTGGAGTCGGAAACAACCCATCTAGAGACGAACTGGAACATCGCCTGGAAGAGCTCAATGCGGAGGTGACCCGTCTCCGGGCCCGGCAGGCTCGCAGTGAATCGAAAAAGAGCTGGGTTCAGCGCCACCCTGTGGCAAGTGTGGTGGGAGGGCTTGCCCTTGGCGCCGCGGCGGGCTACGGTGCCGCCCGACTCTTTCGGTCCCGTCCCCCCGAGACGCTTTCCGGGCAGGCCAGGCAGCGGCTCCAAAACCTTACCGCCGACGCATCGAAGGCTGCGAAGCGTCTTCACCCGACGACGTGTCCGAGGCGCGCGGGCTCGCCGCCGGCCGCGCCGCCCTCGTCGCCAAGATCGAGAAGCCGACCGCCGTGGAGGCCATCGACGCCATCCTCGCCGAAGCCGACGCGCTGATGGTCGCGCGCGGCGATCTCGGCGTGGAGATGCCGATCACCTCGGTCCCCGTCGTGCAGCGCCGCCTGATCGCCGACGCCCACCGCGCCGGCAAGCCCGTCATCGTCGCCACCCAGATGCTGGAGAGCATGATCTCGAGCCCCGTCCCCACCCGTGCCGAGGTCTCGGACGTCGCCAACGCCATCTACGACGGCGCCGACGCCGTGATGCTTTCCGCCGAATCCGCCGCCGGGGGCTTCCCGGTGGAGGCCGTCCAGACCATGAACGCCGTGGCCGAGGCGGTGGAGGCCGACCCCGCCTACCGCCGTTCCATGGACCTGCTGCGGCCCGAGACGCGCACCCGCACCGCCGACGCCATCGCCGCCGCCGCCCGCGAGGTGGCCGAGACGACGGAGGTGCAGGCCATCTGCTGCTTCACCCACGGCGGCACCACCGCGCTCACCATGGCGCGCGAACGCCCGCGCGTCCCGATCCTCGCCCTCACGCCCCTGCTGGAGACCGCGCGCCGCCTCAGCCTCGTCTGGGGCCTGCACTGCGTGCACACCCACGCGGTGGAGCGCTTCAAGCTCGCCGTCGTCTCCGCCGCCCGGGCGGTGCGCACCGCCGGTTTCGCCGAGGAGGGCGACCGCATCGTCGTCATCGCCGGCATCCCCTTCAACGTCGCGGGCTCCACCAACATCCTGCGCGTCGCCCCGGTGGACGAGCGCGCCATCTACGAGGGCGAGCCCGAATAGCCGCCCCGCCTTCCGGAGATCCCCATGCAACTCGACTTCACCGGCCGCCGCGTCCTCGTCACCGGCGCCACCCGCGGCATCGGCCACGCCGCCGCCGCCGCCTTCCTCGCCGCCGGCGCGCGCGTCGCGGTCAACGGCCGCTCGCCGGCCTCGGCGGAGGCCGCCGCCGAGGCTCTCGCCGCCGACGCCCCGGGCCGCGTCCATGCCGCCCCCGGCGACGTCTCGACGGCCGCAGGCTGCCGCGCCGTCGTCGCGTCGGCGCTCGAGGCCCTCGGCGGTCTCGACGTGCTGGTCGCCAGCGCCGGCGTCGCCGATTTCGGACCCATGGAGGCCGTGGACGAGGCCGGCTGGGACGCCGTGATCGACGCCAATCTCAAGGGGACCTTCTTCTGCATCCAGGCCGCGCTCCCGGCGCTCCGCGAGAGCCGCGGGTCCGTCGTCGCCCTCGGCTCCGACGCCGGGCTGATGGGGGAGGCCGGCCTCG
>JAWOAQ010000238.1:0-3381 GCA_046498495.1 Salinibacter sp. | reverse complement strand
CTCCTCGTTAATGAAAAGTTTGTTGATGGTTGCGATAATTTCGTCGCGGGCGTCCGGATGGAAAAGCTCGTCACTCAAAAAAACGAAATCGTTCGAAGTGATAGCTTGTGGTTTTTAAACTTCGGTTCGGGTTTTCCCGGCATGGTTATTCCACCAATTGCCGCCCGTGTTCCTTTAAATTCATTCAACATGCCCTTCTGAACATGATAAAGCGGTCTGTGAGCTCCGGCAAACTCAACTTCCAAAGTATTTTTGTCGATTTTGCAGAGTGCCACATCCATTCCATCTTTGGCATCGGCCCCTTCCCATACCGATCTTCGCTCCACAGAGTGGCTCAGCGGATGTTCGTCTTCGTACCGCCGCCCGTTGATTGAGCGTCATCGCTTCGACACTGCCCTTCAAGGGTACTCGATGATGGAGGACCTTGACCTTTCGTATCGGGTGGGCCGTGAGACTCGTCTCGTGGTACAGCCCAAGGCCCAGCTTCTCCATCGCCGGTCCTCCAAAAATCGATTCAGCGCCGAGCGGTACCACCGCGCATTGACCATCCATCAACGCTGGTTCATCGAGAAACACTTCGACTCCACTGTGGCACGGATGGCCTACTGGTGGAGCACTCTGGGTCGTGCACTGGCCCTGCTCACCTCGTCTGCCGCCCGCGCACGCTCCGCCCTCCGCGGCGTGCTTCGCGGAATTGAGATGGTCTGGACACGCAACCATCCGCTTCTGCGTCGCGCCCCCAACGACGAGGAATGAGCCGTATGCATTTTTCGCGTCCGGAACCTATGTTTCGGTGGTCATTCTCTTCCGTCCAACGCCCCGCCCAACATGCACTACGCCGTGATCATGGCCGGCGGCATCGGCAGCCGCTTCTGGCCCGCCAGCCGAAAGGAAAAGCCCAAGCAATTCCTCGACGTGTTCGGAGACGGCACCCTCATCCAAAACACGGTCGCCCGCCTCCAGGGCCTCATCCCCCCGGAGCGGTGCCTGGTGGTCACCCATGAGCGCTACGTGGAGCAGACCCAAAAGCAACTGCCCGCCGTGCCCGAACAAAACATCCTCGCCGAGCCCATCAGTCGCAACACGGCCCCCTGCATCACCTACGCCGCCGCGGTGCTCCACGACCGCGACCCCGACGCCACCATGGCCGTGCTCCCGGCCGACCACGTCATCGGCAATGTGGAACGGTTCCACAGCACCCTAAATGTGGCACTGGAGGCTGCCCAGGCGCCCAATGCTCTCGTTACCATCGGCATCGAGCCCACCTACCCGGCCACCGGCTACGGCTACATTCAGTACGACAGCGGCGACGACGAGGCGCGCGAGCTGAAGGCCCACCCCGTCCGTACCTTTGCCGAAAAGCCCGACCAGTCCACCGCCGAGCGCTTCATTGACTCCGGCGACTTCCTCTGGAACAGCGGCATGTTCATCTGGCGGGCCGACACCATCCTGAACCAGATCGAACGTCACCTTCCCGACGCGCACGAGGCCTTTGAATCCGTCCGCCACACCGGCGACGACACGGATCCGGACACCCTGGAGGCGGCCTTCCGCGACAGCCCCCGCATCTCCATCGACTACGGGGTGATGGAGCAGGCCGACAACGTGTACGTCGTGCCCGGCACCTTTGAGTGGAACGACGTGGGGGACTGGCGCGCCGTCTACGACCTCAGCGACAAGGACGAGCACGGCAACGTCATCCAGGGCAACGTCATCATGCAGGACTCCAGCCGGTGCTACGTGCAGTCCGGCGACCGCCTCGTGGTGCTCGTGGGCCTGCACGACTGCGTGGTGGTTGACACCGACGACGCCGTCCTCGTCTGCAACCGCGAAAGCGCACAGCAGGTGAAGCAGGTCGTTGAATACCTCCACGCCCACCAGTTTGAGGACTACGTGTAGTCCCCGCCCCTTCCGGTCTTGGGTGTAACAGCACCGCCCGTCCCGTCGTGCTCGGGATGGGCGGTTTTTTTCGTGGCGCATCCGTCCCCCGATCCCCGCCGCCTTTTCGCTGTCTCTTCGCACCCCAGAGTGAACCTTCCGTCAGAAGGTGACGTTTTGGTCATTCGGTGACTGAATAGTCACCTCCTGCCGGATCGTCCAGATCACTGCTTCCTCATGGCCTCTCCTCCCGACCCCTCCCTGTCCCGCCGCGAGCGGGAACGCCGCATGCGCCGCCGCGCCATGCTCGACGCGGCCCGCGCGGTCTTCGCCGAAAAAGGGTACGCCGATGCGACCCTCGGCGAGATTGCGAAGCGGGCCGAGTTTGGCAAGGGGACGCTGTACAATTACTTCGAAGGCGGAAAAGAAGAGCTCCTGTTTGCCGTCTTCGACGATACCATCGAGGAACTCGAAGATCTCATCCAAACGGTCTTTCCGGATGAGCACAACGGGGAGTCCCTGCGCGGAGCGTTTCACACCTTTGTGGAACGCCACTTCGAAATGATTCGCGAGCAGCAGGACCTGTTTCTAATCCTCGTGAAGGAGGCCCACGTGATGGCGTTTAGCGACGACGGGGCCCGAGTGCAGTTCTTTCGGGAACAGCACAAGCGGCTTGTGGACGCCCTCACGCCCGCCCTGGAGGGGGCCATGGAAAACGGCGAGATTCAATCCCTCCCGCCTGCGTCCGTCGCCAATCTGCTGCTGGCCAACATCCGCGGCATGGGGACGCACTGCACCCTGGAGAAGCGCCACGCCCCCGGCGAGGAGCAACAGTTTCTGGACGACCCGACGCGCGCGGCAGATTTCCTGACAGCCCTCCTCTTCGACGGCCTTGAAAAAACCGGCGCCGCCCCGGCGTCTGCGTAAGTGTTCACGCCCCTTCCGGCCTTTCCTATGCGTGTCCCTCGAACGCCCCTTTCCGCTTTCCTTCTCGCCCTGATCGTGTGCGTGGGGGGACTGCCTCCGGCGGACGCGTGGGCGCAGCAGGACGACCCGCTGCCCTCGCCGGTCCCCCGCGACACCCTGGCCGCCGATTCGGAGCCGCTGGAGCTCACCCTGCGCGAGGCCGTGCGCACGGCCCTGGAGCAGAACCATGACCTGCAGGCCGCCGACCTTGAGGTGCGCACCGCCGACGCCCAGGTCCGTGAGGCATGGGGGAGCCTCTACCCTTCGCTCGACCTGACCGGAAGCTACACCCGCAACGTCGTGACGGCCAACCCCTTTGCCGGCAGCGACGCCGCCACCCAGCTGGGCGGGAATGGCGAGACCGACTGGCTGGCCTTCAACGAGCGGCGGCGCCTGGATCCCAACGCCCCTCCCCCCATCACCTTCCCCGACTTCCAACAACGACAGCGCGACAGCCTCGCCGCGGCCGGCATCTCGCTCGGCGCGGACGACAACCCGTTCGGGGTTGACAATGAATTTCAGGGCGGCCTCCAAGTC
>JAWOAQ010000207.1:0-5999 GCA_046498495.1 Salinibacter sp. | reverse complement strand
CAGCGACTGAATTTCCCCAACTATCGGCCGTCACGCTCCCCCAAATACCGGGGAAATAGGATGTAATGGGGGAATTATGGGGGAATGGGTTTTGGAAAACTCTCAAAATCGCCCCTCAACGGCGTTCAAGACACAAATGAGATAACCCACCACATTACTTAGGATCTCGTGGGGGTCCTCCCCCGTGGGGGTTCGAGTCCCCCCGTTCGCACCGTCCCACATATGGGGACACGACAATACGGTCCGTTACAGAACAGTGAGGAAACGCCGACTTCGGCTGGCGACTCCGAGGCGCGGGCCTGCGCTCTCCCGAACCGCCCCACCCACGGGATGGGCCACGCGCAGGGACACGGGGAGATGTCATTTTCGTCGAACCTCCGTTCGCAATTCCCTGCCGCTCCCCCCACCTTACCACACACCGCGGTCCTTCTTTTTCCGCCTGGCCCAGTTTGCATGCGACTTTCCGTCTTTGCCTCCGGGGGCGGAACCAACTTCCAAGCCATTCTTGATGCCATTGCCGAAGGGGCCCTGTCGGCAGAGGTGGCCGTATGCATCAGCAACACGCCGGAGGCCGGCGCCTTGTCTCGCGCCCGAAAGCAGAACATTCCCACGGCCGTCCACCCGCCTTCCACGTTTGATGGACCGATCGCGTTTGGCAACGCCCTCCTGGATACGCTGCGTCACTACAACGTGGAGTTTGTCGCCCTCGCCGGGTACATGCTGAAAGTGCCGCCGAATGTTGTGGCGACGTACCGGAATCGCATGACCAACATTCACCCAGCCCTGCTTCCCGCCTTTGGCGGACAGGGGATGTACGGCCGCCACGTCCACGAGGCCGTACTGGAGTACGGCGCCCGCTGGAGCGGCGCCACGGTCCACCTGGTAACGGAAGAGTACGATCAAGGCCCCATCGTTCTCCAGGAGCCTGTTCCCGTCTTTGCCGACGACACCCCCGATCGCCTCGCGGAGCGCGTGCGCTCGCTCGAACACACACTCTATCCAGAAGCCTTGCGGCTCTTCGCGGAAGATCGTGTGCACATCGACGGGCGACACGTTCAACTGGACGACTACGATCCGCACTCTCCTTCATCCTGAGCCCCCACCCTCAATGTCCACGCCCCCCGTCCGCCGCGCCCTCCTCTCGGTCTATGACAAGACTGGAATCGTCGACTTTGCCCGCCGGCTCGTTGCGCTCAACATCGAACTCCTCTCCACAGGCGGGACGGCTGCCGCCCTCCGGGACGCGACCATTCCTGTAACCGACGTGGCAGACGTGACGGGTGTCCCAGAGGTCCTTTCCGGTCGGGTCAAAACCCTCCACCCCGCCATCCACGCCGGCCTCCTGGCCCGGCGATCAGAGGCCGAGGACCAGGCCGCGCTGGAGACGCATGGGTACGACCCCATTGACTTGGTCGTCTGCAACCTGTACCCATTCCAGTCGGTCGTCGCAGAGGCGGAGACGTCCCTCGACACCGCCATGGAAACCGTGGACATCGGAGGCCCCACGATGATTCGTGCTGCCGCAAAAAATCACGACGCCGTCGGGGTCGTCACCTCGCCCGACCGCTACGATGCCGTCGCAACTGAGCTGGAGCAGAATGACGGACGCCTCACCACAGAGATGCGGCGCGAGATGGCCACCAACGCTTTTGCTCACACGGCGGAGTACGACACCGCCATTCATCAGTACCTCTCCACCCCAACGGACACGGACGACAACGACGCCCCCCATTCGTCCTCCTTTCAGGTGTCGCTTCCGAAATCCACCACGCTCCGATACGGCGAAAATCCGCATCAGGAAGGCACTCTGTACGGTCACCCGGAGCAATTTTACGATCAGATCCACGGGGCCGCGCTGTCGTACAACAACCTCAACGATCTCGACGCGGCCCTCGCACTTATCGACGAGTTCCGGGACGCCCCGCCCACCTGTGCCATCCTCAAGCACACCAATCCCTGCGGGGTTGCCTGCGCCGATTCGCTCACAAACGCCTGGCAGCAGGCGTTCGCCACCGATCGGCAGTCGCCCTACGGTGGGATCGTGGTGGTCAACCGTCCCCTGGACCGACCCACGGCCGAAGCCATCGACGAGATCTTTACGGAGATCGTGATTGCTCCTGCGTTTGCGTCGGGCGCCTTCGACCTCCTGGCCGAAAACGACCGTCGCCGCCTCATCCAGCACACCGCCGCTGCCCGCACGGACGGCCGCCCCCATGTTCGGAGCGTGCGGGGAGGGCTGCTGGTCCAGACGCTCGATCCGGCGCTGCCCCCCTTCTCTGAACAGCGAAGCGAGTGGTCCATCCCCACCGAGCGCCCCCCAACGGATCCCGAGGCGCGCGACCTCGACTTTGCCTGGCGGGTGGCGAAGCATGTGAAGAGCAACGCCATCGTCTACGCTCGCGACCAAGCCACCCTCGGCGTGGGGGCCGGCCAAATGAGCCGCATCGATGCCTCTGAACTGGCGGTCCAGAAAGCAACGAAATCGGAACTTGACCTTACCGGCTCCGTGGTAGCCTCCGATGCCTTCTTTCCGTTCGCCGACGGACTCGAAGCCGCAGCCGTGGAAGGCGCCCGGGCCGCAATCCAACCCGGCGGCTCGATTCGGGACGACGAAGTAGTCGATGCCGCCGACGCCCATGACATGGCAATGGTCTTTACCGGCCGCCGCCATTTCCGCCACTGAGGGCACCCACGCCCCCACCGTGTGTCCCGCGCTCCCCTCCAGACCTCCGCTCCCAGCACCCAAGCACCCAGGATAGATGTTTTTCAATTTCTCCCAAGACGTCGCCATCGACCTGGGGACGGCGAATACGCTGGTCTACATTCGTGGAGAAGGGATTGTCCTTAACGAGCCGAGCATCGTCGCGGTCGACAACACGACGCGCGAGGTCCGCGAACTCGGCTACGAAGCCCTTCAAATGCATGAACGAACGCACAAGGACATCGAGACCATCTGGCCCCTAAAGGATGGCGTCATTGCCGACTTTAAGGTGGCGGAGCAAATGATTCAGGGGCTTCTTCGCAAGGTGAAGAAAAACTGGTTGACCTCCATTCGCAGCATGGTGGTCTGTGTCCCCAGTGGCATCACAGAGGTCGAAAAGCGAGCCGTGCGAGACTCCGCCGAGCACGCCGGCGCAAAGAAGGTCAACCTGGTGGCTGAGCCGATGGCCGCAGCCATTGGAATTGGACTCGACATCAGCGAGGCCGTGGGCAACATGGTGGTGGATATTGGGGGAGGAACCACGGAGATAGCTGTCATTGCCCTGTCGGGCATTGTAATTGATGAGTCCCTTCGTGTGGGCGGATCGGAGCTCGACAACGCCATTCGGCAGTACTTTAAGCGCAATCACAACCTGCTCATCGGCTCCCGCACGGCCGAGCGCATTAAGTGTGAAATTGGCAGTGCCCAAGAACTGGAAACCGAACTGGAGCTCTCCGTTAAGGGCCGGGACCTGGTTAGCGGCATCCCGAAGCTGCGGACCGTCTCGTCGGTCAACGTTCGCGAGGCCCTTCAGGATAACCTGGAGCAAATCAGCACCGCCGTCCTGCGCGCCCTGGAGCGCACCCCGCCGGAACTGGGTGCCGACGTGCTGGACCGCGGCATCATGATGACCGGCGGCGGCGCGATGCTGGAGGGCATCGAGCAGATGCTCCGCGACCGGGTCGAGCTCCCTGTCTACGTGGCCGAGGAGCCCCTCACAGCCGTGGTCCGGGGCACCGGGGAGGTCCTCGAAAACCTGGAAGATTATGAGCGGGTTCTGACCTAATCGCGCCCGTGCGCTCTCTTCATGCCCGCCTCCTCCTTCTGTCATGGACCAGCGGTCGTCGCTCGTCGATTGGGGCCTGCTTGCCGTCCTGCTTTTGGCGTCCGTGTCCACCATGGCGGTACAAAACGAGTCGCTCGGCCGGGCCGTGCGGGCTGAAGCCTTAGAGCTGACGGCCCAGATTGAGAGCACCTTCGCATGGATGGGACGCTATATCCGCGTCCTGGAGGAAAACGACGAACTTCGCCGTGAAAACATCACCCTCTCAAGCGAAGTCGCTCGCACACGGTCGGTTCGTCAGGAAAACGAGGAGCTGGAACAACTCCTGCGGCTGCGTGACCGGAGCTCCTCCGCGCTCCGTGCCGCGCGGATCGTCACCAAGGATATCTTCCGACGCGAAAACACGCTGACCCTGGATGTTGGGCAGCGCGACAGCGTCGCCGAAGGCATGCCCGTTGTTCACGAGAGTGGCATCGTGGGAAGCGTCACGATTGTAAGTGAAAAGTATGCTCAGGTCATGCCGTACCTCAACACCGATTTCCGGGTGGCCGCCACCATTCTCCCAATCCAGGCGGACGGCATTGTTCGGTGGGATGGCGAGCGCATGGACCGGCTCATTCTGGAGCACGTGGTCAAAACCGAACCCGTTGAGGAGGGCCAGCGGGTGGTGACAAGCGGGCACAGCGATGCCTTCCCCCCGGGACGCGCCATCGGAACGATCGACTCCGTTGCGACACAGCCGGGGCGAAGCGAACTCCAAATTTACCTCCGCCCCGCCGTGTCCCTTCCGGAGATCCGTCACGCGTTCGTCGTCCTGTCTCCGGCCGACTCCCAGCGCCAGGCCCTCGAATCATCCTCGCTGGATTCATGAGATGTGTTCCACTCCCCGGTTCCAGCCGACGCCCCCGCCCCTGGTGGATTCTTGGCCTTGTGTTTCTTTTCTGTGCAGTCCACCTTCCGGCCCAGGCCCAACCCGTGTCTCCATCCCCCTCCCCGCGAGCGGCATTGGCGGAGGCCATCAATGACACCGTAGACGCCGCCCCGTTTTCTGGAGCTTTCTGGGGCCTGCACATCGTTAACCTGAACACCGGAGAAACCCTATACTCTCGCAATGCCGATCGGGCGTTCGTCCCGGCCTCAAACGTAAAACTGGCCACCAGTGCCGCAGCGCTGGAGCAGTTGGGGCCGGACCATCGCTTTCGAACCCGCGTCTACATCGACGGCCCCGTGAAAGACGGCGTGCTGCACGGCAATCTCATTGTTCGCGGCGACGGAGATCCCACCCTCGGCGGGCACCGACAGCGCAAAGACCCGACGCGCGTCTTCCGGCAGTGGGCAGACTCCCTCCGGGCGGCCGGCATCCGACGCATCGAGGGCAACATCATCGGGGACGGGGGCCCCGTGGAGGCCCCCGCGCACGGCCACGGGTGGACCTGGGACGACCTTACACACGGATACGGCGCCCCCATTGGTGGGCTCGTCTTCAATGAAAACAAGGTCGACCTCACGGTGCAGGGGCGCGGCGTTGGCGACCCCGCCCGCCTGCAGTTGGAGCCGTTCGACACTGATTACGTCACGCTTAACAACAAAACTCGCACCGTCCCTGGGCAGGCCGACGAGGAGGAAGAGTACCAGCGCGAGCCTGGCACAAACACCTTTCACATTCGGACGCGTGTGCATCCGAATGCCGTCGAGGAAACTGAGCTCGCTGTGTCGGAGCCCTCTCGATACTTCGTACACAGCCTGCGGCAGGTCCTTCTTTGGGAGGGGGTGCCCGTTACCGGCCGTGCAGCCTCTCTCGACGCGTCGGGGCTCTCTCCCCAGTATCGCGACACCACGTACCAGCGCGTGGCGTCGTATCGATCGCCTCCGCTCTCCGAAATTGTCCAAACCCTGAACCGAGAGAGCCGGAACCTCTACGCCGAGCAACTGCTCCGAACCCTCGCCCTGGAGGAGGATCCCGACCTCGACCACCGCGCGGACGAGACGCTGCCTCCCGACGCCCCCGAACGGGGCCGAGAGGCCGTGTACGAAACACTCGTTCGGGCCGGGGTGGACACCAGCCAGGTCGCGCTGGCCGATGGGTCGGGCCTCTCACGCCAGAACCTCCTCTCCCCCCGTTCCGTGATCCAGGTCCTGCGGTACATCTGGCATCATGAGAGCACCGCCCTCCAAGCCGCATTTTACGAGTCCCTTCCGCCAGGTGGCCAGGACGCAACGCTCGAATACCGATAC
>JAWOAQ010000062.1:0-3734 GCA_046498495.1 Salinibacter sp. | reverse complement strand
ACGAACGTGTCGAAGTGTTCGTCGGCGTAGGAAAGCGCAGCGTCCATGGACAATTACAAATTGCGAATGACGAACGTCGAATGTGTATCAGGGGGAGGGGCGTCGGGCGTGGAGGAGGAGCCGGGGGCTGTGCTCCGTGTAGGGATCGCCGTCGTAGGTGCCGTAGGTGTCGAGGAGAGTGAGCCCCACGGCGTCGTACATTGCACGGAAGTCGTCGAGGGTGTAGAGGCGCACGCTTTCGCGGAAGGATTCGGTGCGGCCGTTGTCCTCAATGGTGATCTCTTTGTTGATCCGGCCGTCATCGATCCAGCGGTGTTCGCGGATGGTGAGGCCGTTGGTGGTACGGGTTGTTTCCGGGGCGAGGGTATCGACAACCTGCGGGGCATTGAGGAAGTCTTGCACGAACCAGCCGCCGGGGCGGAGGGCGGTGGCCATGGCGCGGAGGGCCCGCTGATTTTCGGCGTCGGCCTCGAAGTAGCCGAAGGTCGTGAAGAGATTCACGACGCCATCCATGCAGTCCTCGCAGTAGGGATCGCGCATGTCGCCCTGGGCGAACGAGATGTCGAGCCCCTCGGCCTCGGCCCGCCGGCGCGCCTCCGCAATTGACTCCTCGGACAGGTCAAGGCCCGTGACGTCGTATCCGCGACGCGCAAAGGCACGGGCATGTCGGCCCCGTCCGCATCCCACGTCCAGGACGCGAGCCCCATCGTCGGGGGCAATCGTGCGTTCGACGAAGTCGACCAGCCGTTCGGCCTCCGCCTCGTCCCGGTGATCGTAGACGAGGTTGTAGGCATTGCTGCCGAACCAGCCGTCGTACCAGGGCATGGAGAGAGGAGGGCGGAGAAGAGGAGAGAGCGAAGCAGGCGCCGGGCGGATCCACCGGAACGGTCAGTCGGTTTCGTCCTCCATCTCCTGGAACGGAGCGATGGCCTCCTCGACGGGGCGGGCGTCGGGGAACCAGCTCACAATGTCGCGGATGACCTCATCGAGCAGCGCGTCGGGGCAGGAGGCGCCGGAGGTCAGGAGCACGTCGACCGGCGGGTCGTCCGCGGGGAACCAGTGTTCGGTGGTCTCCTCCGTCTTTGTGTGGATGTTGAAGTGCTGAATCTCGGCGGGCCCCTCAAACTCGTCGGCGTCCCGGATGAAGTAGGTGGGCATGTGCTCTTCGCAGAGCTCCACCAGATGGCTCGTGTTCGACGAGTTGTAGCCGCCCACGATGATGCCGAGGTCGGCCCCATCCTCGATCAGCGCCTTCGTGGCGCTCTGGTTTTCGTTGGTGGCGTAACAGAGCGTGTCGGAGGTGTCGGCGAAGTGCTCTTTCACATCGGCCTCGCCGTAGCGGTCGATCATGGCTTCGCGCATCAGCTCCGCGATGGCGGCGGTTTCCTCCGCGAGCATCGTCGTCTGGTTCACCACGCCCAGCTTTCGCAGGTCGGTGGCCGGATCGAAGCCCTCAGAGTATTTGTCCTCGAAATAGTCGTAGAAGAAGTCAGCGTCTTTCTCCCCGCGAATCACCTTCGCGAGTTCCTGGGCCTCCTCCATGTCGCGCACGACGACAACCGGGCCTTCCTCCTTCGCGTGGGAGAAGGTGGCGCGCGTCTCTTCGTGGTAGCGCTTGCCGTGCACGATGATGGAGTAGTCGTCGTCCCCGATCTGGGAGCTTTTGCGCCACACCTTTTCGACGAATGGGCAGGTGGTGTCGTACGACGCGGTGTCGACCCCAATCTCGTCGAGTTTCTGTTCCACTTCCAGCGTCGTCCCGAACGCCGGAATGATGACCACATCGTCGGGCGTCAGCTCCTCGAACGGAATCAGCTGCTCGCCCTTCGTGGTGCGGAGGAACTGGATGCCCCGCTCGCGCAGATCCTCGTTCACGTGCGGGTTGTGGATCATCTCCGAAAGGAGGAAAATCCGTTTGTTGGGGTTTTCCTCCAGGGCCTCGTAGGCGATCTCGATGGCCTGCTCCACGCCGAAGCAGAAGCCAAAGTGGCGTGCAATTTTGAAGCGCACCGGCCCAAAGTCGATCACCGACGGCGCCAGGTCCTTTTTGCGCGGGTCAGTGGCCTGGCGTGCGTCTTTGACCGTCGAGATGATGGGGCTCTGGTAGAAGGTCGGGACGTCGAACTGGCGCATAGAGCAGAGGGGCTTGGGCAAAAACCAGATTCACCCGCTCGTACGCGAGGGGGGAGTGGAGGTTCAGGCGGTCCCGGGCGGGACGCAGGGACGAGGGACACTGGGAGAGAATGGCGGGCGGAGAGGAGGAGCAGAATGGAGAGAAACCGGGGGCGGCGAACGATGGGGCGGGCCTGAGGGTTGACAGCACGCGCATAGCAAACCCAATATGAAATACGAATCATCTCCAGCATGATTGACACCATTCGGGCCGAGGCCGATGCACTCTTTGATCGAGTGGTCTCGTTTCGGCGGATGCTGCACCGGCATCCCGAGTTATCGGGGGAAGAGCACGAGACGGCCCGCCGCGTGGCCGAGCGGCTCCGGGATTTACGCCTCGACGACGTCCAGACGGGAATCCATGGCACCGGCGTCGTGGCGACGCTTGACGGCGGGCGACCCGGTCCCACGGTGCTCCTCCGGGCCGACATGGACGCGCTCCCGATTCAGGAGGAAACGGGCCTTGAGTTTGCCTCGGAGGTGGACGGCGTAATGCATGCCTGTGGGCACGATGTCCACACGGCGTCGCTCCTGGGCACCGCAACGATTCTGGCGCGCCATCGGGACGACCTGCACGGGCAGGTGCGCTTTTGCTTCCAGCCGCACGAGGAGCGCCTGCCGGGCGGGGCGAAGGGCATGATTGCGGCGGGCGTGTTAGACGGAGTGGACGCGGTCTTTGGGCAGCACATCAAGCCCGATCTTCCAGCCGGCACCATTGGCGTGCGGCCGGGATGGGCCATGGCGTCGAGCGACGAGGTGTACGTGACGGTGGAGGGAGAGGGCGGCCACGCCGCCGAGCCGCACGAGCTGGCGACGGACGCGACCTACGTGGGCAGTCGCATCGTCGACGCCTTCCAGTCGATTGTCAGTCGGCACTGTCCGCCCGGCGTGCCGTCGATCCTCACCATCGGGCGCCTCATTGCCGACGGGGCGACGAACGTGATTCCCGAGACGGCGCGGCTGGAGGGCACCTTTCGGGCAATGGACGAGGACTGGCGGGGTCGGGCGCACGACCTCATCCGGCGCGTGGCTCGTCGCACGGCGGAGGCGCACGGCGCCGCCGCCGACGTGGAAGTCCGGACGGGCTATCCTGCGGTGTATAATCACGAGGATGAGGCGCACCTCGTGGCCGACGCCGCCCACACGTACGTCGGGCCGGACCGGGCGCTCGACGTCGGTCGGTGGTTCGCCGGGGAGGACTTTGCCTATTTCCTGCAGGAGCGGCCCGGCGCGTTTTATCAGCTGGGGGTGGGCAGCGCGCATGGGCTCCACACCGCGGGCCTGGACGTCAACGAGGAGGCCCTTCGGGCGAGTAGCGGGTTCATGGCGTACGTGGCGTGGCGCTACGGACGTCAACACGCCGCTTAGCTCCTCAGTACTCGATTCGCGCCTCGTAGTCGGCCCACGCCTCGAACGGACGATCGGCCGGCACGGCGTCGTGGTGCTCCATGGGAATGCGGCGGGTAGGGGGCGGCTTGTCGATCTCCTCATAGATGTGGGCGTCGTCGAAGCCGGCCGCGGCAGCCTGGGCGCTCGTGGCTGCGTACACCACCCGATCCAGG
>JAWOAQ010000009.1:0-8810 GCA_046498495.1 Salinibacter sp. | reverse complement strand
GTACTTCGGCTGGACGAGCAGCCGGATCGGGGCGCTGGGGCGTTCGTCGCCAAGAGCCCGCAAAAGGCGCGTGCCCAGGAAGCCGGGAACGCCGGTAAGAAAAATCATGCGACGAGGAGAGAAGCGCCAAAGTCAAGTGTGCAATGAAGCATACGCCTGCCCGGGACGAAGGTGCCATTCCGGCGGGATGCGAACGGGCGCTCCGCCTCTCCGTTGGTCTGGAGCGTCTGCCTCTCACGCCACGACCGCCCGCGCAATGTCTGCTCCCCTCGTCTGGACCGAGTCGCTGTCCGTCCGCACCGCGGACCTCACGCCGGCGGGGGCGGTGTCGCTGCCGGCGCTCTGCGGGTATTTGCAGGAGGCGGCCGGCCCCCACGCCGCAGCCCTCGGCGTGTCGATGGACGCCCTGGCGGCAGAGCAAAAGGCCTGGGTGCTGGCACGGCTCCGACTGAAGGCACCCCAACCGCCCCGGCGCGGCGACACGGTGACGATTGAGACGTGGCCCTCGGGCCTCGACGGCCTCTACACCACTCGCGAGTTTCTTCTGAGGGTGGAGCACGAGGTGGTGGCCCAGGCCACCAGCGCCTGGTTTCTCATGGATCTGAAGCGGCGGCGTCCGGCACGCCCACCCCGCACGGTGCGGGCGCTCGATTTTCCCGACCGGGCCCGGGCCTTTGCCTCGTCGTCCGAGGAGCTGGCGGCACCGGACCGCCCCGAGTACGAACGGGCGGTGACGGTCGGCTATCACGACCTGGACCGCAACGAGCACGTCAACAACGTGCGCTACCTCACCTGGGCGCTTGACACCCTGCCGGCACCCGTTTTTTCGACCCACCGCTGCGAGGAGGTCCGACTCCAGTTTCAGCATGAGGCATCGCTCGGAACCCGTGTTCGCACCACCGCGCAGGCGGAGGCCGACGGCGAAGGGCAAGCGGTCCGCCACGCCCTGCTTCACGCCGAAGAGGGACACACGCTCGCGGTGGCCCACACGCGCTGGACGCCGCGGTAGGCCTCAGCCGTCCCGGGTTCCTTTTTGCTCCGCGATGCGCTCCTTCCATCGCTCGCCGAACGGCTGGTGCTGACGGGCGAGGCGCCGAAACCACAGGTAGCCACCGCCCCCCAGGCCGACCGCCGTCAGGCCCCACAGGGCGAGCGAGCCGACCGTCGGCGTTGTGAACAGCAGTTCCGTCGCGAGGCCGCTGAGAAACAGCAGGCCCACGAACCCGGCGAGCATCCAGAAGGGCCAGGGGACATGTGGCATGGCGTGGGCGAAGTGGCTACGCGCGGAGCGACCGGGCCGCTACAGGTGGGCCATCTTTTCCTGCGGGATGCGGATGAGGTAGCGCTGGTCCATGATCTCCTCGTGTACGTCGAAGTGGCCCGTGCCCCGGAAGTCGACTGCAATGTCGGATCCGTTGATGCGCTTTACCTCGCCAATGCCGTAGTACGACGGCTGGGGGCCGTAATAGACGAGGTGGCCTTCCTCCAGGCGCCCCTTCCGTAGCGCGTCCCGATGAAACGCCGGGACCTCGGGGAGCACCTCCAATCGATAGGCACTGGACGAGTCGCAGGGACGGTTCATGGCACATGCTGGGAGATCGGTTGCATCAGGGAGACTGTACGACCGATCCGGAGCCAGGTTCGCGCGAGGAAGTGGGAGGCGGACGCCTGGCAGGCAGCGCGAAAGCAACCCTGGCGCGGCGCACGCGTTGAGAAGTGTCAGCATCTCTCTTTCCCCCGAAGCTGTTCCCCCGCCATGCGGTACGATACCAAAATGGTCGACCGACAGGTTGGCCGCAACGCTGAGCTTTTTGCCCAGTCCATTGCCGATCTCGACTCGAAAGAGGAGCGCTACCCGTACCTCCGGATCCTCGTGAGCCTCATTGAGCAGGCGCATCCGGAGTGGCGGCAGGCCCCGAACAAGCCCGAACAGGTTGCCGCGCTGGCACGGGAGCTGAGCGGAGGGGACCTCGACGCCGACGAGGTGGAAGAGGTCGTCCAGGTCCGCGACGAGGAGCGCGGCTACCACCGAAACTGAGGGCAGTGGCGAGTTTCGAATGTCGAGTGGCAGGCGCGGATTCGAAACGCGGAAACCGCAAGTCGAAATTGCGGAGGGCGTCATTCGGAGACGCGGTCGGGGTTGTCGTCGACGAAGCTTGCCCAGCCGCTGTAGGAGCCGGTGTCGCCGCGGCCGTCCCGATTGCCGTGGCAGAGGGCCGTGGCGAGGGCGTCGGCCGCGTCGTGCGTGAGGGCGTCGGCGTCGACCGACAGGATGGACGCGACCATGAACCGAACCTGTTTCTTGGACGCGTTGCCGTTCCCCGTCACGGATTTCTTGATCTCTTTTGGGGTGTACTGTGCGACGGAAAGCCCCTCGTTCAGTGCCGCCATCATGGCCGCGGCCTGCGCGCGCCCCAGCTTGAGCATCGACTGCGGGTTTTGGCCGTACACCGGCATCTCGATCGCAAACGTCTCGGGGTCATGCGTCCGAATGAGTTGGGTGAGCCGATCGTAGATCTGTTTGAGGCGGGCGGGATGGTCATCCGTGTTGTTTAGCCGCACCACATCCGTGGCCACGAGCGACTCGTCGTCGGTCTCGATGATGCCGTAGCCGGTGGCCCGGGAGCCGGGATCGATGCCGAGGATGCGCATGGGAGGGGGCGTGGAAATCGAGGGGGAGCGTAGGGCGAGAAAGCACAATTACCGCCCGGGGCGCGAGAACTACGCTGACGTTGTAGAGTCGAGCGTGGTGTAGACGGCCGCCACGTCGTTATGATCGTCAATCTGTTCGATGAGTGCCTCCACCTCCTCACGCTTGTCCGGCGGGAGGGCGACTGTCGTGGAAGGGAGGCGCACCAGCTCGGCGGTATCCGGGGCAATACCGGCGGCGTCGAGGGCCGCTTCGACATCGGCAAACGCCGCCGCGGGCGTCGTCACGACGAATGTGTCGTCGGTTTCGGTCACCTCGTCCGCCCCGGCCTCCACAACCGTTTCGAAGAGGGTCATCTCGTCCGTTGCGTCGGCGGGAATTTCGAATCGCCCCTTTCGGTCGAAGAGGTAGGCCACCGCGCCGTCCTTGCCCAGGTTGCCGCCGTAGTCGGAGAGGAGGTTGCGCAGGTCCTTGACAGTACGGTTGCGGTTGTCCGTTTCCGCCTCCACGAACACCGCCACGCCGTGCGGCGCGTAGCCCTCGTAGGTGAGGGCCTCAACGTCCTCGCCCTCTAGCTCACCGGTCCCGCGCTTGATGGCGCGCTGGATGTTGTCCTTCGGCATGTCCACGTCCCGCGCCCGCTCAATGGCCTGGGACAGCGGCACGTTCGCGTCCGGGTCGCCGCCGCCCTCGCGGGCCGCCGTCTCGATCTCCTGCGACAGTTTGGCCCATTTCTGCGACCGCTGCTGGTCGTCCTTTTGCTTCTGGCGCTTCACCTTGGCCCATTTGCGGGTGCCCATGACGAGGAATACCGGTGTGCAAAGAGAATCCGTGCGCCCTTTCCTAACGCTGGTGTGAACGAATTGATTGCAGCAGAGAAAGAAGGGGGGGCTGGACCCCCGCCGCCCGGCCTCCTGCTGTCCCTTCGCGTGCAATTCACGGCTGGAGGCGCCGGGACCGTTGACATTGTCACCGCTGGTGGGTCTAATGGGCTACAGTTGCAACGTACTGTTGCTGTGAACACCACATTCATCCAGAAGGGTGGAGGGAGCAGGCCCTCTGAAGCCCTGGCAACCGCCTCGACGCCCGTCGAGGAAAGGTGCCCCATCCTGCCTCGACCGCTGTCGAGGAAAGATGAGTGGGACCCGCGACCGCTTGGTTGTTGATCCCCATCTGCTTTCCCGGCGGCTGGGGATTTTTTCTTTGGCCCCAGCTGCGACGGTTGCCGCGCTTGCTCGGCTCTTCTGGATGGTTTTCTCTCGCATTATTCCATCCAGGGAGCCGATTTGTCATGAGCACGGAAAACGGACAGCACGATCCCTCCGAGTCGCCCCGCTACGAAACCCTCCAGTTGCACGCAGGCCAGGAGCCGGACCCGGCCACCAATTCCCGGGCCGTTCCGATCTACGCCACCACCTCCTACACCTTCGACGATGCGGAGCACGGGGCCGATCTCTTTTCCCTCAAGGAGTTCGGCAACATCTACACCCGCATCATGAACCCGACGAACGACGTCTTCGAGAAGCGAGTGGCGGCCCTCGAAGGCGGCGTCGCGGCCGTAGCCACGGCCAGCGGACAGTCCGCTCAGTTCCTCGCCCTCAACACCCTCTGCGAGCACGGCGACAACATCGTCTCCACGAGCTACCTCTACGGCGGGACCTACAACCAGTTTAAGAACTCCTTCCCCCGCCGCGGCCTCGACGTCCACATCGCCGACGGCGACGATCCGGATTCGATTGAGAGCCTGATCGACGAAGATACGAAGGCCGTCTACCTGGAGACGATTGGCAATCCGCGGTTCAACATCCCCGACTTTGAGCGGATTGCCGACATTGCGCACGCCCACGGCGTCCCCCTCGTGGTGGACAATACGTTCGGCGCCTGCGGCTACCTGGGCCGCCCCATCGACCACGGGGCCGACATCGTCACGGCCAGCGCCACGAAGTGGATCGGCGGCCACGGCACCACCATCGGCGGCGTGATCGTGGATGCCGGGACGTTCCCCTGGGACAACGGCCGCTTCCCCGAGTTCACCGAACCGAATCCCAACTACCACGGCCTGAAGTTCTGGGAGACGTTCGGCCCGGACGGCGTACTGGACACGAACGTGGCCTTTGCGATGCGCGCTCGGGTGGAGAGCCTGCGCGACTTCGGGCCCGCCCAGAATCCGTTCGGCTCCTTCCTCCTGCTGCAGGGCCTTGAGACGCTCTCCCTGCGCGTGCAGCGGAGCTGCGACAACGCCCTTGCCCTCGCGAAATGGCTGCAGGAGCAGGACGCTGTGGAATGGGTGAGCTACCCCGGCCTGGACGACCACCCCTACCATGAGCGGGCCAATCGGTATTTGGAGAACGGCTACGGGGCGGTGCTCACGTTCGGTGTCAAGGGCGGCGTGGAGGGCGGAAAGCGCTTCGTGGAAAACGTGGAGCTGGCCAGTCACCTCGCCAACGTGGGCGACGCGAAGACGCTCGTCATTCACCCCGCCTCTACCACCCACCAGCAGCTGACCGAGGAGGAGCAGACGGCCTCCGGCGTCGAGCCCGACATGGTGCGCGTCTCGGTCGGTATCGAGCACATCGACGACATCAAGGCGGACTTCGAGCAGGCGTTTGCGGCGCTGCCGTCGCCCACTGCTGCGTAGTCCTGCGTATTGCGTAATTCGTATTGCGTATCCGTCTCTGGCGGTCTGCCCAGATGCTCTTACGCAATACGCACTACGCAATACGTGTAGGTTTTCACCTGCTCCGCCGAGTCCATCCGCCTGCTCCGATGCCAAAGATCCTCACCCTTCCCGAATTCACCCTCGAAAACGGAACGACGCTGCAGGACGTGCCGGTCGCCTACCAGACGTGGGGCACGCTTAACGCGGCGGGCACCAACGCCGTCCTCGTGTGCCACGCCCTCACCGGCGACACGGACGTAACCGACTGGTGGGACGGGCTTCTCGGCCCCGGTCGGGCGCTCGATCCGACGGAGGACTTCGTGGTGTGTCTGAACGTGCCGGGGTCGCCCTATGGCTCGGTGTCTCCGGTGACGAAGCATCCCGGCACGGGCGCGCTTTACGGTCCAGACTTTCCAGACTTCACGATCCGCGACACGGTGCGGCTCCATCGTCGCGCACTGGAGCAGCTCGGCGTGCGGCGGGTGGCCTGTGCCATTGGTGGATCGATGGGGGGCATGCAGGTGCTGGAGTGGGCCTTCGAGACGACCGACCGCGGGGCGCCGTTCGTCCAATCGCTCGTGCCGATTGCCGTGGGGGGGCGCCACACGGCCTGGCAGATCGGATGGGGCGAAGCCCAGCGACAGGCCATCACCACCGATCCGAAGTGGCGAGGCGGCGACTATCCGCCGGACGATCCCCCCGAGCGGGGTCTCGCCACCGCCCGCATGATGGCGATGGTCTCCTACCGCTCGCAGCCCTCGTTCGAAACTCGGTTCGGGCGCGAGGTGATGTCGGACAAAGACGATACGCCCTACGCCGTGGAAAGCTACTTGCACCATCAGGGCGATAAACTCCTCGACCGCTTCGATGCCAACTGCTACGTCGCTCTGACCCGGCAGATGGACACGCACGACGTGGCCCGGGGCCGCGGCGATTACGAGACGGTGCTGTCGTCCATCGAGCAACCGGCGCTCGTCGTGGGCATCGACTCCGATGTGCTTTACCCCCTCTCGGAACAGGAGGAACTGGTGGAGCACCTTCCCCACGCCACGCTGGAGGTGATGTCGTCGCCGCACGGGCACGACGCGTTCTTGATTGAGCTTGACGTTTTGAGTGGTCAGATCGCCGGGTGGCGCACACAGCGCAACGGGACGCTGGCGTCGGAGACGTCCCGGGCGGGGGCGTGTTGTGGCTCCGGTCGGGCCTCATGATCCAAAATCACCGAGTTTCTCCCTCACGGTTCTCCTTTTGCGGGACGTGGGAGCTCTGAGGAGTCGGAAGGGCAAAAGGTTTGGGGCCTACGCCTGGCGAACACCGGCTGGGAGCCCGGGAAGGAGGAATGTCAGGGCGATACGGGGCAATTCTCCACGAACTGAGGATCCTTCGCCCCGCGCCCCGGATACGCACCACGATCCCTGGCGCCCGCTCCCCTGCTTCTCCTGAGCCCCCATGCCCGAAACGCTCCCCGATCCTCCTACGGTCGACTGTGCCCTCGCCCGCGAGCACGGCCTGACCGACGACGAGTACGACGCCATCTGCGACCGGCTGGGCCGCACGCCCACCTTCACCGAGCTCGGCATCTACTCGGTGATGTGGAGCGAGCACTGCAGCTACAAAAACTCGGCCGCCCTGCTCCAGACGCTGCCCACGGAGGGGGACCATTTGCTGGCCGAAGTGGGGGAAGAAAACGCGGGGCTCGTTGACATCGGCGACGGGATGGCGGTGGCGTTCAAGATTGAGTCGCACAACCACCCCTCCGCCGTCGAGCCGTACGAGGGCGCGGCGACCGGCGTCGGCGGCATCCACCGCGACATCTTCACGATGGGCGCCCGGCCCATCTGCGCGCTCGATTCGCTCCGCTTTGGCTCGCTGGAGCGGCCCCGTGTGCGCTATCTCTTCGACGGCGTGGTGCGAGGCATTGGCGACTACGGAAACGCCTTTGGGGTGCCCACCGTGGCGGGTGAGGTGGTGTTTGATGACGCCTACGAAGGAAATCCGCTCGTCAATGCCATGAGTGTGGGGACCGTACGGCACGACCGCGTGGCCAGTGCTGCGGCCGACACCCCCGGCCATCCCGTCTATGTCGTTGGCGCGTCCACCGGGCGCGACGGCATCCACGGCGCCACCTTCGCCTCCGCCGAGATCGACGAGGACAGCGAGGAGGACCGTCCCAGCGTGCAGGTGGGCGACCCGTTCACGGAGAAACAGCTCCTGGAGGCCACCCTGGAGGCGATCCGCGACGGGCTCGTGGAGGGCATCCAGGACATGGGCGCCGCCGGCATTTCCAGTTCGTCGTTCGAGATGTGCGCGTCCAGCGGCACCGGCATGGACCTGCACCTCGACCGCGTGCCCACCCGCGAGACGGGCATGACGCCCTACGAAATCATGCTGTCGGAAAGTCAGGAGCGCATGTTGGTGGTGTGCCATCCGGACGACGCGGAGGCCCTGGTGTCGGTCTACGAGAAGTGGGGCCTGAATGCACAGCAAATCGGCACGGTCACCGACACGGGCCGCGTGCGTGCCCTCTGGCACGGAGACGAAGTCGCCAACATGGATCCGGCGCATGTGGCGGGGGACGACGTGCCCGTTTACGAACGCGAGCAGGAGCGCCCCGCCTACCTCGACGACGTTCACGCCTTCGATCCGGACGAGCACGGCATTCCAGATGTCACGCCCGACACCGTCCCGGACGCCCTCACGAACCTCCTGACCTCGCCCACCATCGCATCCAAGACGTGGGTGCACGAGCAGTACGACACGGAGGTGCGCACGAATACGGTGGTCGGTCCCGGCCCCAGCGACGCCGCGGTGATGCGCGTGAAGGAGACCGGCACGGGCCTGGCCGTCAAGACGGATTGTAACGGCCGCTACGTCTACCTGAACCCACGGCGCGGCGCACAAATCGCGGTGGCCGAGGCGGCCCGCAACGTCGTGTGTGCAGGGGGCGACCCGGTGGCAATCACCAACTGCTGCAACTTTGGCAATCCGCACGATCCGGAGATGTACTGGACGTTTGCGGAGGCGATCGACGGAATGAGCGACGCCTGCCGGGCCCTCGGCACGCCCGTCACCGGCGGCAACGTGTCCCTCTACAACGAGCACCCCGAGGGCGCCATCTTCCCCACACCCACCATTGGCATGCTCGGTGTGGTCGACGACCTGGAGACCCAACCCACGACCGCTGACTTCAAGCAGCCGGGCGACGTGCTCTTCCTTCTGCACCCGAGCGGGTGGGTCCATCCCGACAGCATTGGCGGCACCGAGTACCTGTCGTTCGTTCATGACCGTACGACGGGCGATGCTCCCCACCTCGACCTCGACGAAGAAGTGGCGGTGCAGGCCGCCACGCGGGCCCTCATCCGAGAAGGAATCGTGCAGCACGCCCACGACATATCCGACGGCGGCCTTGCCGTGTCCCTCGCCGAGTCCGGAAAACGGCACCATCTCAACCTCTGTGACGGACGTTGTGTTGATGATATCCTGGTACTTGCCCACCTTTTC
>JAWOAQ010000276.1:0-18941 GCA_046498495.1 Salinibacter sp. | reverse complement strand
GTGCGATACTTGCCCCTCCAGGCCGAGCCCGGCGACCACGCCTTTTTCGTCCGTAAAGAGGCGGTGGACCTGCGGTACGACGGCACGAACTACCTGATCGTCCCCCACAACGCCATCCTGGCGCTCGTCCGCGAGGACGACATGCCGGAGGAGCCGTCGGACACGACGCTGGATGACCTCGACGACCTGCTGGACGAATAGCGGCTTACGAGGGCGATGTGCCCCACCACGGCCCGTCGGTGCCGGTCGGCTGAGGCACCGGGTCGGGGTCGCGAGGCGCCGGGGGCGCCGGGGCCGCGTGGGGATCGGGAAGTGTCCCGAGGCCGCACAAGTACCGGAGGTATCGGAGAGGTGTCACGGTAGGCATCTCGTTGAGCCGGTCTCGGACCCGCTCGCGCTCGTTTTTCTGCACCTCAATTTTTTCCCGCGTGCGAGCAAGCTGAGCGTCGATGTCGTCGACCCGGTGCTCCACGTAGCGCCGGAGGCGGCGCTCCTGGGCGGGCGACAGGGCATCGGGCACCGCGTCCGCATACTGTTCCGTCAGGGCTGCCCGCCACATCTTGATGCGCGTCCGTGCCTCGTCACTGATGCGCCGCACGGCGTCGAGGGCCTCGGGGGTGGCCTCGGAGGCGGTGCGGATGTTGGCTGCCTTCAACCGGACCACGTGCTTGTGGATGATGCCGTCCACCGCTCGTACCTCTCCGATGAAGTGGTGCTTGAGTCGATCGTGGAGGGCCTCCTCCTGCACCTCAGCCAGCCGTTCGGCGCGGCGCGCGTCCATGGAGTTCAACACGTCCGCCCGCTGTTCCTTCAGCTTCTCCAGTTCCCGCCGCAGGCCCCGGATGGCCTCGGAAAAGCGAGCGGCTTCCTGCTCCAGGCGGCGACGCCGGCGCATTAGGGAGCGCGTCTGGTACCGTCGCATGGCGAGTCCGGCCCCTCCGCCCAGGCCCACGGCCGCCACGAGGCCACCGGCAGTTGGGAGTCCCGCCACCGCCAGCCCCACTGCCCCGGCCAGGACCGAAAGGAGCGCCGGAAGAAAGGTGCGGGCAAACGGGCTACGCGGACGCCGTTGTGCGGTCCGGCGGCGGGGGCGACCGGACGGGACGGAGCCCGGTGTGCCTCGTCCGGCCCGCACGTCGTGGAGCGACGGCACCGCGGGGGGCTCCACGTAGCAGGCTGTGCGCAGCGCTTCTACCTCGCCGGCAAGGGCCTCGATTTCGCCGAGGGCATCAAAAAGTGGGGACTCCTCCGGCGCGTAGAAGTCCGCGTCGCGGAAAAGCAGGTTTTCGCCCGTATCGAACCGATCCCAGAGGCCCGGGCGATGGACACAGGCCCGCAGTGCGGTGTAAATGACGAGGCCCGAGAAGCGGTCGAGAGAGGCCCCGAAGTCCGCGTCGGTGCGATCGGGATGCTGGTAGTTGCGATGGCCGACCTCGGCACTGGTCCACCCCTCAAGGGCGGGCACGTACATCGTGTCGTAGTCTACCAGGCGAAGGCGCAGGTCGTCGTTCGTGGCCTGCACGAGCACGTTGCCGTGCTGCAGGTCGCCGTGTGCGAGGGCCCCGTCCTCCAGTTGCGCCATCAGGTCGGCCCACGCGTCGGCGAGGCGGGCAAGCAGCGACGGCTCATCGAGATGCGCCTCAACAAACCGGTTGAGGGCCATGCCCTCCGCCCATTCCATTTTGAGCAGCGGGTAGGCCGTTCCGTCCACGCGCACGCCCTCGGCCTGATAGTCGAAGGCGACGAGGGCGTCCAGGTCCATGTCGCTGAGGTGGGCCGCGATGGCGTCGTATCGCGCCTGCTGGCGGGGCTGTTCCTTCAAAAAGCACTTCGCGGCAACCGGAACGTCCGCATCCGTCGTCATGGGAAAGACGGCCGCGAACGCGCCCGTAATGGGCTGGGGAAGACCCAGTGCGTTGGTACGCGGCGTAGCCGATTGCAGGTCCGGATCGCCAAAGGCAGCCTCCGGCACCTGGAGCGCCTCCTGGTACTGACTGGGCGTGGGGTAGTCGGCCATTCCGGGAGCGTGTGATCGTCCGGGGAGAAGAGGCGCGCAGGGGGAACGTGTGACAAGGCGGGCGGACGGAGGTTCGCCCGAGGCTACGGGTCGGTGCGGGCATCAAGTTCCAGCACCAGGAGCGTGGCGTCGTCGGGGCGGAGGGTGCCCTCCGCGTGGGCGGCCTGCACGGCGTCGTGGAACGCGTCGGCCGTCCAGGCGCGGGCCCGCACCGGATCGGTGCGGAGGAGCCATGCGGCGACGGCGTCGGTGGCCAGGAGGAATGCATCGCCGGGGACCCAGGGGCCCGTCGCAGCCTCCGGGGACGGCACCGGGCGGCCCGGGCGGCTGGGGAGGAGGGCCGGTCGGTTCGTAAAGGCGTCCGGATCGGTCGTGGGCCAGGCCCTCTGCACCGTTCCGTCACGGAGTTGGAAGAGGGCACCGTCCCCAACTGTCACCGCCCGCCATTCTCCGTTCCGCTTGAGTTCCAGGCCCAGCAGGGTCGCGAATGCTCCCTCTCGCACCTTTTCCTGCACGTACCAGGGAGCAGACTGGGCCTCCGCGTGAACCGCATCCCGCCAGCGCGCCTGCCACGCAGGTAGGGCCGCAGTGAGTGCCTCCGGGGTGGCCGCTCGCTCGACCAGGCCCTGAGCGAGCAGGGTGGCCCACAACCGGGAAAAGACCGCTTCCGTCGCCCCGTCGGCGATGGCGGCGCGCACCGGCCACGCGTTGCTCTGCACGGCCGCCGCGTCCTCCGAATCGGCATCCGGCCCCTGCCTGGAGATCGAGAGGAGCCGGCGGGTTATGATCGGGGCCGCCCGAGCCATGGCTTAGCGGAGGGTGCTGGGGCGCGTGCCAATCTCAAGAAACGTGACGAGCGCGGACGGATCGGCATTGAACACAAAGCCGCGCGTGTCAAGGTCAACCGAATAGCCCTCCTGCTCGGCCGCGGACCGCATCGCGAACGGCAGGCGGCTCGACATCTGGAAGAGCGTCTCCGCGTACTCGGCCTCCGGCGGCAGTTCGTCCCGGCTGGACGGCATCTCCACGGGCGGGGCCTCCGATTCCGACAGGTGGACGTTGAAGAGGAGCACCTCCCCGTCGTCGGTTGCAAACTCGCGGAGCTGCTGGGCGTAGCGGAGCGGGTCGCCGTCCGTGGCCTCGCCGTCGGTCACGTTTACCACAATGGGCGGGAAGCTGTGGGGGTGTTCGTCGATCCAGTGCCGCACGCTCTGGGCAGCCAGGTCGAGGGCCTGGCACATGGGCGTCCCGTTTTTGGCCTGGGGATCGAACCAGATGGGCGTTTTCACGCGTCGCTCGGTCGTGCCGCCCTCTCCATCGGGCACCTCCCGTACGCGCTGCTCCATGCGACGCGGCCGATCCGCCAGGTGGCTGATGGGCACGAGGCCGGGGCCGGCCGCACCGGTGTCGGCGGGCTGGATGAGGCGCTGCACGCGCGTGCCGTATCCGATCACGCCGACGTGGAAGTAGTCGCGGACGCCCTCCTCTTTGGCGCAGCGCAGTACGAGATTTTGCAGCAAGTCATTGACTGTGTCGGCCAGCACACGGGCTTTGCTGGGGGCCGCGTCGCCGGTCTGCTCGGCCCCGCCAAACGCGTCTTGCATCGAGGCCGACTGGTCGAGAACGAAGAGGAAGGCCGTCGGCTGGTCGCGGCTAATTTCGGCGGAATACGGCACGGGGGCGAGAGGGCTGGTCCACCAATATGTTCGTCGTTGGCATTGAGAGCCCGGCCCGTCGTTCCCAAGGCGATGTAAAAAGTGCGGCAGTCCTCATGCAGCGCCTCCACAGGAGAGCGGGTCATCCAAGCTCGTCGAGAAGCTCGCGGGCTTCGTCCTTGTAGCGAGACGCGAAGGGGTCGTGGTTCGGCACGTCGAGGGCCGCCTGGAGCGCCTCCTGCGCGTCATCGGACCGGTCCATCTGCAGATAAGTTTTGCCGAGCTCGAGGTAGTGAAAGGCCCGCTCTTCGAACTTCAGGGCGCGCTGGAAGTCCGTCACGGCCTGCTCGGATGAGGCCTCCGGAAGACCACCATAAACCGTCTTGACGATGGCCCGCTCAAAGAAGCCCAGGTCGTCTACCTCCCGATGCCATCGCCCGCGCACGTGATAGGCCCCGGCGAGGGTCGAGTCCAGATCGATGGCGCGATCGGCGTGCTTCTTGACGGCCCGCGAGCGACGAACGCGTTCGCGCGTTCCAGCATCGAGGGCCAGGCGTCCTTCCGCTACCGCCTTTGCGAGGTGGGCGGACGCGCTGGTGGAGTCGGTCGCGAGGGCGGTCTCTGCATCCGACAGGGCATCGTCGTAGAGGGGCGTGCGCGCGTCCTTCTCGTCTCGCGTCTTCGCGAGGTCGACCCGCGTGAGCGACCGGCGCCAGAGAATCTCGGCCTGATCTCCGTTCCGGGCGTGAAGGGAGTCGAGCCGGGCCAGCGCCTCTTCGAAGGCCCCGGCCTGGCGGAGGCTATCAGTTTGGCTGAGGGCCGGCGCCCACTCGGTGGAGTCCGATGCGGTTTGTGCGGGGGCCGGGGACGCCAGCACACCGAGAAGGACGCCAAGAAACGAGGCCGAAATCACTTGAGCAACACGCATGGGGGCAACCGATCGGGGCAAAAGACAACGCAGACACGAACGAAGGGCTTGTGAAGCCCCTACGGCTCATCACCCGTTGGTGTGCCGTCCTGGAGCTACTCCACCCGTACGGCCCGCCGCTCGGCGTCGGGCAGCGGCACGTAGAGCGACTCCACCGCGCCGCCCCGCATCGCGGTCCCAAGCGCCTGGGCCAGGGTCATCAGTACCAGTTGCGTGCGCACGTTCCGTTCTGTGAGATGCAGCGCCTCCTCGACGAGCGACACCATGCCTTCCAGGTCCGCATCCGGCAGGTTGCTGCAGAAGCGGGCGACGGCCTCGGCCTGGTCGACGTTCACAATCGGGGCCTCCGCCCCCATCGACCGGTAGAGCACCAGGTCCCGCACCCAGCGCAGCATGAGCCGCAGCACACTCTTCACGCGCTCGCGTCCCTGCCCCTTGAGCTCCTGGACACACGAGGAAATCGATTCAATCTTCAGCGTGTAGGCCGCCCGGAAGTACTCCAGCACCAGCTCACGGCTTGTCATCAGATTGTCGTTCTGGATGAGGTCGAGCGCCCGGCTGTAGGAGCCGTCGGCCATCCGGGCCAGCATGGCGGCCGCGTCGGCCCCCATGCCCTCCCGCTCCACCAGGGCCGCCTCGATGGCGTCTGGGAGGAGCGGGTCAAACCGCAGGCGCTGGCACCGAGAGACGATGGTTGGGAGCAGCTGCTCGGGGCGGCTCGTCGTCAGCAGAAAAACGGTCTGCGGCGGCGGCTCTTCCAGCAATTTCAAAAAGGCATTGGCCGCCGTCTCGTTCATGTGCTCCGCGTCGGTAATGAGCGCCACCTTGTAGTTTCCCTCCGCCGGGCGAAAGCTCATGGGGCGCAGCAGGTCCTCCTTCACCCGTTCGATATGATACATGACCTGCTTGTTGGAGGTCTCGCTCGGATCGGAGAGCGAGGGGCGCCGCACATAGTCGACCGCAGCGTAGGGATTTTCCCCCAGGCGCTGGATGCGTGTGGCCACATCCTCCTCGTCGGTGCCCTTCGGATACGGAAAGAGAACGTGGACGTCTGGGTGCACCATGCGGCGCGTCTTCTGGCACGCCGTGCACTGGCCACAGGCCTCATCGACTTGTTCGGTGCACTCAAGGGCACGAGCCATCTCCAGGGCAACGGCCCGTTTGCCCACGCCGCCGGGGCCGTGGAACAGATAGGCATGCGCCACGCGCTCCTGCCCAAGCGCCCGACGGAGGGTCGACACAACCCGATCCTGATCCAGAATCGATGTCCAGGCCATAGGTGTTACGACGTCAATTGAGAACGCGCCCCGATGCCCTCGGGGCTGGCGACAGGCGTTCAGGATAGCCGTTGGGGGCGAGGGAGACAAGCCGGGCCGTGGCGGTGGCATCCGAACGGCCACAAGTCGCGCGCGTGCCTCAATTGCGTCGTGCTGGCCTGCGCAGACGCGGCACGGACGCGGGGGATCGTGTTCCCCCGCGCAGTTTTGACGCGAGGCCCGTAGGAGCCCCCACCCCCCCGAACACCGCCCAGGCCCATCCGTGGGATGCAATGCTCGACGCCTTCCCCGATTCGCCCACCAGTCCCGCATGGATGCGTCCACCTACCGTGGATTTACCTTTGAGTCGTATCGTCCAGCCGGGGCGGCGCCAAAAAAGCGCGCCCTGCGGGCCACGCGCGGCCGCATCACCCTGTTTGTCGAAGTTGATGCCGGGCAGTTGCCGGCCCAGTGGCAGCTGCGCGACATCCTGGAGTACGAGATCAATCGCCTGCTGGAGCCCACCACCCTCCGACACGTGGACCGCTTGAACTGAGCAATCGACCGGGGGCGTCCACCACTTCTTCACCGCGGCTCAGAAACACCGTGTGCGCAGCGGTGCATACAAGTGATGCTTTGATGTTGGCGTGGTAGCTCAGTTGGTTAGAGCGTCGGATTCATAACCCGGAGGTCGGGGGTTCAAATCCCCCCCACGCTACCGATTCTTTCCCGGAGACCTCCCAGGGAGTGGGTTCGGACTAGGGAAAAGGCGAGCACGACTGAAAACGTCGCCCTTCTTCCAGTGCTCACCCTGCCCTGCCGCAGTCGTACACAGTTCCTCGCGTCCGGCCATTCTCGACCCCTGCGGGAACCACCGTGTCGCCCCCCGCCCGGCGCGCCTGATGCCGCAACTCGCGCGCCACCTCGGCCTGCCCGAGGGACGTGAGCTCCGGGTAGCTTCGAGCCAACAGCGGAAAGGGCAGGCGCACGGCCACCTCCGTCACCGCCTCACACTCGGCCACCGCAGCGTTGTCCTCTTCCACGGCAACCAGCGTGCGGTCCGTCTCGGCGGCGCGGGGCGCGAGCGCCTGGCACCCGGCCCCCAAAAGGGCGATTCCCAGCAGAACAAGGGCGAGCCCGTGGAAACGCATTGCACACGTGGGGTCGTTAAGGGTCGGCGTTGAACAGATCAGGGGGCGTCCGCGAGGCGCTCCCGCCACCGGAGCGCCAGCGATCCCCCCGTCCCCACCCAGGTCGCATCGGGCACACGGTCGGCCAGCAGAGCCCCGACCGCCCCAAAGGCCGCCTGCCCATCCACCGCAACGTGGGCCGTGTCGGCCGCCCAGCCCCCGCCCCCATCCCGCTCAAGCCAGGCACAGGAGAGCGCCCCGTCCGGGCCCGCAGCAAAGCGCCAGCCCCCGTCCTGCACGAACAGCGACGGCGCGTTCGTCGCCTCGCTGCCCTCGTGCGGCCCCTCCACGCGCAAACGCTGCTCGCGCCCCTGCCAGTCAAAGCGGTATGTCATCACCACCCGATTGTTGGGGGTGCGCCGCACGGGCTGCATCGAGGTTGCAGCCACCGGCTCGTTGTAGAGCACGCGCGCCCCCCAGGCCACCAGCCAGCGCGAGGTGTAGGACTGGAGGGGAAGGAGGCCGCGGCGATCGGTGGGCGGATGCCGAACGGCCGCCTGCAGTTCGACGACCGGGACGTGTCGGAGCCCAACCCCCCGGATGCCCAACACCCGAATGCCCGTGAGATGCACTCCCACAAGGCCCACCGCCCCCGCGCCCGCCTGCACATCCGGCACCAGCCCACCGGGCAGATGTGGCGCCAGCCGTTTCGGGGCCACGTCGTAAGCCACTCCGATGCGGTGGCGGGCTGAGGCGCGGAGCACGACGGGGCGCGACGGGAAAGAGGCAGTCGACATAAGCACACCGTAGCTCCCTCACACAACAGAACACACGCAACAGAAAAGGGCGCGCCCCAGCGGGGGACGCGCCCTTTCGATTGAGTCAGCGGCCGAGCGGGCCGAGTCGTAGCAATTCAGTCACTGCGATGGGGTTGTAGGTCGTCGCGGTCGTGACGCTGGCGGAGCTTGCGGAGCGCCTTTTCCTTAATCTGACGGACGCGCTCTCGCGTCAGGTCAAAGCGCTTGCCAATCTCCTCGAGGGTCAGTGGGTGCTCGCGGCCGATGCCAAAGTAGAGGCGGGTAATTTCCGCCTCGCGGTCGTGAAGCGCGCTGAGGGCGCGCTCGATGTCAATCTTAACCGATTCCTCCAGCATCTCTTCGTCCGGCGAGTCGCTCTCCTCGTCCGGAAGGACATCGAGGAGGCTGTTTTCGTCCTCCTCGTTGAAGGGCGCGTCCATCGAGAGGTGCCGGCTGGTGTGCTGCATCGCCTCCCGCACCTTTTGCACATCGATCTCCAGTTCTTCGGCCAGTTCTTCGATGTTGGGCTTGCGGTCGAGCTCCTGCTGGAGCCGGGCACTGGCCTTGCGGATCTTGGAGATGGTGCCGATGCGATTGAGCGGCAGGCGCACCACGCGGCTTTGCTCCGCGAGTGCCTGCAAGATGGCCTGGCGAATCCACCAGACAGCGTAGGAGATGAACTTAAAGCCCCGGGTCTCATCAAACCGCTTGGCGGCCTTGATGAGTCCATAATTGCCCTCGTTGATCAGGTCGGCGAGCGAGAGCCCCTGTCCCTGATACTTTTTGGCGACGGAGACGACAAAGCGAAGGTTGGCCCGGCAGAGCTTGTGGAGGGCCTCCTCGTCCCCGTCCTTGATGCGACGAGCCAGCTCGACCTCTTCCTCCGGTTCAAGCAGATCGATTTTGCCAATTTCCTGGAGGTACTGGTCCAGCATCCGTTGTTCGCGCGGCACGTGCAGGTGGGCTCTTTATGAGAGGGGATCACGAAGGGGAAGTACGATGGCAGTACGCATGCCCGGCGCGCAGCCGCGCCCGGCGCGGCCCGAGCGCACCACCTCGTCCCGGGACGCTACGTGGACGTAACGGACTGCATTTCTGTGAAAGCACCACGAGCGACCATGAAGGGTTGTTCCAGGCCCGGCCCCGGATCTCGACGCACGAACGTGTTCGTTCTAAAAATTGGGGGAGAATCCTCAGGCCTCCGAACGGGCAACGTCCAATACCCCGTCGGCCACCGTCCGGTCGCTACTCATGCGGGGCACCTTCGTCTGCCCACTGATGCTGTCCTTGGTCGCTTTCAGCCAGGTGTAAAACGCTCCCTCGGGCAGCACCGAAACGAGGGGCGGCTCAAACGCCTTTGCCTCGCGCCGTATCTTGTAGTGTCGGTTCATCGATTGCAGATGCTCGTCGATGCGACGCACAAAGGCGTCGAGGTCGTTCGGGCGGGCCTCAAACTCAATCAGCCACTCGTGTCCCGGGCGCTCGTCCCCATCCATCGGACGGGGGGCAATGTGGTAGTCGACCACATGAGCCCCGGTCGCCTCGCAGGCCCCCCGGAGTGCCGCCCGGGCCTCGTCGCCGTAGAGTGCCTCCCCATACTCGTCGATCATCTCACTGGTTCGCCCCGCCACCGTCAGCTTGTGCGGAAAGGTTTGTGTAAAGCGAACCACATCGCCCACCTGGTACGACCAGAGGCCACTGCAGGAGGTGACGTACAGCGCGTAGCGCGTGCCCGGCTCCACGTCCGCCACCGTGTAGCGGCGCGGGTCCTCCAGCCCCTCCTGGTCCAGGGGCACGAACTCGTAAAACACCCCGTTGTCGAGGTGAAGCAGCATGGACGGATCGTCCAGGTCATCCTGGAAGGAGAAAAAGCCCTCCGAGGCCCCGTACGTCTCCAGGAAGTCAATGTCCATTCCAATCCGCTCCTCCAGCAGGTTGCGGTACGACCGGAGCGGCACCCCGCCGGCGATGAGCAACTGCAGATTGGGCCACACCTCCCCGACCGTTGTGGCCGTGGCACCGTGGCGCTCGTTGTAGACCGAAATGAGCTCGTCGAAGAGCGTGAGGGCCCACGTTGGCGCCATCACCAGAAGACGGATGTCCTGATCAACGGTCCGCTCGGCAATGGCCCGCAGCTTTTCCTCCCAGTTCGGAATGAAGGCAACCTCGTTCGGAACGGCCTGGAAGAGGGTACTGAAAAAGTCGGGGGCGTTCTCAGCGAGGATGCCACTGATCTCGCCCGCCAGCGTGCCGGGATACTCCGGATCCTCCTCCACGCGCCCCGGGAGCGTGAGGTGATTCCCCAAGAAGAAGCGGCCGTCGAGCGTCTCCTTCAAGTAGTGCAGCCCGGTCCCCACACTAAACGACCGGTTGTGCTCGATCGTCTCCTCCGTAATCGGAATGATCTTGCCGTCGGACACCGTGCCGCTGGAGACGGCGAAGTTGGTAACGGTGCCCGACCACATCACGTCCGGCGCGCCCTCTCGAACCCGCCGCACGTCATCCGCGATGTCGTCGTAGGTATGGAGCGGCACCCGCTCCTGGTAGGCCCCAATAACGTCAGGCGCCTCGGCGATCTCGCCAAACCCGTAGTGGCGGCCCCATTCGGTGTCGGCGGCCCGGGCAAGCAGGTTCCGGAGCAGCGTGCGCTGCGTCGCAACGGGCCGCGCCTTGAAGGCCTCTACGGACTGCAGGGGCCCCGCCCACTCCAGTGTCGATCGGATCAGGTCCTCCATCGATGGTCAAATAGGATCGGATCAAAACGGTCGTCGAATGGCGCAGGGACCCGACAGGACCTTCAGCGAACCGTCAAGATTTACACAAAGCCGAGGCAGTGGATCTCGTCTCAGCGCCGGTCTGTGTATACTTCCAAATATTGAATGTTCACCCCTGTTCGTGCGGTGTTTCTGAATTGTCCGCCGACCCATGCGCCCTCCCTTGCCTCCCTTTTCTCCCGACGCCTACTCGACCGATCGGTTCGTGCTCGACTGTCGCGGCCAGCGCCTTGACTGTCGCCCCGGGGCCCCCGGCCTGGGCGGGGCGCACGTCATGGGCATCCTGAATGTGACGCCGGACTCGTTCTCGGACGGCGGGCAGTACGTCGCCGTGGAAGATGCCGTGTCGCGCGCCGCGGAGATGCTGAGCGCCGGGGCCACAATCATCGACGTGGGGGGCGAGTCCACCCGTCCCGGCGCCGATCCCGTCTCCCTGGCCGAGGAACGCGACCGAGTGGTGCCCGCCATTCAGGCCATTACCGGCGAATTCCCCGAGGCGATCGTCTCCATTGACACCTACAAGCCGGACGTGGCCCGGGCGGCCCTTGCGGCCGGTGCCCACCTCGTAAACGACGTCACAGGCCTGCGCCACTTTCCCGAAACCGCTGAGGTCGCCGCCGCGCACGAGGCCCCCCTCGTCCTCATGCACTCGGTGGGGGCGCCCGGGGATCTGACCTCTCCCCGATCGTACGAAGACGTGACCGCCGAGGTGCGCGACGAACTGGCCCACGCGATCCAGACGGCCACTGCGGCCGGCGTCGACCAGGTCGTTGTCGATCCTGGCTTCGGCTTCGGAAAGTCGACGCCCGAGAACTTCCGCCTTCTCAACGAGGTCGACGAGCTGCTCACGCTCGACCGCCCGGTGCTCATCGGCGTCTCGCGCAAGAGCTCGATCGGAGAGGCCCTCGGCTCGGCCGAGGCCCCGGCCCCGGTCGACCAACGCCTCTATGGCTCCCTCGGCGCCACAGCCGCCGGGGTCATGCGGGGCGCCACGCTCGTCCGGGCCCACGACGTGGCGGCCACCGTCGAGATGCTTTCCATTCTCGGCCGCACCCTGCAGCAGCGCTAAGCCCGGGCCGAACCCGTCTCCCAATGGTCGGTCCAACTCACTGCCCCGCTCGTCTTCTTTCCGCGTCTTTTCCTAGCCCGTGACGTTCTTCGAGATTCTCAGCTTCGGCGTACGGGACGTCATCGAGGTCGCCCTCGTGGCGTACATCCTGTATCAGCTCTACCGTCTGATGCGGGGCACCATTGCCGTGCAGATCGCCCTGGGCCTGGCGGCGCTCTTCCTGGTCCAGTTGATGGTGGAGATCGCCAACATGACGGTCCTGAGTACTGTCTTTAGCTACTTCAATCAGGTCTTTGTGCTGGCGGTCATTATCATCTTCCAGCCCGAAATCCGGCGGCTGCTGCTCCTGCTCGGCAAAAACCCGATCGTGCGTCGCTTCGTGAGCACCACGAACCAGGACATGATTGTGGACGAGACCGTGGCCGCCGTCGAGACGATGAGCAAGCGCAACATCGGAGCCCTCATTGCCTTCGAGCGGAGCACCGGCCTGCGCAACTACGCGGAAACTGGAAAGCAGCTGCAGGCGGAGGTGTCGAGCGACCTTCTCATCACCCTCTTCCACGGCCAAAACCCGCTTCACGACGGGGCCGTCATCATCAACGACCGGCGCATCGAGGCCGCCCGATGCATCCTTCCAGTGTCCACCAGCATGAAGCTGAGCCCACAACTTGGCCTGCGCCACCGGGCGGCCGTGGGCCTTACTGAGCAGACCGACGCGTTCGTTGTGGTCGTCTCCGAGGAAACGAGCAACATCAGCGTCTCGCGCGACGGCGCCCTCATTTCCAACATTACCGCGGAAGAGCTCCGCACCTACCTGACGGGCGCCCTTACGAACCCGTCGACGTCGGCCTCCCCCAAATCGAGCCGCCCTGCGGCGACCTCCGCGTAGGCCGTCGACGCCTTGCACGTGTTTTCCACTCATCCTTCATCGACTTGTGGCCCCCTCTTCCTCCCACGACAAAGACGAGCGCAAATTTCGGCGCCAGCGCCAGCGCCTCGTCGACACCCTGCGGGACCGCGGAATTCAGGACGAGCGCGTGCTGGACGCCATCGGCACGGTGCCGCGGCACGAGTTTGTGGACCCCGCCCTTCGCGACCGGGCATACGCCGATAAGGCCCTTCCCATCGGGCTCAATCAAACCATCTCACAGCCCTTCACGGTGGCGTACCAGACCTCCCTTCTGGACGTCGCCCCGAACGACCGGGTCCTGGAGATCGGCACCGGAAGCGGATACCAGGCCGCGGTCCTCTGCGAGATGGGGGCTCGTGTCTTTTCGGTTGAGCGGCACGAGGCGCTCCTGCAGCGCTCCCGCCAGCTGCTCGACCGGCTTGGCTACTCGGTTCGGACCCGGCACGGCGACGGCTCCACGGGCTGGCGGGCCTTTGCTCCCTACGACGGCATCGTGGTGACGGCGGCGGCGCCCGACCTTCCCCCTCCCCTGCTGCGCCAGCTCCGAGAGCCGAACGGCCGCCCCGGGGGACGGCTCGTCATCCCGGTGGGCGGCCCCGACGGCCAGACCATGACGCGGGTCGTGCGCACGGGCCCCGGCCCGCACGACTACGAGCGCGACGACTTCCATACGTTTCGGTTCGTGCCCCTGGTGCAGGAGGCAAACGAGGAGTCGCCTGATTAGTCCGACGCCGCCCCGAACGGCGCGCCCTGTGTCTCGAAGGGAACCTCAAAGAAGTCCGCTACGGTGGCGGCATGGTGGTTGAACGAGGAGTACAGGCCCAGGTCGGCGTGAGCCGGATCGGGCGGGTCGTCCGGCCTGTAGTCGAGGACGGGGACGTACTCGCGGGCGTGGTCGGTGCTGCCAGTCGTGGGGTCGTTCCCGTGATCGGCGGTCACCACGAGGCGCCCGTCCGACGGCAAGGCGTCGATCAGGTCGGGGACCGCCCGGTCAAACGCTTCCAGCGCCTCTGCAAATCCCTGCGGGTCGTTCCGGTGCCCGTAGGCCTGGTCAAAATCCACGAGGTTCGTCCACACAAACGTCGGCGTGCCATCGTATGCCCGGATCTGCTCCAGGGTCGCCTGGATGCCCTCGGCGTTGTCGGACGTTTTCACGGCGTCGTCGAAGCCGGTGCGGGCAAAGAGGTCGTAGATTTTGCCGATGGAGACGGTCCGCACGCCGTGATCGCCCAAGACCTCGTGGAGGGGCGGCCGCTCGGGCCGTCGGGAGAAATCCCGTCGCTCGGATGAGACGCGATCGTAGTGACCGGACGTGCCAACAAACGGACGCGCAATGACGCGGCCCACGCCGTGCGCGCCGGTACACACCTCGGTGCGCGCCGTGCGGCACCAGTCGTAGAGCGTGTCGAGCGGCACCACGTCCTTGTGCGCTGCGACCTGGAAAACGCTGTCGGCCGACGTGTAGACGATGGGGGCTCCCGTGCGCCGGTGCTCATCCCCCAGCTCCTGCACGATGGCCGTGCCGGAGGCCGGGCGATTGCCCAGCACGCGACCGCACCCGGTGGCCTCGACGAACCTGTCGATCACGTCGTCTGGAAACCCGTCGGCGTACGTGGGAAAGGGGGCATCGAGGCGAAGGCCTGCCAGCTCCCAGTGACCGGTCGTGCTGTCCTTTCCGGCCGAGACCTCCTGCATTCGCCCATACCGTGCGCGCGGTGCGTCGGGGCACGGCAGGCCGTCGAGCGGGGTGATGCAGCCAAGGCCCAGGGCCGCGAGGTTCGGAAGCGAGGGGCGCGCGGCAGCACAAACGTGCCCCAGGGTGTGGCTGCCCTCGTCTCCATAAGCGTCGGCATCCGGCTGGGCGCCAATCCCAACCCCGTCGAGCACGATGGTGACAAAAATCATGGGTGGGTTGGAGGGAATGGAGAAGAACGAGACGAGCAGCGGGCTCCTACGACGCAGCGAGGGCGTCAAGGAGCCAATCCACGTGCTGCTGGCGCGTGGCCTGTACTGCGGCGGACGTCCCGGCCTCAAACTCGGTCCAGCGCTCGTGCATGTGAGCTGCGTCCAATGCGGCCCGCCGGGGCGTGGGGTGGGTGCAGGCATGCACGGCCAGGAGACGAGCGGCCTCCGGGCGACGGCGGGAGAGGCCGACGGCCGCGGCCACAACCGCGGCATCCACGGCATCGGCCCGCACGCGGCGGAGGCGATTCGCCTTCTCCGTGCGGCGCACGGCGGCCCAGAGGCGCCCCGCTGTCGTATGCAGAGGCACCGACGCCACGCCGGTCTGGCGAGCACACCAGCGGGCAAACTGCCGGAGCACGGCCGCCGACCGGTGCGTCTGCACGTGGTCCGTGAGCGGAGCCTGGGGCGCATCGTCCCACGCGTATTCCTGCCCGGTCATCCGATCCATTACGAGGGCCCGTTGTTCGCGACCGTCAAAGATGTAGTAGTACCGATCCACCGTATCGTCCGGAATCATAGGCCTGGGCCGGCGAGGCCGCGTCGCGAGATCATTCTTTCGATTTTTTTGCCGTTGGGCGGTTCTGGGGGTGCAGCAGCGGACGCCCGGGCCGTAACACTCGTGCGACACCCCGTAGCGATCGTTCCCTGCTCTGCAACAAATGCCTGGGTTTTAAATATATGGATTCCACTTGTTCGGAAGTGTGCACGGCGGTCGGGCCTTCATGTGCAGGTCTCGCCCTCCGTGATGCATCCATTGATTTCTGGACGTTTTCTGCCGGCTTACTCCTCCTATGAAGCGACTGACCAAGACGTACTTCCTTCCCGCCATCGCCCTAATCCTGTTTGGGGCGGTCCTGGGCGTGCAACTCGACGCGTACACGTCGGACGACGACGCCCTGGAGCAGTTTGAGAAGATCCGGGATGCCTTTGTGACCATCGACAAGTACTACGTCGACTCCGTAGAGGCAGAGCGCATGACGGAGGCCGGCGTGAAGGGCATGCTGGACGAACTGGATCCGCACTCCTCGTACATTCCCGCGAACCAGGTTCGCGACGTGCGGGATCAGTACGAGGGCTCGTTCGGAGGCGTCGGCATTCTCTTTGAGCCCGCCGACACGGCCCGCGTGATCTCCCCCGTGGCCGACGGCCCGAGCGAGAAGGTAGGCATCATGGCCGGGGACCGCATCGTGGAAATCGAGGACTCTTCCGCCGTGGGCCTCTCCGCCAACGAGATCCAAGACCAACTGAAAGGAGAGACCGGGACCGAAGTAACCCTCACGGTCTACCGCCCGGTGTCCGACGAGAACCTGACCTTCACCATTGAGCGCGGGGAGGTTCCCCTCCGGTCAATCACATCGTCGTACATGGTGGATGACAAAACCGGCTACATCGGACTGGAGCGCTTTGCCATGTCCACCTACGACGAGTTTATAGAAAAGACCGACACGCTGAAAGAGCAGGGAATGGAGCGTCTCGTGCTCGACCTCCGGGGAAATCCGGGCGGGGTGATGCAATCGGCCATCAAGATCGCTGATGAGCTGTTGGGGGAGCAGGGCATGACCATCGTGGAGACGCGGGGCCGGCAGCCCGCCATGAATGATTCGTACGGCGCTGAGTCGGGGGGCGCTCTCGACAAGGAGCCCGTGATTGTCCTGGTTGATGCCCAGTCGGCGTCGGCCAGTGAAATTCTCTCCGGGGCCCTTCAAGACCACGACCGCGCGCTCTTGGTGGGCCAGCGCACGTTCGGGAAGGGCCTGATCCAGAAGCAGTTTGACCTGGCGGACGGCAGCCTCCTTCAGATGACGGTGGGACGCTATTACACCCCCACGGGACGCCTTATCCAAACGCCGTATGAGGGTGGAGATGCCGAGAGCTACCGCGAGTTGAAGCAAGAGAGCATGCGGAAGGCGCTTTTCAATGCGCAGGAGTACAAGGATAGCATTCCGGACTCACTGACGTACGAGACCGACCACGGCCGGACGGTCTTCGGTGGGGGCGGCGTCATGCCCGACTACATTGTGCAGCCCGACACGACGTCGCTCACGACCTTTATCCAAAGCAGCGCGCTCGACCAGGTCTTTGCCCGCCACTGGTTCATTGAGAATGAAACCGACCTCCGGGGCGACTGGCGCGACCGTGAGCAGGAGTTTCGGTCCTCGTACGAGGTGTCCGACGAGACCGTCGACGCCTTCTGGGACTACGCCGAGGAAGAGGACATCCTGTCGCTCACAACAAATGCCGACAGCGCAGACGCGAACGAGCAGGTGTACCTGCGCTCCACAGCCGAGGAGGTCGATGACGTCGTGGCCAACCGGGTCAAAGGCCACTTGGCCGGAGAGCTGTACGGCCGCGGGGCCGACCGACCCATCCTCAACGAGACGGACCCGGTCTTCGAGCGCGCCATGTCACTGTGGTCCTCCTCCCAGGAGCTGGCGGCCTATCATTCCTCGTCTCCGGCCTCCTCTTCGGCTGATAAAAACGAGTGACGTCCCGGACGCCGCCCTTCACCATGTCGCCTCCCGCTCGGAGGCGCCGGGAGGGGGCGCCGGGAGGGGCGTCGCCTACCGAGCCGTGGCTTCCTGGCGGCCCGCGCTTTGCTCCGCAGCTGCGTCGTAGGCGGCCCACAGCAGTTCGGACGGGTGCCGGGCCGTCCGGTCGGTCACGTCCTTCACCTGCGACCGGCACGAGAAGCCGGGTGCAGCAACCTCGACGTCCGGGCCTGCACTGCGAACAGCGGGAGCGAGACGGAGTTCGGCCATCTGCGTTGACACGTCGACGTGCTCTGCCTCGTACCCGAAGGCGCCGGCCATGCCGCAGCATCCGGCGTCCACAGCGGTGACGTCGTACCCAGCGAAGGACAACAGGCGCTCCGTCGCCTCGGTGCCGATGAGGGCCTTCTGATGACAGTGGCCGTGCAGGAGCACCTCGCCCCGCGCGCAGCCCTTTATGTCGGTAAGGGCCCCGGCGTCGAGCCGTTCAATGAGATACTCTTCCAGGGTGTAGGCGACCTCGGCGACGGCTTCCGCGCGCGGCTCGCCCGGGAGCAGATCGAGGAACTCGTCCCGAAGTGTGAGGATGGAGCTCGGCTCAACACCCACGACGGGCACCCCCTCCTCAGCGTACGGGTAGAGGGCCTCGACGGTCTGGAGTGCCCGGGATTGGGCCTGCGGCACGCATCCCTTAGAGAGGAGCGTGCGCCCGCTCCCAACTCGCTCGGTGGGCACTTCCACCCGGTGCCCCGTGGCCTCAAGCACCTGGGCGGCGGCCTGAAGAGGGCCGGGGGTATGGTAGTCGTTGAAGGCGTCCGGGAACAGCACAACACGCGGCTGTGCCGCATCCATCTCCCGGTCCCGCGACGGCGGTCCGCAGGTCCGTGCATGCATCCACTGCCGAAACGTCTGCCGGGCGAAGGGCGGCAGGGGCCGCTCGGCACTGATGCCCAGGACCGCTTCCCCGACCGTGCGCAGCACGGACTGGCGACTTGCCCAGTTGACGAGGGCCGCCAGGGGGGTGCCGCTTATCCACTGCGCAGCATCGGGCTGATGGGCAAAGAGGCGGGCCCGCAGTGGCATGCCGTTCTCCTGCCAGTAGTGATGCTGCCACTCGGACTTCATCTTTGCCATGTCGACGTTGGACGGACACTCGGTCTTGCAGGCCTTGCACTGGATGCAGAGGTCCATCACATCCGCCATCTCGTCGCTCGTCATCGCCCCCTCCGGCAGATCGCCCGCCAGGGCGCTGCGCAGGGCGTTGGCGCGCCCCCGCGTGCTGTCTTTTTCCTTGCGGGTGGCCATGAAGCTGGGACACATGGTGCCGGCCCGCAGCTTTCGACACGCGCCATTGCCGTTGCATTTCTCAATGGCTCCGGTGAACCCCCCATCCTCGGAGAAATCAAACTCCGTACGGAACGGGTCGGTCTCGTACTGTGGACCCATCCGTAGATTCTCATCCATCGGCGGCGCGTCAACAACTTTGCCGGGATTGAGAATGCCGTCCGGGTCGAAGAGCGTCTTGGTCTCCCGGCAAAGCTCGTACAGATCCTCGCCGAGGATATGAGGGTTGGCCCAGCCCCGGGCAATGCCGTCGCCGTGCTCGGAAGAGACAACGCCCCCGTATTTCTTCACGAGGTCGAGCGATTCCGTTGCGATGTCCGTCATCTTCTCCACCTCCCTCTCGTCCTTGGTGTTGACGAAGGGGCGCACGTGAAGGCAGCCGGCGGAGGCGTGGGCGTAGTAGGCAGCGCGCGTATCGGTGGCGTCGACGAACGTGGAGAGCTCGTCGATGTAGTCGGCCAGGTTCTCAACCGGCACCGAGGCGTCCTCGATGAAGGCCCACGGCTTGTAGTCGCCCTCTACGCCCATCAGCAGGCCGAGGCCCTCCTTCCGGATGGACCAGACGTTCTTGATCGCGTCCGGCTCGGTCACACGCACGGTGGCGTAG
>JAWOAQ010000234.1:0-9166 GCA_046498495.1 Salinibacter sp. | reverse complement strand
GGTCCGTGAGGCATGGGGGAGCCTCTACCCTTCGCTCGACCTGACCGGTAGCTACACCCGCAACGTCGTGACGGCCAACCCCTTTGCCGGAAGCGACGCCGCCACCCAACTCGGTGGGAATGGCGAGACCGACTGGCTGGCCTTCAACGAGCGGCGGCGGCTGGATCCCAACGCTCCTCCTCCTATCACCTTCCCCGAATTCCAGCAGCGACAGCGCGACAGCCTCGCCGCGGCCGGCATCTCGCTCGGCGCGGACGACAACCCGTTCGGGGTTGACAATGAATTTCAGGGCGGCCTCCAAGTCACCCAGACCCTTTACAGCAAGCAGGCCTTCGCCTCGGTTCGCGGGTCGCAGCAGTTCAAAGATGTGCGCCAGTTTGCCCGTGATCGTCAGGTCCAGGAGACCACCAACGCCGTCGTCAAGGCCTTCTACCAGGCCCTGCTGGCCGCGGAGCAGGCACGGGTCCGTGAGCAGCGCGTCAGCCGTGCCGAAAGAACCCTCCAGGAGGTGTCGCAGCAGGTCGACCGCGGGGTGGTGCCAAAGGCCCAGCGCCTGGGCGCTGAGGTGGAACTGGCCAATGCCCGCACACAAATGATTGACTCGCGCAACGCCGCCGAAGCCTCCCGCGATGACCTGAAGCGCACCATGGGCCTGCCGTCCGATCGCCCCGTCTCGCTCGACGGACGTCTCGACGACCAGGAAGACGATGGGCTGGAGACGATTTCGCTGGAATCCATCTCGCTCTCGGACGCCGTATCCCAGGCCCTCGACAACCGACCGGACCTCCAGCGCGCCCGCCTCAACGTTGAGCTCCGCGGCATCGAAAAGGACGCGAGTCGCTCCGAGTTCTTTCCGCAGGTCGAGGCCGTCGCGAACCTCAACTACTCCGGCCGCGTCCCCGACGACCGCTCCCGCATCCAGACAACCGACCCCGACGATCCCACAAATCCGTTCTTCTACGACGAACAGAGCCGCGGCTTCTTTAACGACGACTTCTGGAACCCGTCCGTGAGCGTTGGCCTGCAGCTCACCTGGAATCTGTTCAACGGCTTTCAGAGCTCAGCCCGCGTCCAGCAGGCCGAGGTGCAGCGGCGCCAGGCCGAGGTCCAACTCGATCAGTTGCAGAAGGCCGTCACCGTCGAGGTGCGCCAGGCCGTCCGCGACCTGGAAACGGCCCGCGAGCAAATCGATGCGCAGGAGACCAACGTCCGCCGGGCCGAGCTCAACTACGACCACGTGTCGAAGCGCGTGGGGGAAGGCGCCGCAACCCCGACTGAGCTCCGCGAGGCCTCCGACCAGCTGGACGAAAGTCGCCTCAACTATCTGCAGGCCGTGTACGACTACCTGGTGGCCCGCAGCGACCTCGAAACGGCCCTCGGCCGCCCCCTCACCTCCGCGTCGGCCTCGGTCCTGATGACGCGCCGCTGATCGTCCCCGCCGCCCACCCACGTGCCCACTACTATCCTCTCCGCATCCTTCGTCCCTCATGCCTGACGCTCGCTCGCTTTTTGTCTTCACTGCGCTCCTTGCCGTCCCCGCCCTCCTGATGAGCGGCTGCAGCGACGAGCCGGACGCGGCCGATGCCGCCGCCTCGGAGCGCTCAGAAACGCGTGTGGAAACCCTCGTGCTGGAGCCGCAGACCTTTGAGGACATAGTAGAGGTGACCGGCAGCGTAGAGGCCCTCGACGACGCCGCCCTATCGGCCGAAGCGTCCGGCACGCTCGTGTATGTGGCCGAGCGCGGCGCCCGCATTCCAGAGGATTCGCTGGTCGCCCGCGTCAACCCGCGAAGCGCCCGGGCCGCAGTGGAGCAGGCCGAGGCCCAGGTCGAGTCGGCACAGGCCCAGTACGACCTGGCCCAGGATACCTACGAGCGGCAGGTGCCCCTGTACCAGGATTCGATCATTAGTGACTCCGAGTTTGAAAGCGTCCGGGCCGAACAAACCCAGGCCCTTGCCTCCCTGAGCCAGGCGAAGGCTGCGCTGAGCGAGGCCCGCGAGCAGCTCGCCAACACGCGCATCGACGCCCCCTTCCCGGGCACCGTGGAGGAGCGGTTCCAAGAGCCCGGCGAACAGGCCGCCCCCGGCGAACGGGTCGTGCGGATCGTCAATACCCGCCGGGTGCGGGTCGAGGCCGGCGTGCCGGAACGATACGCCAACGATCTCACCCCGGGCGACTCCGTCCGCGTCCGCATCCAGTCCGCCCCCCTCGATGATCGATGGGGACGGATCGACTTCGTGGGCAACACCATCGACCCCGGAAGCCGCACCTTCCCCATTGAAGTCGAAATCGAAAACGCGGAGCGCCGCCTCAAGCCCGAGATGGTGGCCCGGCTCTTTGTGGTCCGGGAGCGGCTCGACGACGTCCTGGTCGCCCCGCGCGCCGCCATCAGCCGCACGGAGGACGGGCTCGACGCCTACACGGTGGCGGAGACGGACTCGGGGAATATCGTCCAGTCGCACCGGGTCACGCTCGGCCCGGCCGGCGGCAACCAGGTGGTCATCGAATCTGGACTGGAGCCGGGCGACGAACTCATCACCGTGGGGCAGTCGGACGTCGCCTCGGGCGATCGGGTGGAGATCGTTGAACAGCACGAGGACGTCGAGACGGCCGCCCCGGCGCCCGACACCGCGCAGGATGCCTCGTCGGACGCCGATGCCCCGCCGACCGATATGCCCTAACGGACGCCCCCTGTCGACTCGTTTTCTCGCCCTCCGGACCGGTTCCTCCATGAAAATCACCAACCTGTCGATCAAATACCGGACGGCCATCCTCGTCCTCACCGTGCTGATTGTGGGCGGGGGGCTGTACAGCTACCTCACGATCCCGAAGGAGTCGGCCCCCTCCATCGAAATTCCCACGATCGTGGTGACGACGGTGTACCCCGGGGCCAGCCCCGACGATATCGAGTCGGTCGTCACCCAGCCCCTGGAGCAAGAGATCAGCGGCGTAAACGACATCGACGAGCTTCGGTCCACCTCCACGGAGGGGGTGTCGACCATCGTGACCGAGTTCGACCCCAGCATGGACAACGACAAGGCGTACCAGGACATCAAGGACGCCGTCGACCGCGCCCAGCCCGATCTGCCCAGCGGCATCGAGGACGAGCCCATCGTCAGTGAGATCAACACGGAGGACTTTCCCATCATGACGGTGAACCTGGGCGCGGACTACTCGCTGGCCCGCCTCAAGGAGGTGGGCGAGGACCTCCAGGACGAGGTCGAGGGCATCCCCAGCATTTTGGAGGCCGATCTGGTGGGCGGGCTTACACGCGAGGTGCAGGTAAACGTAGACCTGACGGCCCTGCAGGGCTACGGCCTTACATTTCAGGACCTGGTCGACACCATCCAGCGCGAGAACCGCAACATTCCCGGGGGCTCGATCGATGTGGACCGTCTCAACTACCTGATCCGCGTCGACGGCCGCTTCGACGACCCCGAGGAGCAGATTCCGGACCTCGTGGTCGGGGCCCCGAACGGCAATCCGGTGTACGTGCGCGACGTGGCGGACGTGGTCTTTGGGTTCGAGGACCGGAGCACCTTTGCGCGTCTCCGCGCGCTGCAGGAAGAGAACGAAGAGGGTGAGCTCGTGGCGGCCGACCGAAATGACGAGTCGGTCCCCGTCATCTCGTTGAACGTGACGAAGCGGGGCGGCGACAACATCCTGGAGGCGGTGGCGTCGGTCAAAGAAACCATCGACGAGTTCGACTTCCCGAGCGGCACCCGCGTCACGATCACCTCCGACGAGAGCGAAAACGTCCGCTCGCTAGTCACGGACCTGGAAAACAACATCATCAGCGGCCTCCTCTTTGTGGTCGCGGTGCTGCTCTTCTTCCTGGGGGTCCGCAACGCCACGCTGGTGGGGATTGCCATTCCCCTCTCCATGTTCACCACCTTTCTGTACTTTCAGGCGTTCGGGTACACGCTCAACTTTGTGGTGCTCTTCTCCCTCATCATCGCGCTGGGGATGCTGGTGGACAACGCGATCGTGGTGGTGGAAAACATCTACCGCTTCATGGAGGCGGGTTACTCGCGGTGGGAGGCCGCGAAACGCGGCACCGCTGAGGTCGGAGGGGCCGTGGTGGCGGCCACGGCGACGACGGTGGTCGCCTTCGCCCCCATGCTCTTCTGGCCCGGCGTCATTGGGGAGTTTATGAGCTTCCTGCCCCTCACGCTCATCATTACGCTCATCTGTTCGCTCTTCGTGGCCCTCGTCATCAATCCGGTGGTGTCGGGCATGTTTATCCGGATTGAGGAGGACGGCACGGCGGACGAGGCGGAGGAACGGTCGTGGCCCACCACCTCGCACTACCTGGCCGGGGCCGGCATTCTGGTGCTCGGGCTGATTCTGGGCCTGGCCAACTGGAAGACCCTCGTGGTGGTGGCCGTGGCCGTCCCCACGCTGTATGCGCTCCACAGCTACCTGCTCAAACCAATCGGCGACCGGTTTGCTCAGAAGGGCCTGCCCCGCCTCATCGCCTGGTACCGCGACTTCCTTGGGTTTATGCTGGAGCGCGACTACGCCCGCCCCCGCGCCATGCTCCGCAACACGGGCGCCCTCGGCGCCTTCTCCGCCGGCGTGGCCCTGTGCATCCTCGGTGGCATCGTGGCGGCCCTCGCCTCCCTCCCCGCCGGGAGCGTGCTCCTCGTGCCCGGCGGCCTGCTGCTTGCCGTGGGGACGCTCGGCATCGTCGTGCACACCGTGGAGGGGATGTATCTGGGCGGCCGGGCCAGCGTGTGGATCGGCGGCCTCCTGGGCACTCTCATGCTCCTGTTTCTCGGGATCGCCCTGTGGCTCGACCGCATCGATCCGCTCACGGTGCTTATCATGATGTCGGTCCCCGCCCTCATTGCGGCGGTGGGCGCCGCCGGCATGGCCTTCGGGCGCGGGCGCAACCACCTGCTGCTTACGGACCACCGCGCCCTGCTCCTCAACGGAGCCCTCGGCACCCTCTTCCTGATCGTTGGGCTCTATGCCCTCGCCCCAACCGGCGTCTCCTTCTTTCCGACCACCGACCCCAACCGGGTCCAGATCATTCTGGACAACCCGGTGGGCACCAACGTCGAGACCACCAACCAAACGGCCAAGACCGCCGAGCAGCGCCTTGACGACCTCATGCAACAAACCGCCGCCGTGGGGGCCAACATCGAGAACATCCTCACGAACGTGGGGGTTGGCGGCGACTCTCAGTTTGGCGGTGGGGCCGACCGCGAGGAGCGCGCCCGCCTCAGCCTCAACATGGTCGATTACGAAGACCGGGCCGAATCCTCAACCCAAACGCTGGACCGCCTTCGCAACCAACTCGTGGGCATTCCCGGCGCTGAGATCGACTTTCAGCAGGAAACCCAGGGCCCCCCGACGGGCCCGCCCGTCAACGTCGAGGTCTCCGGCCCCGACTTTGACCGGATCGTTTCCATCAGCCGCGAGATCAAGTCGCGCCTCAACGAAGCCGCCAGCGACGGCACCATTCCGGGCCTCGTGGATGTAACGGATGATTTGAACGCCGGACGGCCCGAGCTTCGGGTGGAGGTCGACCGCGAGCGCGCCAACCAATTTGGACTCTCGACCGAGCAGGTGGCCTCCACCGTACGGGCTGCAATCCAGGGACAGGAGGCCAGCACCTTCCGCGACGGAAAGGATGAATACGACATCACGGTGCGGCTGAAGGAAGAAGACCGCGCCACCCTTGAAAGCCTGCGCAACCTGACCCTCACCACGCCAACCGGCGACCAGATCCCCGTCCTCTCGGTAGCCGATCTGGAGGAGAGCACGGGCTTCGGGTCCATCACGCGGCTCGACGAGGAACGCGTGGTAACCGTTGAGGGTGACGCTGCGCCGGGGTACAACGACAACGCGGTACTGGAACAGGTGCAACAGTTGCTCGACGACTACCAGCAGGAGCTTCCGTCGCAGTACGAACTCACCTATACCGGGCAGAATGAGGACCAGCAGGAGAGCTTCGGCTTCCTCTTTACGGCCCTGGCTATTGGCGTCGCGCTCATCCTTCTCGTCATGATTACCGAGTTCAACTCGGTAAGCGCGCCGTTCATCATCATGTCCGCCGTGGGCCTCAGCCTGATTGGGGTGCTGCTGGGCCTGATCCTCACGCGTACCCCCTTCAGTCTCTTCACCTTCATCGGGGTCATTAGCCTGGCCGGCATTGTGGTCAATAACAACATCGTGCTGGTCGACTACATCATGCAGCTGCGCCAGCGGGGCATGCCAAAGCAGGAGGCCATCATCGAGGGCGGGGCCACGCGCCTACGCCCCGTGCTCCTTACGGCCCTCACCACGATCCTGGGCCTTGTGCCCCTTACGTTCGGGATTAATATTGACTTCGTGGGCCTGCTGGCCGACTTTGCGCCTAATTTTCAGTTTGGCAGTGAAAATACCCAGTTCTGGGGCCCGATGGGCACCGCCATCATTGCCGGGCTCACATTTGGCACCTTCCTGACCCTCGTCATCGTCCCGGTCATGTATTCAACGTTCGACTCAGTGTCGAGACGCGTGACGGCCCTCTTCGGCGCATCCCCCGAGGCGGGCAGCATCATCACCGACGCGGTGGAAACGGATGGCGACACGGCCTCGGCGCCGGACCAGGCGGACGCCCCAACCGCGGACCTGCCCGCCGACAACGGCCGTCCCGACGATTCGCCGACAACGGCCGTAGACCAGTAGGGCACGGAGGATCGGTCATTTCGCAATCGTGCAGCTCCCTTCCGCCCCTTCCGTACGAATCCACTCCGTCTTCCCCACTTCCCCCTGTCTACAATGAACACGCACACAGGCACAAATCGGCAGACCTTCCAGGAGCGCGACGACTCCATTCTCAAACAGCTTGGCCACAAGGCCATCCACGCACTCGATGGCTTTTACGGCCGCCTCTCTACGGTGGGCGACGCACCGGTCCACGACCCATCCACCTTTGGCTGGACCCGCCGTCTGGAAGACAACTGGACCGTGATGCGGGACGAGCTAGACGACATCCTGCAGTACCGGGAGGCCCTTCCCAGCTTCCACGACATCGCCGAGGATGCCTCCACCATCTCGCAGGATGACGACTGGAAAACGTTCTTCCTCTACGGCTACGGCGAAAAGGCCGAGGAAAACTGCGCGCGCTGCCCCCGCACTACCGAACTCGTCGAACAGGTGCCGGGGATGACCACGGCGTTTTTCTCCATTTTGTCTCCCGGCAAACACATTCCGCCCCACCGCGGCCCCTACAAGGGCGTGCTCCGTTACCACCTGGGCCTGAAGGTGCCCGAGCCGGCCGAAAAGTGCCGCATCCGGGTCGACGACCAGATCGTGCACTGGGAAGAGGGCCAAAGCATGGTGTTCGACGACACCTACAACCACGAGGTGTGGAACGACACCGAGGGCGAGCGCGCCATCCTCTTCCTCGACGTGAAGCGCCCAATGCGTCAGCCCGCCGCGGCCCTCAACGATCTGCTGCTCGGGCTGCTTCGGTACACCCCCGTCGTGCAAAACGCCCGGGCGAACCAGAAACAGTGGGCCAAGCGCCTGGAGCAGGCCAAAGCCAAAGGGGACGCGGTGTCCACGTAGTCCGCCTTGCGGGCGGTTCTGTATCCTTCACAAAACTCCGCCCGGTCTCTGCCGTACATGCGAGTCCGAAAATCGGCCGCAGGACGACTTTGGCGGGGGCGTCCGAGAAACTGCGCCCGTCGTCTGCGCATTTGTTGCTGTACTCCTGGCCTGGAACTGCGGCGTCGTACACGTGCAGTCCCAGGGTTCGCCTTCCTGAATCCTGCCCAGCTTTCGCGTTCGAATGGGCTTACTGCTCCTTTACGTTGCGCTGGCTCTCGGCGTCTCCTTTCTGTGCTCCATCATGGAGGCCGTGCTACTGAGCGTGACGCCGTCGTACGTCGCCGCCCTGGAGCGGGAGGGGGACACGGTCGGCAAGCGCCTCCACGAAATGAAGGAGGACATCGACCGTCCCCTCTCGGCGATCCTCAGCCTCAACACCATTGCCCACACCGTTGGGGCGGCTGGGGCCGGCGCCCAGGCCGCTGTTGTCTTTGGCGAGGCCTACACCGGCGTCATTGCCGGGATTCTTACCCTGCTTATTCTGGTGCTGTCGGAGATTATTCCGAAGACGCTGGGGGCTGTGTACTGGAGAACCCTGGCCCCCGCCGTCGTGAGCGTTCTGGTGCCCACCATCGTCCTCCTCTGGCCGTTTGTAAAGCTCTCGGAGGGCCTCACGTATCTGCTCTCAAGCGACGATGACGAGACGTCCTTCAGCCGCGAGGAGTTCACCGCCATGGCCGAGCTGGGCGAGGAAGAGGGCGTCTTTGAAGAAAAGGAGTCGCGGATTCTGCGCAACCTCTTCCGGTTCAACTCGCTCCGGGTCAAGGATGTGATGACACCCCGTACTGTGATCTTCGACCTCCCGGATGCCAAAACCATTGGCGAGGTCGTAGAGGAGCACGACGAGTTTCGCTTCTCTCGCATCCCGGTCTACGACGACGACCCGGACGACGTGACGGGCTATGTGCTGAAAGATGAGATTCTGCTTCGGGCCGCTCAGGAGGAGCACGACGTGTCCCTGGAGGAGCTATCTCGCGAAATTCTGGTCGTCCGCGAGGACCTTCCCCTCCCCGACCTTCTGGAGCGCCTGCTCGACCGCCTGGAGCACATCGCGCTCGTCGTTGACGAGTACGGCGGTGTGGCCGGCGTGGTCACCATGGAGGATGTCGTGAAGACCCTCCTGGGGCTCGAAATTGTCGACGAGGCCGACTCGGTTGAGGACATGCAGGCCCTCGCCCGCAAACAGTGGTTTAAGCGCGCCCGCGAGCTGGGCATGCTGTCCGAAGAAGCCTTTGAGGCGATCTCGTCCGTGTCTTCGAAGGACGGACTTGCACCGGCAGGCTTTGGATTAAGTTCTACACCTTTTGGTCGGGCGCCGCTTCTATGTTGTTTATAGCCAGCTTCCTCTTGCTCAGGTATCTTCTTCAACCTAGGTCTGAAAGGATACTGAGTATTCGAAACTTCCTGATTTTCATCAGTTTGTAAGTCCTTTCCAAAATGATTAGCTGTTAAATTTTTATTATCACGTTGCGATCTGGGATTTTTCAACCGTTTTTCCGGAGGTCACCTCTCCAAAAAGCCAGCGTGCATAATCCAAAGGATGGCACAGCGTATTAACCAC